>JAQXFO010000076.1 GCA_029005135.1 Lachnospiraceae bacterium
GCAGTCATCTACAATATCCCGAATGGTAATTTGGCTCAAAGGCTTCTCGTTCAATAGTTTCACAAATGAATCCCGAATGGCTTTTTTAGTAAAACTGGCCATGCGTTACGCCTCCTTTCTTTGGAGTTCAACTATGTCTGGCTTGTAAAAGCATTGAGCCTCAGCTCGCGCCCTGTGCTCTCCCCTGCAAGCAGGGGAGCCGGGCGTTGCTATACTCGACGCTGTACGCTTGTAAAAGCATTGAGCCACAGCTCGCGCCCTGACGGCCGCTCGCTGTGGGCTTTCGCCAAAATGAATGCGCCCTGTGCTCTCCCCTGCAAGCAGGGGAGCCGGGCGCATTCATTTTGGCTCAATGCTTTTACATGTATTCGACCACCGAGATCCACTTCATGAGGAGATCTTTTTCTTCCGGGATGTGTTTGGTCAGCTGGGCGGCAGCGACGATGGGCATCCACTGCTGGATATACTGGATGGCCATGTCGGCTTTGAGGCTGTACGATTTCAGGTAGTATTCCGCCAGTTTTTCATCAGTCAGGCAGAAACGCAGGTAGGTGATGGCGGCATCAGCACCGGCGTTGCCTTGTGTGGCGTGGGCCCAGTCAAGAATTTTGTAACGGCCATCCTTCAGGATGATGACGTTGGACGGAACAAAATCACCATGGCACAGCTTGGTATGGCGGCTCATGCCGTGAACTCTCTGAAGCAGCTCATACCGCGTACTGGCATCGATTTCCTTCAGGGTGTTGATCTTCTTGGCCATCTTGTCCAGGGTATTGTTGAGCTGCGGCACTTTGTGGGAGGAGACTTCCAGCTGGATGTCGATGAGCCTGTCGATCAGTTTTTTGTACTGACGCGGCTTCTCATCCATCATCTGCTGCAGTGTCTGGCCTTCGATGTATTCCTGAACGAGGGCCCAGCGGCCGTCGAGGCATTTGACGGCACGGACTTCCGGCACGGGGATGCCGGCTGTTTCGACATGGGCATGAATCCAGGCTTCATTGAAAAGCTCTGCCTTCGCATGTCCCGGCTTGAACAGCTTGACGACTTCGTCATCGACGCGGTAGACCGTCTTATTGGCATGTTCGACTATGATTTCTTTCTTCATAAATCATACTCCTTTCCGTAGTAGGCCATCAGATAGATCTCTTTCAGCTCGCTGATCAGCGGATAACGCGGATTGGCGCCGGTGCACTGGTCATTGAAGGCCTGTTCTGTCATATCGTCCAGCGTCTCCAGGAAATATTTCTCATCGACGCCGTAATCAGCGATCGTGGCCTTGATGCCGACGGCTTTCTTGAGTTCTTCTACCCTGGCCAGCAGAAGCTCGAAGGTTTCTTTGTCATTCTTGCCGCAGATGCCGTTGTATCGGGCAATCTCACAGTAGCGTTCCAGGGTATGCGGATAAGCATACTGCGGGAAGGTGCCCATCTTGGTCGGCTTTTCTTCTGCATTATACCGCATGACGTAGGTCAGCACCAGCGCATTGGCGATACCGTGCGGAATATGATGGAAGGCACCCAGCTTGTGAGCCAGAGAATGATTGACGCCCAGGAAGGCATTGGCGAAAGCCATACCGGCCATGCAGGAGGCGGTGGCCATCTTGTCACGGGCCTCCACATCGCTGCCGTTGTCATAAGCCCGCGGCAGATAGTTGAAGACATTCTTCGTGGCCTTCAGCGCCAGGGAATCGGTGAAGTCTGTCGCCATCATGGAGACATAGGCTTCGATGGCGTGGGTCAGTACGTCGATACCGGAAGCGGAGGTCAGCCCCTTGGGCTGTGTCATCATGTTGTCAGTATCCACGATGGCCATATTCGGAAGCAGCTCGTAATCGGCCAGCGGGTATTTTGTGCCGCTCTTTTCATCGGTGATGATGGCAAAGGGCGTCACCTCGGAGCCGGTACCGGAGGATGTCGGAATGGCGACAAAGTAGGCCTTTTCGCCCATTTTCGGGAAGGTATAGATTCTCTTGCGGATATCCATGAAGTCCATGGCCATATCTTCGAAGACCACATCCGGATGTTCATACATAACCCACATGATCTTGGCCGCGTCCATGGCGGAGCCGCCGCCCAGGGCGATGATGCAGTCCGGTTCAAAATCTCTCATGGCGTCCGTGCCGGCCAGGGCGCAGCCCAGGGTCGGGTCCGGTGCCACATCGTAGAAGCAGGTGTGGGTGATGCCCATCTCGTCCAGCTTGCTCTCGATCGGCTTGACATAGCCGTTCTTATAAAGGAAGGTATCGGTGACGATGAAGCATCTCTTCTTATGCATGACTGTGCCGAGTTCGTCCAGAGCCACCGGCATACAGCCTTTTTTGAAATATACCTTTTCCGGGGTGCGGAACCACAGCATGTTTTCTCTCCTCTCAGCCACGGTTTTGATGTTCAGAAGGTCCATAACACCGACATTGTGAGAAATCGAGTTGCCGCCCCACGAGCCACAGCCCAGCGTCAGCGACGGATCCAGCTTGAAGTTGTAGAGGTCGCCGATGCCGCCCTGGGAGGACGGGGTATTGATCAGAATACGGCAGGTCTTCATCGCGGCAGCATGGGCAGCGATCTTGTCCTGTTCCTTCGTGTCGATGTAGAGCGAAGCGCTGTGGCCGTAGCCGCCGTCGGCGATCAGGCGTTCCGCCTTGGCGATGGCGTCTTCAAACGTCTCAGCCCGGTACATAGCCAGGACCGGTGACAGTTTCTCGTGAGCGAATTCTTCGGAAATATCCACGGATTCCACTTCACCGATAAGGATCTTGGTTTCCTCCGGCACGGTGACGCCGGCCATCTCGGCGATGGCAGCCGCCTTCTGCCCGACGATGCGGGCATTCAGAGCGCCATTGATGATGATCGTTTTGCGGACCTTTTCCAGTTCGTCCTTCTTCAGGAAATAGCAGCCGCGGGCCTTGAATTCGGCCTTCACGGCATCATAGATATCCGACATCACGGTGACAGACTGTTCGGAGGCACAGATCATGCCGTTATCGAAGGTCTTGGAATGGATAATCGAGTTGACGGCCATGATGATGTCGGCACTGCTGTCGATGATAGCCGGAACGTTGCCGGCGCCGACGCCGAGGGCCGGCTTGCCCGATGAATAAGCAGCATGTACCATGCCCGGGCCGCCTGTCGCCAGGATGCAGTCAGATTCCTTCATAACGACATTCGTCAGTTCCAATGACGGTGTGTCGATCCAGCCTATGATATTTTCCGGCGCGCCGGCAGCCACCGCCGCCTCATAAACAAGGCGGGCCGCCGCCACGGTGCAGCCCTTGGCACGCGGGTGCGGGCTGAAAATGATCGCGTTCCGGGTCTTCAGAGCCAGCAGAGCCTTGAAGATCGCCGTGGAAGTCGGGTTGGTCGTCGGAATGACCGCGGCAATAAGGCCCAGCGGCTCCGCGATCTTGCGGATACCGTAGACCCTGTCCTCTTCCACCACACCGCAGGTCTTCGTGAAGCGGTATTTATTATAAATGTATTCAGAAGCGTAATGATTCTTGATGACTTTATCTTCGATCACGCCCATGCCGGTCTCGGCGACAGCCTGCTTGGCCAGCGGAATACGGGCCTTATTGGCAGCCATGGCGGCGGCCCGGAAGATCTTATCTACCTGTTCCTGAGTAAAGGTGGAAAATGTCTTCTGCGCGCAGCGCATGGCGGCCATCTTGGCTTTCAGCGCTTCGGGTGAATCGACGATTTCCGGTACTTCCATTGCGTAGTTTTCCATGATTACCTCCTGTTTATCTCAATGACAACCTCATTATATAGGTTGTTAAAGGTTTGTCAATTGGTTTTTGACATTTTTATATCAATGTTGATAAATTTTTATCATTATGCCCGGAACAGAAGAAAAAAGACGCCGGCCTTTTGTCTGTTTTGCCGGATCCTGCTCTGCGGGTACCAAAAAAAAGAGCACCGGCTTATAACCGATGCTCTCTAAGCTGCTTTCGGGACTCGGACCCGAGACCTCCTCACTACCAATGAGGTGCGCTACCACCTGTGCCAAAGCAGCCTGTGATGCGCCTCCTGAGAGGTGCTCTGTGCGCGTTTCGCCTGCAGCGTGACGCGGCACTTCATTATAATAACAGCGGACCTTTATTCTGTCAAGCCTGACCTTTCAGGGTTTTTATTTTTCCTGATGAGGTTTGTCTGTCTGTCATCACCTTTGCCGCCGGATTTCATGAGACTGCCCCGCACAAGACTCTCACCGCCGAAGCGTTCACGTATGCTGTCCGCCATGGCGTCGAGCTTTTTCTGCTTTTCCCGGCGGGCCTCGGCCTCCGTATCCGTAAAGAGGCTCAACTGCACCGGACCCTCTCCCGCCGCAAAGCCCGAAACGGTGATGCCCAGCAGGCGATAGGATTCCCGCGCGCCGATCTCATCGAAGAGCCGGAGGGCCGTCTCAAAGATCACAGCTGTGCTGTCGGTGGGCTCCTTAAGCTGTGTCTGGCGGCTCCGGGTGCGGAAGGCTGTCGTTTTGACTGTCAGCGTTACCGTCCGGCCGGCGTGCCCCTTGCGCCGGAGCCGGGATCCGACGCTCTCGGCGAGGGATAACAGGGTCGGCCGCAGAAGTCTGTCCCGGTTCTCCGGTGTCAGATCCTCCCTGAGGGTCACGGAATTGCCGACGCTTTGTTCGGCCTCCTTCCCGGCACGGACCTGATCGTCCCCGCGGCCATTGGCCGCCTCATGGATATAGCGGCCACACTTCTGTCCGGCCAGCCTGACCAGCTCGGCAAGAGGCGCCCTGGCGGCGTCGCCGATGGTCATGATGGCCGCCTTTTCCAGCTTCTCCGCCGTGGCCCGTCCCACACCGTAGAGTTCCCCGACGGGAAGAGGCCACATCTTTGAGGCAATCTCGTCGGGAAACAGGGTGTGGGTCCTGTCCGGCTTCTGAAAATCAGAGGCCATCTTGGCCAGCAGCTTATTGTCCGCGATGCCGATATTGACCGTAAAGCCCAGTTTTGTGCGTATCTCGGCCCGGAGCCTGTCGGCCAGGACACAGGGATCACCGTACAGGCGGCCGGTTCCGGTGAAATCACAGAAGGCCTCATCGACGGACACCGGCTCCACCACCGGCGCATAGGATCTCAGAAGAGTCATCAGGGCCTCAGACTGACGTTGGTAAAGATCAAAATCAGGCTTGATCAGATAGAGATGGGGACATTTCCGAAGGGCGGCAGCTGTCGGTTCCCCGGTATGGATGCCGAAGGCCTTCGCCGGAATGGATTTGGCCAGGATGACGCCGTGGCGGCTTTCGGGGTCCCCGGTGACCGCGGCGGGCACCGTCAGCAGATCGGGACCTTCCACACCGCGCTGTGCCCGGTCGGCGGCCGACCAGGACAAATACGCCGAGTTCACATCGACATGAAAGATGATTCGTTCTATAATCATAATCAGTTCACCCGCTATCCGTTTCCACTGAAGGAGGGTTTCCCATGACAATACTGGTTACCGGAGGCTGCGGCTACATCGGCAGTCATACTGTCACCGAGCTTCTGTCGGCCGGCTTTGATGTCGTTATCGCCGACAATCTCTATAATTCTCAGGCTCTTGTCATCGACCGTATTGAGCAGATCACCGGCCGTCGGCCTGTCTTCTATCCCATCGACGTGACAGACCGGCAGGCGTTGGATGTGCTGTTTACGAAGGAAAATATTGATGCCGTCATTCATTTTGCCGGTTATAAGGCTGTCGGAGAATCCACACGAATGCCAATCGAGTATTACAGCAATAACCTCGACAGTACACTGGTGCTGACGGATGTGATGCGCCGGCATGACTGCCGCCGCCTCGTCTTCTCTTCCTCAGCCACCGTCTACGGCGATCCGGCCTTTGTGCCGATCACAGAGGACTGCCCCCTCGGCGAGACCACGAACCCCTACGGGGCCAGCAAAGCGATGCAGGAGCGCATTCTGACAGATATTTACAAAAGCGATGCCGCATGGCGCATCATGCTTTTGCGGTATTTCAATCCCATCGGTGCCCATGAGAGCGGCCTCATCGGGGAGGATCCCAAGGGCATTCCGAACAACCTGGTGCCCTATGTCGCCCAGACAGCCCTGGGACGCCGGGAATATGTCCATGTCTTCGGCGACGATTACGACACTCCCGACGGCACCGGCGTCCGCGATTATATCCATGTGACGGACCTGGCCATCGGCCATATCCGGGCCATCGAGGCCATGGAACATCTGGAAGGCGTCAATATCTTCAATCTCGGCACCGGCATCGGCTATTCTGTCCTCGATGTGATCCGTGCCTACGGTGAGGCCTGCGGTTTTCCGGTGCCCTACCGCATCGAAGGCCGCCGTCCCGGCGATATTGCCGCCTGTTATTCCGACCCGTCGAAGGCTAACCGCCTCCTGGGCTGGAAGGCTGAGCGCTCCCTGGCCGATATGTGCCGCGATTCCTATCGCTGGCAGTCCATGAATCCCGACGGCTATCGCTGACGGACGCCTTGGGGCATCCCTGACAGTTACCGATGATCAGACTTGAAGGGAGGCCCGGATGGCAGCCTCGCTGCCGAAGACCGTGCCCTCCACCATTTCGGGGCGGCCGCCGCCTCTGACTGTCAGGCTCTCCTTCAGCCGGTTAAGCACGGTCTGGGCACTCTTTTTGGCAGAGCCGATGATAAAATGATACCCCTCGGCGTCATTGCCGATGAACAGCGCGCTGTAACCGCCGTGGGCGGCTGTCAGCGCGTTGACAGCCTGACGGGCCGCTTTGCTGTCCCCGCCGGCGAAAAAGAGGACGATATTCTCAGCCTCTGCCGGTATCCGGGACAGCACTTCCTGCATCTTCTCTTCTTCCAGTGTGGCGATTTGCCTCTTCAATGCCGCAATCTCGTCTTTAAGACCGTTCACCAGATCATAGACCTCCGTCGGCCGGGCACTCAGGAAACGGGCTGTCCTGATGAGCTCATCATGCTCGGCACACAGGGCCGCCATGGCTCTCTCACCGCAGAGAATGCTGATGCGCACACCGCCCTTATATTTCTGACAGGACATGACTTTAAGAAGACCGATCTCGCCGGTACGTCTGACATGGGGTGCGCAGCAGGCACACAGGTCATAGCCCGGATAGCTGATGAGTCTTACCTGTCCGTCGATGGCGATCTTTGAGCGATAATCATAGGCGGCTTCCTCTTCCTTCGACGGATAGATGACGACACTTTCGATATCGGCGGTAATGGCCTCGTTGACGGCCCTCTCTGTCTCAGCAACCTGTTCCGGCGTCAGATAGTTATCAAAATCCAGCGTCACCTCCCGGTCACTCAGATGAAAGCCGACATTGTCGACTCCGAAACGGTTATGGGCGATGCCGGAGAAGAGATGCTCACCCGAATGCTGCTGCATATTGGAGAAGCGGTGAGGCCAGTCAATCTCCCCCGCCACCCGGGTGCCGACGGCAAGAGGCGCTTCCGTGACGTGAGTAATCACCGCGTCTTTGATCTGAACGTCGACAACGGTGATGCCGTTCAGTGTTCCCTTATCCGGCGACTGCCCTCCCTCCTCGGGGAAGAACAGCGTCTGATCGAGCACCACATGCCAGAGGCCGTCCCGGTTCTCACAGGCCAGCACAGAAGCCTCAAATGCTGTCGCGTAGGCGTCCTCATAATACCGTTTTTGCGTTCCGCCATCCAGGGTTCCGGGTGTCATAGGTTCTTTCCTCCTCTATCTTCCTGCTGTCAGGTTATCAGCAGATCTTTATCGGGTATAAAAAATAGCCGCAGATCAGATCTGCGGCTATACGTGAGAGACAAGATTCGAACTCGCGACCTTCTGGTCCGTAGCCAGACGCTCTATCCAGCTGAGCTACTCTCACAGGCTTGGCTGTTTCATCAACAGCAACGTCTATTATACCTTGTTTGATTTGAATGTCAATAACTTTTGAAATTTTTTTCTTTTCTCTGTTTAACGTTTCTTGCCGGAGATAAAGAGGCGGAGGGATCCGAAGATCCCTCCTCAAGGAAAACTATGTCTAAAATCTTGCTCTTACTCCTGGAATAAAGCTGTGGAATAATATCTGTCACCGGAATCCGGCAGCAGAGCCACGATCAGCTTGCCTTCGTTTTCCGGCAGTTTTGCCTGTTCGATGGCGGCATAGAGGGCCGCGCCTGAAGAGATGCCGGTCTGAATACCTTCGGATTTTGCCAGAAGCCTGGAGGTCGCGAAGGCATCCTCATTTGCCACCGGGAAGACGCTGTCGTAGATACCGGTATCGAGGGTATCCGGGACAAAGCCGGCACCGATACCCTGAATTTTGTGCGGACCGCCATGGCCTTCAGACAGCACCGGGGAGGTCTTCGGTTCCACCGCGATGACCTTGACGCCGGCCTTCTGCTCCTTCAGATAACGGCCGGTACCGCTGACGGTACCGCCTGTGCCGACACCGGCGATAAAGATATCAACCGTACCGTCGGTGTCCCGCCAGATCTCCGGGCCTGTGGTCTCATAGTGGGCCTTCGGATTGGCCGGGTTCGTGAACTGTCCGGGAATGAAGCTGTCCGGTATCTCTTTGGCCAGCTCTTCGGCCTTGGCAATGGCACCTTTCATGCCCTTGGTACCTTCAGTCAGGACGATCTCGGCACCGTAAGCCTTGAGGATGTTGCGCCGCTCCACGCTCATGGTCTCCGGCATCGTCAGGATGATACGGTAACCGCGGGAGGCCGCCAGGGAGGCCAGGCCGATACCGGTATTGCCGGAGGTCGGCTCGATGATAGTGGAGCCTGCCTTCAGCTTGCCGCTCTTCTCGGCATCCTCAATCATGGCTTTGGCGATACGATCCTTGACAGAACCGGCCGGATTCAGGTATTCCAGCTTGCCCACCAGACGTGCCTTCAGACCGAGTGCTTTTTCAAGATTTTTAAATTCCACCAGCGGTGTCCCGCCGATCAATGCCAGTGTTCCCTCATAAATACTGCTCATAATCCTTATCTCCATTCTTTATGTCGGGTATGTGTTTCGAAATGCCTTATTTCCTATCGTCATGGTATGATTATAAAGCCCTTTCAGCAGCCTGTCAATAGGTTTCGTTTTATTTTCATACTATTTTTCTATGTTTTAAGGGAATTGTTGTCAGATACTGAAATCGCTCTGGGAAGCCAGATATTCATCCTTCAGATCGGCCAGCGTTTTGGAATCCACATAGTCGTCGATGACCTTCTGAAGTCCCCGCCAGAAGGACAGCGTCACACAATTATCCGCATTGGCACAGGAGGCCGCGTTGTCCTCCAGACAGGCCACCGGTACGATAGATCCCTCCATCACGCGCAGAATATCGCCCACACGGTAGTTCTCCGGTGAGCGGGACAGGCGGTAGCCGCCGTTGGCCCCCCGCTCCGAGGTGACAAAGCCGGCGCGGGAAAGCGGAGTCATGATCTGCTCCATGTACTTGACCGTAATATTCTGCCTGGCAGCGATCGCCTTGAGCGGCACAAGCTGGGAACGGTCATTCATCGCCAGATCCAGCATAATACGCAGGGCATAGCGGCCTTTCGTTGATATTTTCATAGACGCCTCCATTTCCTACAAGAAAACTATATATTTATTATAATAAAAAACGCCGTCCCGTCAAGCAAAGACCCGACAGAGACGACGTTATTCCGCAGAGAATCCTCAGATTCCAATAAGGTGCAGCACCATACCGGCGGCTGAGGCGATGACATAGAGAAGCCCCGTGATCATCACACTCTCCCGGCGGTCCCGATTGACACGGAACAGCACCACCAGTCCCAGACCGGCTGCCGTGCCGAGACCGGCCGTCACCGCGCCGAAGGACAGGATGCCTTCCAGGTAGAGTTGTGTCAGCAGGATCGAAGCGGCACAGTTAGGAATCAGTCCTATGAGACCTGCCAGCAGGGGTTGAAGAACGCTGTCCGCCAGAAAAAGAGAGGCCAGCGATTCAAACCCGGCGAGGGCCATCAGGAGATTGAGGGCCAGGGTGAAAATCAGAATAAAGCCAAACACCTTCGCGGTATGATGCAGGGCCGGCTTCAGAAGGCCCGCATTGTCATCGTGACAATGGCAGTCATCGTCACGGCAGAGATCGCCGATCTGGCGGTGATGGATGTCGCCGCGTCTCTGAAGGCGCATCACCAGCATAACCGCATACCCGGCGATCACCGCGATGATGACCTTGGCCAGGAGGATCAGCAGAATGCTTTTAACGGGGGCCCGGCCGCTCAGAAGAATGATCAGCGCTTCATCGGAAGTGGCCAGATAGACGGCCATCAGAGTGCCGAGGGAAAGGACACCGCCCGCATAGAGATTGGAGGCCATGATGGAAAAGCCGCACTGGGGGATACAGCCCAGCAGCGCGCCGACCAGGGGGCCCAGATGCCGGGTTCGGATCAGACAGGAATTCATCTTGTCGGCCGCGTGGTGTTCGAGAGCTTCCATCATAAGAAAGGCCACAAACAGATACGGCAGTGTTTTCAGGCTGTCAAGGACAGCATCAAGAACAGCATCAAAAATCATATTTTCTTTTTACTTCTCTTCTAATTCCGTGTTGATAACAGACCAGGCCTCCGTCAGCTGTGTCAGAGACCAGGCGGCATTGGCCGGCGAAGTGGATGGCAGACAGACCGCCTCCCGGTGAAGCACCGGGGCCTGCCATCGGTCATAGTATTTCTGCGAGGTCCTGCCGTTCGTGAAGATACGGCGTATAGCAGCCCCCTCCAGGATGGGATGCAGGTCGGCCGGCTCTGCGTTTGTAATACTGCTGTCAGCCGAACCGCGGATATCACAGGCTTCCAGCGTATCGTAAAGCGCGATGTGATTGGCAGCCAGAAATACCTTCTTCTCCTCGATCGTCTGAGGACAGGGTTGACGGCGAACCGCCGCCAGGACCTGCCAGAAACGGTTGCGGGGATGCCCGTAAAAAAAGGACGTTTCCCGGGATCTGACCGACGGGAAGGAGCCGAGGATCAGAATGACGGCATCCCTCTGCCAGAAAGGCGGAAAGCCATGGGTCACATGCTCCCGCACCGGCGCCTCCGCCGTACCCCGACGGCGCGTCAAGGACGTTTACCGCCGGCGCAGCCCCCTTCTGCGGGCGCAGCCGTCTCATCGAGGATCTCGTCCACCAGAAAGCGCGGACGTCCCTTGGCTTCCAGATAGATCTTGCCGACATATTCGCCGACGATGCCGATCGAGAGGATCAGAAGGCCGCCGAGGGCCCAGATCGAGACCATCAGGGAGCTCCAGCCGGCCACCGTGCTGCCGGTCAGCTTGCGGACGATGCTCCAGATGAGAAGCACGATGCTGACGGCAAAGACCAGAAGGCCTGTGTTGGTGATCATACGCAGGGGCCTGACCGACAGGGATGTAATGCCGTCAATGGCGAAGTCCAGCATTTTCTTAAAAGGATACTTGCTCTCGCCGGCAAAACGGGCGCCGCGCTTATAGTAGACCTTGTCGGATTTGTAGCCGACCATCGGCACGAGGCCGCGCAGGAAAAGATTGACCTCCCGGAATTCGGCCAGGCCGTTGAGAGCCCTTCGGCTCATCAGTCGGAAATCGGCGTGGTTCGGCACCGTGGCAGCCCCGCAGAAGGTCATCAGGCGGTAGAACATCAGTGCCGTCTGCCGCTTGAAGGCAGTGTCGGTATCGCGGTTATTTCTGACGCCGTAAACCACGTCGCAGCCCTCATGATACTTCGCCGTCATCTCATCGATGGCATCGATGTCGTCCTGGAGGTCGGCGTCCATGGAGATCGCCATATCGCAGTGATCCTTCGCATACATAAGTCCGGCCAGCAGAGCATTCTGATGCCCGCGGTTGCGGCTGAGGGACAGGCCGGAAAACAACGTGTCCTCCCGGTGGAGGCTGCGGATCAGCTGCCAGGTATCGTCTTTGGAGCCGTCGTTGACGAAAAGAACACGGCTCTCAGGGCTGATCAGTCCCCGCTCCGTCAGGGACGTCATCTTCGCCTTCAGCCGCTTCGCTGTCTCGGGCAGTACCTCTTCCTCGTTGTAACAGGGGATTACCATGTACAGAACCGGTTTTTCGGAAAGACTCATCGCACACCTCCTGGCACTGAAAAACTGTCTAAGGATAAAAAAAAAGGCTCGTGCCTACGCACTAGCCGAAAATTTCAAACTGCCGGTGGCCGGACTCGAACCGGCACGGATTTTACTCCGAGGGATTTTAAGTCCCTTGTGTCTACCAATTCCACCACACCGGCTAAAAAAAATAGCGACCCGGATCGGACTCGAACCGACGGCCTCCGCCGTGACAGGGCGGCGCTCTAACCAACTGAGCCACCGGGCCTTACTACTTTTTACCAGATATGGCGAATGCCACAAACTGGATCTTCGGGGACTCGAACCCAGGACCGACCGGTTATGAGCCGGTTGCTCTAACCAACTGAGCTAAAGATCCGCGAAAGAAGTGACCCCAAGCAGATTCGAACTGCTGTTACCGCCGTGAAAGGGCGATGTCTTAACCGCTTGACCATGGGGCCTGACGCTGACTTTATCAGCTAACTCCCCGAGTAGGGCTCGAACCTACAACCCCTCGGTTAACAGCCGAGTGCTCTACCATTGAGCTATCGAGGAATGTTCGCGCTTGCGACTTTGCTATAATATCACAAGGCTGTAGGCTTTGCAAGAACTTTTTTTGTTCTTTTCAGCCGTTCTGTTGAGCGGGTTATGGGGTTAAGTGGACTCGAACCACCGACCTCACGCTTATCAGGCGTGCGCTCTAACCAGCTGAGCTATAACCCCATAGAGCGGAGAAGGAGGGATTTGAACCCTCGCGCCGCTATTAACGACCTGCACCCTTTCCAGGGGTGTCCCTTCGGCCAGCTTGGGTACTTCTCCAAGTTGCTCGAACAGCAAGGTTTATTATAAAGAGTCATCCGCGTTTTGGCAAGGATTTTTTTGTAATTTTTGAAAAATCTCGCATACGCCGGCAGCACCGCTGTGCTGCCCGGGCGCTGCCCTTCGACGCACTGGTTCAGGGCCGGCGGATCAGAAGCACCGTAACATCGTTGACATTGGTCCCGGTGGGCCCCGTCATGATAAGGCCGTCCACGGCGTCCAGCGCCGGGTAGGCATCGTTGTCTGCCAGCACGGCGTGAAGGTCGATCCCCTTCGCTCTTAAGGCTCCGGCCGTCCCGTCATCCACATAGCCGCCGGCGGCGTCGCAGGGGCCGTCGGTGCCGTCGCTGCCCAGACTGAAAAGGGCCGTTCTGTCAAGGCCGTCAAGGCCTGCGGCCGCTCCGAGGGCGATTTCCTGATTCCGGCCGCCACGGCCTTTTCCCTTAAGATGTACCACGGTCTCCCCGCCGGCGATGTAGGCGAGACTGACCGGCGTGTCCTGGTGGCTGGCTGCGATCGAAGCCAGAAAAGCCCCGGCCTCCCTGGCCTCGCCGTTAAGACGGTCTGTCAGATAGACAGTCTCATAGCCCCGTGCCCGGCAGGCCGTCTCCGCCGCCCGGCACAGATTCCTCACGCTGCCGGTGATGACAGTCTCCACATTCGGCAGGCTCTTGGGTGTCTCCGTCTCCAGAAGGCGCTCAGCCTCCGGTGACAGGGTCAGACGGTATCGTGCCGCCACGGCTTTGGCATCCCCGCAGGTGGAGGCGTCGGGACAGGCCGGTCCCGACGCTATCATATCCAGCGGATCACCGATAATATCGCTCAGCACAACGGCATAGACCCGGGCCGGCGCACACAGGCCGGCAAAACGACCGCCCTTGACTGCCGAGAGGCGTTTGCGGACGGTGTTCATTTCCACGATATCGGCACCCGAAGCCAGCAGCTGCCGGGTAATGCCGGCCAGCTCCTCCCCGGGGATCAGGGGTTTTTCAAACAAGGCCGAGCCGCCGCCCGAGAGGAGAAAAAGCACCGTATCCTCTTCAGACAGGCCTGACACCAGGCCGATGGCCTCTTCCGTGGCGGCAAAACCGTTCTCATCCGGCACAGGATGCCCGCCCTCCCGGCAGACCACACGGGGGATACTCCCCTTCACATGATCGTATTTGGTGATCACGATGCCGCGGTCGAGCCGGCTGCCCAGGATATCCGAGGCGGCTTTGGCCATCTGCCAGGCGGCCTTGCCGACGGCGACCAGCACCAGGCGGCCGCTGCCGAATTCACGGTTCTTAAGGGCTCTTGCTACGGCCTCATCGGGAAGAACGCTGCGGATGGCTTCCGAAGCGATGGCGGCGGCATCCTGCCGGAGCGCGCTGCCGTTCTGTGGAATAATCATACGTCATTTTCCTCCTTATGACAGGCTTCAAACCAGGCAAGTACCGCTGTCAGATTATCCTCGCTGACCCGGGAGCCTCCGTTTGTCATAAGATCGAGCATATCATCCTCCTCCGGTGTCCGGCCGACCTTATTGGCCAGCGAACGGCCGGCAGTTTTGGCCATCACGGTCATCATAAAGCGGTACAGGCCCCGGAGACGTGTTCTGTCAAAACCGCCCTGAAGGGAAAAGACCGGCATGGCCTCCGGCACGCCATTCTGACGGCGGATGTCGTCCAGCTGTGTGCCCGTCCTGCCCATGCCGACACCGCAGAGGGCCGAGACGCGATAAATCTTCCGGGCTTTATCGTAACCCTGCACCTTGCCGGCCATCAGCCAGCCGAGGTAGAGGATCTCACTCTGCTCCGGCACGGCGGATACCGCCTCTTCCAGAGACACGGCCTTCACACCGGTTTTGTCGGCCAGCAGGGCCGCGTAGGCGGCAGTATAGCCGGTCTGAGAGGTATACACAATGGCTTTTATCATAGTTCTGCCTTCTTTCCGACGGCAGACTTTGCCGTCAACGCCATTATAACGGTGAAAAGCCGCCCGGGCAAACCCTTCATAAAAAACCGACATATTTCACTTCAGAAGAGACACAGGCCTTTTGCGATGGTACGTGATTAATAAGACGGAAAGGGCCCGGCCCCGGGGACTTGCCGTCCCACTTGAGGCCGGGCCTTTATCAGGCACCCGGAAAGCTTGTGTCAGCCTTCCGTTATCTCATTCGCCGATATATTACTGGATGGTCAGACCGGTGTAGCCCATCAGGTCACAATCTACCGCCGCTGCGGCTTCGCGTCCCTCTCGAACGGCCCAGACCACCAGAGACTGCCCGCGGTGCATATCACCGGCGGTGAAGACGCGGTCGCGGGAGGTCTTGTAGGCCCCCGGGGCTGTCTCCACGTTGCTGCGGGCGTTTACCCGGACCTCAAAGGCGTCCGTCACATAGGCTTCACTGCCGAGGAAGCCGGCTGCGATCAGCAGGAGTTCGCAGGGCAGCGTCTGTTCACTGCCTTCGATGGGGGTCGGCACCCGGCGGCCGGTGACGGGATCCTTCTGCCAGTCGAGGCGTACGGTGACCACCGCTTTGAGGCGTCCCTTCTTATCTTTCACAAATTCTTTGACCGTCGTCTCATAGATGCGGGGATCATGACCAAAGACGGCAGCCGCCTCCTCCTGGCCGTAATCGGTCTTTTTCACCTTCGGCCACTCCGGCCACGGATTGTCCGCGGTGCGCCCGGCAGGCGGTTCGGGCATCATTTCCAGCTGCGTCACTGAGCGGCAGCCCTGACGGACACAGGTGCCGACACAGTCATTGCCGGTATCGCCGCCGCCGACAATGATGACGTTCTTGTTTTTGGCATTGACGAAGTCTGCCGCACCGGCCTTTTCATCCAGGAGGTACTTCGTGCTGCGTGTCAGGAAGTCCACCGCAAAATAGATCCCGCCGGCATCACGGCCGGGGGCGTTGAGGTCCCGGGGTCTGCGGGAGCCACAGCACAGGAGGACACGGTCGTAGGTCTTCAGAAGCTCCGCTGCGGTGATATCGACACCGACATTGATACCGGTGCGGAATTCCACACCCTCTTCCTTAAGAAGGGCGACACGGCGGTCGATAATGGGCTTTTCCAGTTTCATGTTGGGAATGCCGTACATCAGAAGTCCGCCGACGCGGTCATCCCGCTCAAATACCGTGACCAGGTGACCGCGCTGGTTGAGCAGGGCCGCTGCCGCCAGGCCGGCGGGGCCGGAACCGACCACCGCCACCCGTTTGCCGGTCCTGACCGTGGGCGGATTGGCGGTGACAAGACCGTGTTCAAAGGCGTATTCGATGATGGCGTGTTCATTCTCGCGGGTCGACACGGCATCGCCGTTAAGTCCGCAGGTACAGGCCTTTTCACAGAGTGCGGGGCAGACCCGGGAGGTAAATTCCGGGAAGCTGCTGGTCTTGGCCAGCCGCTCATAGGCCAGCTTCATGTTGCCGCGGCAGGCCAGATCGTTCCATTCCGGGATCAGGTTGTGGAGCGGGCAGCCCGAGGTCATCCCCATCAGACTGCCGCCGTACTGGCAGAAGGGCACGCCGCAGTTCATGCAGCGGGCACTTTGCTGTCTCTGGAGTTCCGGCGCCAGCCAGGTGTGGAACTCATGAAAATGATGTATTCTCTCAAGAGGTGCCTCCGCCGTGGATTCCCGGCGTTCGTAATCTAAGAAGCCTGTTGGTTTTCCCATCTTGTCAGCCCTCCTTCTTCATCGCGTAGAAAGCTTCGATGCGGGCCTGTTCTTCGGAAAGGCCCCGCTCTTCCATCCGGCCGATGATTCTGAGCATCTTCTCATAATCATGGGGGATGATCTTCTTGAACTTCGGCAGATAAGCGAAGAAATGCTCCAGGATCTCACGGCCCTTAGGTGAACCGGTGCGCCGGACATGTTCTTCGATCATGGCTTTCAGTTCAGCCACATCGTATTTATCGGTCAGCTCGTAAGAAGCGACCATACCCTTATTGAGACGGGTGTAGAGATCGCTCTTCTCGTCAAGCACATAGGCGATGCCGCCGCTCATGCCGGCGGCAAAATTCTTGCCCGTCGGGCCCAGGATGGCCACACGGCCGCCGGTCATATACTCGCAGCCGTGATCGCCGACACCTTCGACGACGGCAAGGGCGCCGGAATTTCTGACGGCGAAACGTTCACCGGCCACACCGTTGATAAAGGCCTTGCCGCCGGTGGCGCCGTAGAGGGCCACGTTGCCCACGATGATGTTGTCCTCCGGTCGGAATGCCGAGGCTTTCGGCGGATACAGAACCAGTGTGCCGCCGGAGAGTCCCTTGCCGAAGTAATCGTTGGCATCGCCTTCCAGGGACAGTGTCAGGCCTTTCGGGATAAAGGCCCCGAAACTCTGGCCGCCGGCACCTTCGGCCAGGACGGTGTACTGATCTTCCGCGGCCTCGCTGCCCAGCCGACGCGTGATCTCGGAACCGGTGATGGTGCCGAAGGCTCTGTCGGTATTGCTGACAGCCATGGTCACAGAAGCGCCCTTCCCGGCCTCCATAGCCGGCCGGAAGACCTTCAGAAGCTGTGTCTCATCGGCGGTTCTGTCAAGGTGGAAGTCATAGACCTGATCCTTTGTGAAGCAGGACGGAATCTCTTTTTTGCCGGCATACGGATTGTCAAGAATCGGTGACAGATCGATGGCCTTCAGAGAGGCGGGCAGATCGGCGCGTTTTTCCAGAAGGTCGGTGCGGCCCACCAGTTCATCCACGGTGCGGACACCAAGCCTGGCCATATGCTCGCGCAGATCCTCGGCGATAAAACGCATGAAGTTGATCACGTATTCCGGCTTGCCGCGGAAGCGTTTGCGCAGCTCCGGATTCTGGGTGGCGATGCCCATCGGACAGGTATCCAGGTTGCAGACACGCATCATCACGCAGCCCAGGGCTACCAGCGGCGCCGTCGCGAAGCCGAATTCCTCCGCGCCGAGCATAGCGGCGATGCAGACATCCCGGCCGGTCATCAGCTTGCCGTCCGTCTCCAGACGCACCTTCTGGCGCAGACCGTTGAGGATCAGGGTCTGATGCGTCTCGGAGAGACCCAGTTCCCAGGGCAGACCGGCATTGTGGATCGAATTGCGCGGGGCGGCACCGGTGCCGCCGTCATAACCGGAGATCAGAATGACCTCAGCGCCGGCCTTGGCCACACCCACGGCGACGGTACCGACGCCGGATTCGGCCACCAGTTTGACATTGATGCGCGCGCCGGTATTGGCATTTTTCAGATCGTAGATCAGCTCGGCCAGATCCTCTATCGAGTAGATATCATGGTGAGGAGGCGGTGAAATCAGTGCCACGCCGGGTGTGGAATGGCGGGTGGCCGCGACCCACGGATAAACCTTGCCGCCGGGCAGATGGCCGCCTTCACCGGGCTTAGCGCCCTGAGCCATTTTAATCTGGATCTCCTTTGCGGAGGTCAGATAGCGGCTGGTGACACCGAAGCGTCCCGAGGCGACCTGCTTGATCGCCGAGCAGCGGTTCGGGCCGTCCTTGGGTATGACCATACGGTCCTCGGCTTCACCGCCCTCACCGGTATTGGACTCACCGCCGATGGCGTTCATGGCTACGGCCAGGGCTTCGTGAGCCTCCTGCGACAATGAACCGTAGCTCATCGCGCCGGTCTTAAAGCGTCTGACGATGCTGTCGACGCTCTCGACCTCGTCAAGAGGGATACCCTTTTCCGGGTATTTGATGGCCATCAGTCCCCGAAGGTTCATGGGGCCGAGTTCCTCGTTGATCTGACGGCAGTATTCTCTGAACAGACTGTAATCGCCGGTCTGGGTGGATTTCTGAAGAAGGTGGATCGTGGCCGGGTTGTAGAGATGTTCCTCTCCGCCGCTTCTCAGACCGTGATCGCCGAAGGAATCGATGGACAGATCCGAGCGCAGGCCCAGCTGGTCGAAGGCATTGTTGTGCCGTCTTTCAGTCCCTTTGGCAATATCCTCCAGGGAAATACCGCCGACGCGGCAGACGGTATTCGTGAAATAACGGTCGATCACATCCTTATTGATGCCGATGGCTTCGAAGATCTGGGAGCCGCGGTAGGACTGGATCGTGGAAATGCCCATCTTGTCGGCGATCTTGACGATACCCTTGAGGATCGCCTGATCATAATCGCTGACGGCGGCATAGTAATCCTTGTCCAGCAGACCGTCGTCGATCAGACCGCGAATGGTATCTTCGGCCAGATACGGGTTGATGGCCGAGGCGCCGTAGCCCAGGAGGGTGGCGAAATGATGAACCTCGCAGGGCTCCGCGGATTCCAGGATCAGGGAAACCGAGGTGCGTTTCTTCATATTGACCAGATGACGGTTCAGGGCCGATACCGCCAGCAGGGACGGGATCGCCGCGTGGTTTTCATCAGTGCCGCGGTCGGACAGGATCAGCATATTGGCACCGTCGCGGAAGGCCCGGTCGGCCTCCACGAAGAGACGGTCCAGTGCTTTTTCCAGGGATGTGCCGACATAATAGGTGATAGGCAGGATGCTGACACGGAAGCCCTCTGTGTGCATGTTTTTGATCTTCAGCAGGTCCGTACCGGTCAGGATCGGGTTGTGGATCTTCAGCACATTGCAGTTGGCCGGATCCTCCTCCAGCAGGTTGCCGTCGGTACCGCAGTAGACGGAGGTCGAGGTGACGATCTCCTCTCTCAGGGAATCGATGGGCGGATTAGTAACCTGGGCAAAGCGCTGTTTAAAAAAATGAAACAGCGGGTTGCAGTCCGGATTGAGCATCGGCAGTGCGGTGTCGACACCCATGGAGGCGGTCTTCTCGATGCCGTTGGCGGCCATCGGCAAAATGCCGTCCATGATATTTTCGTAGCTGTAGCCGAAGGCCTTCTGCATCTTCTTCAGCTCATCGCCGGTATAGTTCGGGATACGGTTGTTCGGGATACGAAGATCCTTCAGGTAGACCAGGTGATTATCCAGCCATTCGCCGTAGGGCTGGCGGGAGGCGTAGTCGTTTTTCAGTTCACTGTCATCGATGAGGCGGCCTTCCTTCAGGCTGACGAGCAGCATTTTGCCGGGTCTTAAGCGGTCTTTGAGCACCACCTCCTCCGGTTTGACCGGCAGGACACCTGTCTCGGAAGACAGGATGAGACGGTCGTCGGCGGTGATGGTATAGCGCGACGGACGGAGGCCGTTTCTGTCAAGGACAGCGCCGACCACGTCACCGTCGCTGAAAATGATGGATGCCGGACCGTCCCAGGGCTCCATCATGGTGGCGTAGTACTGATAGAATTCCCGGAGGGCCCGCGGCATATTCTTGTTGTTTTCCCAGGGTTCCGGAATGGTGATCATCACGGCCATCGGCAGAGCCATGCCGCTCATGGTCAGGAATTCCAGGGTATTATCCAGCATGGCCGAATCGGAGCCTTTGGCGTTGACCACCGGCGTGATGCGTGACATTTCCCCGTGAAGCTGATCGGAATCCATGTTTTCTTCACGGGCATACATGTTATCCACATTGCCGCGGATGGTATTGATTTCGCCGTTGTGTACGATCAGGCGGTTCGGGTGGGCTCTCTCCCAGCTTGGGAAGGTATTCGTTGAGAAACGGGAATGAACCACGGCGATGGCCGATTCAAAAGCGGGACTCTGGAGATCGCTGTAGAAGGTCTTCAGCTGATCCACCAGGAACATGCCCTTATAGACAATGGTACGGCAGGACAGGGACAGCACGTAGGTGTTGTCGGAGGACTGCTCGAAAACACGCCGGGCCACATAGAGGCGGCGGTCGAATTCCAGCCCCTTCTCACAGTGGGCGGGACGCTTCACAAAGCCCTGGACAATGGCGGGCATGCAGGCCTTTGCCTTCTCCCCCAGGACCTCCGGATTGACCGGAACGTCACGCCAGCCCAGGAAGGTCATGCCTTCTTTTTCAATAACGACTTCAAACATCTTCTTCGCACGGTTGCGAAGCAGCTCCTCCTGCGGAAAGAAGAACATACCGACGCCGTAATCCCTGACGCCGCCCAGATCCACACCCCTTTCGGCCATGACCTGTGTCATAAAACGATGGGGGATCTGTGTCAGGATACCGACACCGTCACCGGTCTTGCCTTCGGCATCCTTACCCGCCCTGTGATCGAGATTCTCCACGATCTTCAGCGCGTCTTCCACATTGCGGTGGTTCTGACGTCCCTTGATATCGACGCAGACACCGATGCCGCAGGCATCATGCTCAAATGACGGATCATACAGCGGCGGGATCTCCTGCGCTTTTCTGCTGTCAAACATAGACTGTGTCTCCTCCTGCTTGTCTAAACCGTAATAAAAAAGAAGTCGCCAAGAAAACGAACTTCGCTTCCTTGCGACTTCTTTGTAAAATACGTATCTGTTATGGTGTCAGACGGTGCTCCGTCAGCCCTCCAGGGTCCGGATGATCCGTTTGTTGACTTCAGCCGGGTCGGCCTGACCGCGGGTCTCCTTCATAACGGCGCCCACCAGGGCTCCCAGGGCCTTCTTCTTGCCGCTGCGATAATCCTCCACCGCCTTCGGATTGGCGGCAATGGCATTTTTTACGGCACTGTCGAGGGCACTGTCGTCACGAACGATGAGAAGACCGTTCGTTTCGGCATAGCTTTCGGGATCCACATCCGCCTCGAACATGGCAGCGAAGATCTGCTTAGCTGCACCGGAGCTGATGCGGCCGTCGGTACTCATACGGACCAGAGAGGCCAGATGTTCGGCCGAGAAGGGGATGCGATCGGCATCCAGACCCCTTTCCTTCTGAAGCTGACGCAGCTCCACGATGAGATAATTGGCCGTCTTCTTCGGCTCTCCCGACAGGCGGCCGGCTTCTTCGAAGAAATCCGCGGTCTGTCTGACCTCGGTGAGAATCGCGATGTCCTTCTCCGGCAATCCGTAGGTCTTCCGGAAACGTTCCGTCTTCTCTTCCCGGAATTCGGGGAGTCCGGCGGCGGCTTTCTCAAGCTGTGCCTCCGTGACATGAACAGGCGGCAGGTCCGGATCCGGGAAATACCGGTAATCCTTGGCATCCTCCTTGGAACGCATGGCCCGGGAGGATTCCTTGTTCTCATCCCAGCGCCGCGTCTCCTGAGTCACACTCCGTCCCATTTCCAGAAGCTCGATCTGACGCTCGGTCTCACCGGCAATGCAGTGGGCGATGGCCTTGAAAGAATTCAGGTTCTTCATCTCGGTACGCGTCCCGAAGGTCGTGCTGCCGACGGGCCTCACGGAAATATTGATGTCGGCACGCATGGAGCCTTCCTGAAGCTTGCAGTCCGAAGCTCCCAGATAGCTGATCAGCATGCGCAGCTTCTCCAGATAGGCGATGACTTCCTCCGCCGAGCGCATATCCGGCTCGGAGACGATCTCCAGCAGGGGTACACCGGAACGGTTGTAGTCCACCAGAGAGGTATTGGTCCATTCATCATGGATCAGCTTGCCGGCATCCTCCTCCATATGGATCTCATGGATACGAATCGTCTTCGGTCCGGCTTCCGTCGTGATGGTCACATGACCGTCGGTGCATATCGGCGCGTAGAGCTGGGATATCTGATAATTCTGAGGATTGTCGGGATAAAAATAGTTCTTGCGGTCAAAACGGCTGTCCCGGGTGATTTTGCAGTTGGTCGCCAGACCGACGGCGATCGCCGCATTCAGGACCTCGCGGTTGAGGACCGGCAGCGAACCGGGCATGCCGGTACAGACCGGGCAGGTATGGCTGTTGGGCTTTCCGCCAAAGGCGGTGGAGCAGGCACAGAAGATTTTGGTCTTCGTGGCCAGTTCCACGTGGGTCTCGAGGCCGATGACGGTTTCATAGCGCTGAGTCATCCGATAGCCTCCTTTCCTCTGACCGTCTGCTCATAGGTGTAAGCGGCACGAATCAGTGTGTGCTCCCGGAACGGGGCCGCCATCAGCTGAAGGCCGACGGGAAGTCCGCTGCGGTCAGCGCCGCAGGGAACGCAGATGCCCGGGATACCGGCCAGATTAGCCGGAACGGTATAAATATCCGACAGATACATCGTCATGGCATCCTGCAGACTGGAGCCCAGAGAGGGCGCCGTTGTCGGCGAAGCCGGTCCGAGGATCAGGTCGTAATCGGCGAAAATCTCGTCAAAGGCCTGCCTGATGAGGGCTCTGACGCGCAGGGCCTTCAGATAATAGGCATCATAATAACCGGAGCTCAGAACAAAGCTGCCCAGCATGATGCGGCGTTTGACTTCGGGACCGAAGCCGCGGCTCCGGGTCCTCTTGTACATCGTGTGAAGATCCTCGGCATCCTCGGCCCGGAAGCCGTATTTGACACCGTCGTAACGCTCCAGGTTGGAACTGGCTTCGGCATCGGCGATGGTATAATAGCTCGCCACGGCATAATCCGTGTATTTCAGGCTGACGGTCTCCACCACAGCACCGGCTGCTCTGAAGACATCAGCGGCTTTGAGGACTTCCTGTCTGACATCGTCATTCAGACCGTCGCCCAGGTATTCTTCCGGAATCGCGATCTTAAGTCCCCGGCCGTCACAGATCAGGGCATCGGTATAGCGGCCGTCCTGTCTCTCGAGAGAGGTGGCATCCTTCACATCCCGGCCGGCGATCGCCTCCAGCATCGCAGCGGCATCCGCCACGTCCGCGGTGATAGGGCCGATCTGATCCAGAGAGGAGCCGTAGGCTACCAGACCGTAACGGGAGACAGTGCCATAGGTCGGCTTCAAGCCCACGACACCGCAATAGGAAGCCGGCTGGCGAATGGAGCCGCCGGTATCGCTGCCCAGGGCTGCCAGGGCTTCCCCGGCCGCCACAGCGGCAGCGGAACCGCCCGAAGAGCCCCCCGGCACATGGCCGGTGTTGACCGGATTCTTCGTGGGGCCGAAGGCTGAGGTCTCCGTGGTGGAGCCCATGGCGAATTCATCCATATTGGTCTTGCCGAGGATCAGGGCGCCGGCCTTTTCCAGGCGGCTGACCGCTTCGGCGGTATAGGCTGGACGGAAGCCCTCCAGAATGCGGGACGCGCAGGTACAGGGCAGACCTTCATAGCACAGGTTGTCCTTCACCGCCACCGGCACACCGGCCAGGGGGCCTGTGACAGCGCCGCTGCGAATGGCCTCGTCCAGCGCATCCGCTTCTTTTTCCAGGCTTTCCCGGTCCTTCAGGGCCAGATAAGCGTGGATCTCATTTTCCTTCTCATCGACAGCGGCAAGAACACCGGCCAGGGCCTCCCGTACCGTAATCTTGCCCTTCTTCACGGCGGCGGCTGTCTGAAGCGCCGTCATTTTTCTGATATCCATAGAGCTCTCCTTATCGGTCGAAGGTCGGCGGCACCTGATACATGCCGTCCTTGGCCAACGGCGCATTTTTCAGGCTGTCTTCGGTACCGTCACGGTCGGAGGGATCGTCCTCACGGAACACATTGGGCACCGAATTCGGATGGGACAGGGGCTCTACGCCGTCAGTATCCAGCTCGTTCATCTTCTCGATATAAGCCAGCATCCGCCCCAGATCACACCGGGCCGTCTCCCGCTCTTCGGCATCAAGCTCCAGCTTGGCCAGGATACTGACATTGTCGATGGTCTCGTCATCGATCTCTTTGATCACTCTATCGTCACTCATGGTGTTAACCTCGTCATATCCCGCGGGAACAGCGTTGTCTCCCGGACATTATCTTCGCCGATCAGCTGCATGGTCAGCCGCTCCAGGCCGATGCCCAGGCCGCCGTGGGGCGGCATGCCGCATTCAAAAGCCAGCAGATAGGCTTCCATGCCTTCCGACGTCATGCCCTTCTTCTCGATCTTGGCCAGAAGCTCATCCTTCTGATGGATGCGCTGGCCGCCGGTGGTGATTTCCAGACCGCGGAAGAGACAGTCAAAACTCAGGGTAAAGGTCTCATCCGCCGGATCGTCCATAGCATAGAAGGGACGCTTTTTCGACGGATAATGGGTGATGAAGACGAAATCGGCGTCGTATTCCTCTTTGAAATAACGGCCTATCAGAGCTTCCTCCTCCGGCTCAAGGTCGTAGGGATTGCGGATCGGACGGTCGTATTTCTCCGACACCAGCTCTTTGGCCCTGTCAAACCGCACCGACGGGATGTTGTCCGTCCGCGGCAGTGACGTGATGTCGAGGGCCGCCAGCTCCGGTGCGTAATTCTCCTTAAGATTCGTCATGATGGCTTCAAGGACACCGGTCTCCATGGCCATAATGTCGTAGAAGCTGTCGATAAAGCCCATTTCGAAGTCCAGGGAGGTGTATTCGTTCAGGTGGCGCTTCGTGTTATGCTTCTCAGCGCGGAAAACCGGACCTATCTCATAGACGCGCTCGAAAACGCCCACCATCATCTGCTTGTAGAACTGCGGGCTCTGGGCCAGCACAGCCGGATGATGGAAATAATCCAGCTTGAAGATATTGGCGCCGCCTTCAGCACTTCTGGCCGAGAGCTTCGGGGTGTGGATCTCGGTAAAATGCTGCGCCGTCAGGTAATTCCGGAAGCCCTCGCAGATACCCATCTGGATGCGGAACTTGGCCCGCTCGCGCAGGTTGCGGAGCGTCACGGGACGCAGATCCAGATTTTTCTCCAGAGTAACATTCATGCGCTTCTTGCCGATGGCCACCGGCAGGGTTCTGTCGGCATGGGACAGTACTCGAAGGCCGGAAAGACGGATCTCACAGCCGCCCGGTGCTTTCTCATTGGCCTGCAGGACACCGGTCACTTCCAGGGCCGAGGCCATCACCGGCACGTCGATGCCGTCTTCTTCCGTCAGCACGCACTGCAGGAGACCGTCGCGCTTTCTCAGGATCACAAAGGTCACTTTACCCATTTCACGGACAGCATGCAGAGTCCCCCGGGTGGTCACGATCTGACCGATCATGCCGGAGCAGGCAAGGTCTGCCACAGAGGGATTATTCATGAAATCACCGCCATAACCGTTTATTTTGATGATATCTTCCATAATAGTCCCTCCTCTTTCTCTGCCGGTCTCGCCGGCGTTTTTTATTTGAACAGGTCCAGAACCATCTGGGCCGTTTCGACAAAATCGGTACCCGTATCCATGGCGCTTTTCTGAATATAGCGGTGGGCCTCCGGCTCCGTCATATTGTTGCGCGCCATCAGAAGCGCTTTCGCTTCATTAATAATAGCGATCTCTTCTCCGGTACGGTTGAGCTTCTTATTTTTGCGTTTGCGGATATCGGCCTCCACGGTTCTCTGAAGCATCGAGACCGTGTCGATCAGGGCTTTCACCCGTGTCGGCATCGCCAGGCAGACGATACCGTTGTCCTTCAGATCGGGAAGGACGGATTCTCTGGCCATCAGGAGCATCTGAAAGCCCGGCGGCAGAGACTCGTGCAGCTCGGTATAGTACATATCCGCCAGCTGATAGCCGCATATGACAATACCGTTTTTCAGATTATCGATCTGTGACACAGCCTGAATTCCGGCTCTGCAGACGGCGGTCACCGAAAAACCGTTGCGCGCCAGAATCGCGCGGATATTTTTCGCATCTTCGATTTTCCGGAAGACCACAATAATATTCGTCACAGAAGTTCTCCGTCATTACAGGCGATACAGGTCGTGATCGATCTCCCACTGGCTGATGTAGGTGGAATAATCGTTCCATTCCTTCTTCTTGGCTTCGACGTATTTTTCGGACACATGGGCGCCAAGGACTTTCTGAAGGAATTTGTCTCTTTCGAAGGCCTTCAGGGCCTCATTCAGATTCTCCGGCAGAGAGCTGATGCCCTGCTTGGCTTTCTCGGCATCCGACATCAGATTCAGATTGCCGGAGATCGGTGCCGGCGGATTGATCTTGCTGCGGATACCATCAAGGCCGGCCCGCAGGCAAAGTGCCAGGGCCAGATACGGATTGGCGGCACCATCCGGTGATCTCAGCTCGATACGGCGGTCCTTGCTGTCGGCCGCGTAGGGAATACGGATCAGCGGGCTTCTGTTGCCGGCGCCCCAGGCCTTGAAGGACGGAGCCTCGTAACCGGGGATCAAACGCTTATAGGAATTGACCAGAGGATTCAGAACGGCGCACATGCCGTCGATATGCTTGATCAGGCCGCCGACAAACCAGTAGGCTTCCTCAGACAGTCCCATCGGATCAGTGGGATCATCGAAAATATTGCGGCCGTCACGGTGCAGTGACATATTGATATGCATGGAAGAACCGTCGACACCGGCCAGCGGTTTCGGCATAAAGGTGGCGTGAAGGCCGTGCTGACGGGCAATGGTCTTGACGGCCAGCTTGAAGGTCATGATGTTATCGGCCGTCCTCAGTGTCTCGTCATACTGGAAATCGATCTCATGCTGGGACGGCGCCCCCTCATGATGCGAGGACTCCACGACAAAGCCCATATCCTCCAGGGTCAGGACCATGTCGCGGCGGGCATTTTCGCCGAAATCCACCGGGCCCAGATCAAAATACCCGGCCATCTCGCGGGTCTTCGTCGTCGGCACACCGGCATCATCAGTCTGGAACAGGAAGAATTCGCATTCAGGTCCCACCTTCATGGTATAGCCCATGCGGGCAGCCTCCTCCACGGCCTTCTCCAGCACATAACGGGAATCACCTTCAAAAGGCGTCCCGTCCCCTTTGCAGACGTTGCAAATGAGACGGGCCACCTTTCCCTGCTGAGGACGCCACGGGAAGATGGTAAAGGTATCGAGATCCGGTTTTAAGAACATATCGGACTCTTCGATCTTGACCAGGCCTTCGATAGAGGAACCGTCGAACATGATCCTGCCGTCCAGTGCTCTTTCGAGCTGACTGGCTGTCACAGCCACATTCTTGAGAGTTCCGAAAATATCGGTGAACTGAAGCCGGATAAAAGCTACATCTTCATCTTCGACCAGGCGAATGATATCTTCTTTCGTGTAAGACGCCATTGTTTTACTCCTCAGCACAATATTCAAATGATTTGTTCGGATCAGACCTCAAACATCAGATCGGAATAGGACGGCATCGGCCAGACAGACTTGTCGACGATGCTTTCGGCTTTGTCGATCGGTTTTCTCAGGGCTTCCATGGCCGGGATGACCGTATCGCGGTAGGCCACGGCCTGTTCACGGCCTTCGGCTTTGGCATGGGCCTCCGCCGTGACATCGCGGAGAACACCCAGGGCACCGTAGGCCTCCTTCAGATAGCCGTTCAGTTCGGTAAGGACCGCCTCCTGAACCTCGGCGCCGGCGCCGATGCTCTTGAGGGCGCCGATATCGGAAGCCAGCTTGCCTGCGTAGCCCATAATGGCCGGGATCAGTTCTTTGGAGGCCATCTGTTCCATGGTCATGGCTTCAATGTTGATCGCCTTGCTGTAGGCTTCGTATTTGACTTCCACACGAGCTTCCAGCTCAACATCTGTAAAGATCTTCTGTTCGCTGAAAAGCTTCTTAGCTTTGTCGGTGACCAGAGCCGGGATCGCATCCACCATAGACGGGATATTCGGCAAGCCGCGTTTCTGCGCTTCTTCAACCCAGGCATCGGAGTAGCCGTTGCCGTTGAAGACGATTCTCTGGTGCTCTGTCATATATTCGCGGATCAGGCTGCGGACGGCACTCGGGAAATCATCGGCCGCCTCCAGTCTGTCACAGGCTTCTCTGAAAGCCTCGGCAGTGATGGCATTAAGCACCGTATTCGGACCGGCAACGGAATCGCGGGAACCGACCATACGGAATTCAAACTTGTTGCCGGTGAAGGCAAAGGGAGAGGTTCTGTTGCGGTCCGTGGCATCCTTGCTGATATCGGACAGAGAACCGACGCCGGTCTCCAGGCGGCTGCCCTCCAGAGAGCTGCTGGCGAAGCCGTTTTCGATGATCTGATTCATCAGATCCTCGATCTGAGCACCCAGGAAGATGGAAATGATCGCCGGCGGGGCTTCGTTGGCACCCAGACGATGATCGTTGCCCACATCGGAGGCCGATTCGCGCAGCAGGTCAGCGTGGACATCGACGGCCTTGAGGACACAGGCCAGAACCAGCAGGAACTGCAGGTTCTCATGGGGTGTACTGCCCGGATCCATCAGATTGATGCCGTCATCGGTGACCAGGGACCAGTTGTTGTGCTTGCCGGAGCCGTTGACGCCGTCAAAGGGCTTCTCATGCAGCAGACAGCGCAGGCCGTGGCGGGTGGCCACTCTCTTCAGAGTCTGCATCACGATCTGGTTATGATCGACAGCGAGATTGGCTTCTTCATAGATGCAGGCCAGTTCATGCTGGGCCGGGGCTACTTCGTTATGCTGTGTCTTGGCCGGAACACCCAGCTTCCACAGTTCCTCATTAACCTCCTTCATAAACGGGGCAATACGGGAACGGATGGTGCCGAAGTAATGGTCGTCCATTTCCTGACCCTTCGGCGGCATGGCACCGAAAAGGGTACGGCCGGTGAAAACCAGATCCTGTCTCTTCAGATATTTCTTACGGTCAATAATGAAGTATTCCTGTTCGGCACCAACAGAGGGCTTCACGCGTGTTGACGTGGTGTTGCCAAACAGCTTCAGCAGGCGCAGTGCCTGTGTATTCAGCGCTTCCATGGAACGCAGCAGCGGTGTTTTCTGATCCAGAGCTTCACCGGTATAAGAGCAGAAAGCTGTCGGGATCACCAGAATTGCGCCGCTCTCATCATGACGGACAAAAGCCGGGGAGGTGCAGTCCCAGATCGTGTAGCCGCGGGCTTCGAAGGTGGCACGGATACCACCTGACGGGAAGGAGGAGGCATCCGGTTCACCCTTGATCAGTTCCTTGCCTGACAGATCCATCAGAACCTTGCCCTCCGTCGTCGGACAGGTGATGAAGGAATCGTGCTTCTCGGCTGTCGTGCCGGTCAGCGGCTGGAACCAGTGAGTATAATGGGTAGCGCCCTTCTCGATAGCCCAGGCCTTCATCTCATGGGCAATCAGATCGGCGGATTCTTTGTCCAGTTCCCCGCCTTCGCAACGAACCTTCTGAAGTTTCCTGAAGACTGCCTTGGTCAGTCTGGCCTTCATAACCGTGTCATTGAAAACATCAATACCATAGATATCGGTAATATCGGTTTTTACAGCGTCACTCATTATCTTTCCCTCCTAACGAGTTATCAAAAAAAGAAAAGGCGTTCAAGAAAATAATCTCGAACGCCTTTGTCCATATCGGTATCTTAGACTTCGGATTCTTTTCTGTCAAGAAAAAAGAGAAAACTTTTTCCATGTCTTACTATTTATACAAAGAAAACGAATAAACACTCAAATTTCCAGTCATTTTTTCAGTATCAGGCTTCTGCCGGGTACCAGGAGCGTTCCAGGAACCGCTGCAGCGCCTCCTCGGACGCCGTCACCAGATCGGGTTGAGGGCCCTTGACAGGCTGTCTCACCTCGGGAGGTCTGACCAGATAGGCGGCATGCCACCCGGCCGCCAATGCGCCTGCGATGTCATTCCCGGCGTGATCCCCCACCATCAGGCAGGACCCGGCCGAAAGACCGCTCCTCTTCTCAAAAAGCCGGAAAATCGCCGGTTCGGGCTTTTCAAGACCCAGCTCCGAAGAGATCAGCATATACTCAGGCGGGATAAAACGTTCCAGGCCCAGGCGGGTGATCTTCTCCCGCTGTCGTACCGAGGGACCGTTGGTGATCAGCCCGTTGATACCGCCCGCAGCAAGATTTTCCGAGAGAACAGCGGCCATGACCGGCCTAAGGGTGATGGTCTCAAGCTGATCCGCATAGACAGCCTCGAAGGCCTGTGCCTCCTCTTCGGACAATTCCCGATGAAAAACGGCGAAGGTATTCACCGTTCGCCGTCTGATCATCGTCTCATAATCGATTTCTCCGCGGCAGCGTTTTTCATACTGTTCGTAACTGCACCGGCGGCTGGCCCGGATAAGGTCATCCTCCCGTCCCTCAAAGGCCGTCCCGAAAACCTCCCGTACAGCGCGGAGATACGGCTCTGATCGCAGATACAGCGTGTCATCCAAATCGAAAACGATGGCTTTTTTCATTATTTATACGCACACCCTCCCGGCAGGACCTTCGTGCAGGTCAGGGCCAGGGCACCAGGGCCGATGTGGGTGGCGATGCTGATGGGCAGCTGATCCACATGCACATCGTAATTCGGAAAATGAGCCATGACTTCAGCCCTGAATTCCTCGGCCATCTCAAAATTCTGAGTGTGGGCCAGACCGATCCAGGCATTCGGCGCCTCAGGCCGGATACCGCCGAATTCGCGGACGATCCCGTCTTCCACCGCCTTGATCATGACCTTTTTGGCCTGCTTGATGCCTCGCACCTTGGCAAAGGCGTCCAGCTTATCCCCCTGAATCTGAAGGACCGGCTTGATATTGAGGACGGAAGCCACCATGGCCGCTGCCGGTGTGATACGGCCGCCCTTTTTCAGGTATTCCAGGGTATCGACCATGATATAGATATGAGATTCATAGCGGGTCTTCTCCAGGATCGCCTTGATCTCAGCCCCCTCCGCACCGTTGTCGGCCAGGGCTTTGGCTTCCAGCACTGACTGACGCTGCGTCACGGAAATGCGCTGGTTATTGACAACATGAACACGGCCGCCAAAATCTTCAGCATACAGCATGGCACTCTGGCAGGTGCCGGAGAGCCCGCTTGACATGGGAATCACCACGATCTCATCATACTCCTTCAGCAGAGCCTTCCACTGACTCGTCACCTCGCCGGCGGAGGGCTGGGAGGTAGTGATATCCGCCCCCGCGGCCAGTTTGGTATAGAAAAGATTATCGTCGATATCCTTGTGCTCGGTATACTGCCGGCCGTCTATGATCACCGGCATTCCCAGCAAAAAAATGCCGTGCCCGGCAGCATCCTTTTCCGACATGCCGCAGTTGGTATCCGTCAAAATCGCAGTTTTCATACTCATCCTCTTATTCTTATGTGACGTTCCGGATCTGCCGCGGGGCTTTGCCGGCTGTCATCAGATAATAACCTAAGGCTATATCATAACAGAAACGGGGCTTTTCCTCAACTCTCTTCGTCTGCGGTATCCCTCACACGGCCGTCGGTTTCCCCGTCCTGCCCTTCCGCCACCCTCACGCTGCGGATAAAAGTCCCCGGCGTCATACGATAACGCTTCTTGAAGGCCCGGTGGAAATACGACAAATTATGAAAGCCGACGGACAAAGAGACATCCAGAATCGATGTCCTCCCGCTTTCAAAGAGGGCCACCGCCCTCTCCAGCCGCCGGTTGTTGATATAGGCCACGCAGGTCATGGCCATATAGCGGCGGAAAAACCGCATAAAATAGCCGTCGCTGACAAAACACAGAGCCGCCAGTTCCCTGACCGTGATAGGCTCGGCCAGATGGGCATCGATATACTCCAGGACCGTCCGGAGCTTGGCGGCCGCTGATTCCAGCTCCCTGGGCGTCTCCGTCGTCTTTGTGCCGTATTCAAGAAGGGCGGCCAGAATATCCAGCAGACGGGCTTTGACCGACAGTTCATAGCCAAAGGGCCGCCGGGTATAAAGCGTCGTCACGGTATCGAAGATACCGGTGAGCTTTTGGGCCAACGGCGTATCCGCCGTTATATGACAGGGCAGCGTGTACTCATGGGCGGCCAGCGGCGCCAGATAACGCGACGCACAGATATCCGCCGCCCCGGCGCCAAGGAATCCCGGATGGAAGACAAAGGTCTCCGTAGCCAGTATGCCGCCCTTTTGACAGCTGATGCCGTGGAGGCTTTCCGGCGGTATGAACAGCACGTCCCCGGCTCCGACCCGGTAGTCGATCAGATCGATACGGTATGTCCCGCTGCCCTCCCGGACCACGGCCAGCTCCGCCTCCTCATGCCAGTGCAGCGGCACAGCTTCCTCGGGTGAGGTCATTTCCGTGTTATACAGTTTTACCGGGAACAGTCTCTCGCCATGTCTGGCGTTCTCCCGCTGCGCCGGATCCGGATGTTTCTGCAGTGTCGATTCCCTCTTTCTTTCTTGATCTGAGGCTCTTTTTCCTCCATCAGATCAGGATTGTGTTATTTCAGGTAACAATTATGCAAGATAATACCCGTTTAGAATCCTACAATAGCCATATCCTGCCGTCAAGCTATACCTGGGATACAAGAAAGGATTTTTATTATGTTAAGAAAATGGTGGCACGACAAAATTGCCTATCAGATATACCCGAAGAGCTTCCTCGACACCAACGGAGACGGCATCGGCGACCTCCCGGGCATCATCAGCAAGCTCGACTATCTCAAGGCGCTGGGCGTCGATATTATCTGGCTTTCGCCGATCTACCAATCTCCCTTCGTTGATCAGGGCTATGACATTGCCGATTATTACGCCATCGCCGAAGAATTCGGGACAATGGAGGATTTCGATGCGCTGCTGGCGGAGACAAAGAAGCGGGACATGGCCGTGATCATGGATCTCGTCATCAATCACTGCTCCGATAAGCATATCTGGTTTCAGAAGGCCCTGGCTGATCCGGAAGGCGAATACGCCGATTATTTCTATATCCGTGACGGCAAAGACGGCTGCCCTCCCAGCAACCTGCGCTCCTACTTCGGCGGTTCCTGCTGGGAGCCGATCCCGGGCACCGGCAAGTATTATTTCCATATGTTTGCCAAAGAACAGCCCGACCTTAACTGGGAGAATCCCGCGGTTCGTCATGAGCTCTATGCCATGATCAACTGGTGGCTTGAGAAGGGTCTGGCCGGGTTCCGCATCGACGCCATCATCAACATCAAGAAAGATCTTGATTTCCCGAGCTTCGCCCCGGACGGTCCCGACGGCCTGGCGGCCTGCTGGAAGATGGTGGACAGTGTCAACGGCGTCGGCGATCTGCTGGAGGATCTGAAGAACCACACCTTCCGCCACTACAATGCCTTTACCGTCGGTGAGGTCTTTAATATGAAGGAAGCGGAACTGCCCGCTTTTATCGGCGAGGACGGTCATTTCTCGACGATCTTTGATTTCAGTGCCCATTGTCTGAGCAACGGGGAGCACGGCTGGTATGACGCGCCGCCCATCTCCTTCGAGAACTGGCGCCGCGCCATTTTCGAATCCCAGCTGAAGGTTCAGAAGGTCGGCTTCGAGGCCAACATCATCGAGAATCACGATGAACCCAGGGGTGTCTCCCGCTTCCTGCCCGCCTGGGCTCAAAACGATGCCGGCGCCAAGATGCTGGGGACCGTCAGCCTGCTGCTCCGCGGTATTCCCTTCATTTATCAGGGCCAGGAGCTGGGCATGACCAATAACAACTGGCACAGCATCGACGAATTCGAGGACATCAACACCCTCGATCAGTACAGGACAGCACTGGAGGCCGGCCTTAGCGAAGAGGAGGCCCTGGCTGTCTGCGCCCGCTGCAGCCGTGACAATGCCCGCACGCCGATTCCGTGGACCGACGGTCCCTGCGCCGGCTTCACCACCGGCACCCCGTGGCTGCCACTCAACGAGAACGCCTCTGCCCTCAACGCCGCTTCTCAGGAAAATGACCCAGCCTCCACACTGAGCTATTACCGCCGGCTGACAGCCCTGCGCAAGTCTCAGGAATGGCGTGAGGTCTTTACCTACGGCCGCTTCGAACCGGCCTATGAGGATGAACCCGCGATCATGGCCTACTGTCGCGTCATGGACGGCACCCGTGTCCTCGTAGCCGCCAATTTCGGCCGTGACACCGTCACGCTCCGTCCCGACTATACCATAAAGCGTGTCCTCCTCTCCAATCGACCAACGGAGCCGGAAAACACGCTTACCTTAAAAAGCTGTGATGTTATCGTCGCGGAATGCTGTCTGTCATAAGCGGACAGCCTTCTGCGGACAGGCTTTGACACACGAAAGGCACAGAATGCATTCTGTGCCGTTTTTTCTTTTACGGGAAGGATCGGTCAAGTCCACCTCCATGGGACAGACCCGGCGGCAGGCGCCGCAGCCGGTACAGGCGCTCTCATCCACCTTGATTCGCAAAAGGGCAAAGCGGCTGCCCATTTTCAGAAAAACCGCTGCCGGACAGAGATACTTGCAGAAGGCCCGGTTGTCCTTCAGGGCAAAGGCCAGAAAGATGCCTGCGGCGTAATAGAGCAAATTGCCGATGATAAAGCTTTTAAAAATGATCTCTTCTTTCACAGCGTCCGAGACACCCGACAAAAACAGGGCGCCGACAAAAACCAGAGAAAGAAAAAAGACCACATAGCGGCCCCACCCCCGGAAACGCCTTCCGCCGCGGGGAATCCTGTACGGCAGGAAATCCAGTACCATCGCCGTCCAGCAGGCATAGCCGCACCACCCCCGGCCGAAAAGCAGCGGGCCGCCGATCTTGGCAACGGCATAATGGATGACCGCGGCCTCAAAAACGCCGGAAAACAAATAGTACCAGAAGCCCTCGATCTGCATATTTTCCCGGCAGATCAGTCCGAGATACACCAGCATATAGAGGCCCACCAAAAGCTGAACAAGGCGCCGGGCATGGCGGTACTGCTTCTCATAGAG
>JAQXFO010000077.1 GCA_029005135.1 Lachnospiraceae bacterium
CCTCGCCGAGGCGTGGGCGCCTAAAATACGCACCTCCACAAACCCCACCCCGCGGGCCGTGTGCGGGCCCCCCTTCTGTGAATTCAAAGATTGCCTGTCAGTCTGGTGTCTGGCGTCCCAGCGCCAGGGTGAAGACAAAACGTGAACCGACATTTTCTGTGCTGGTGACGGTAATGGTCTGATCATGGGCCTTGATGATCTCCCGGACAATGGAGAGGCCCAGTCCCGTTCCTTTTTTATCAATGCCGCGGGAGGCATCCGTTTTATAAAAACGATCCCAGATACGGTTCAGATTCTCCGGAGCGATGCCGATGCCTTCGTCGGCGACGGAGATCTCGCATTTGCCGTGGCGGAGGCGGGACTCCAGCGTGATGGTGGCGTTGTCGGGGCTGAATTTTATGGCGTTGTCAATCAGGTTGTAAAGCACCTGCTGAATCTTGTCCTTGTCGGCAGAGACCATCAGCTCACCCTCCATCAGAATGAGAGAAATCGTGATCTTGCGCGGCCGGCAGGAGCCTTCGAAAACCGCGGCTGTCTTCTTGATCACGCGGTTGATATCGAAGGTGCTGTATACCAGGGGCGAGCGCCCGGTGGGATTCCGCTGAAGGTTCTCCAGGGAAAGGGTGTTGCGGGTCAGCTTCTCGAGCCGATCCGCTTCATTTTGAATGATCTGCAGATAGCGATCATGCTTTTCGGGCGGGATCGTTCCGTCCAGCATGGCTTCGGTGAAACCCTTGATGGAAGTCAGCGGGGATCGGAAGTCATGAGAGACGTTGGAAATGAAGGTGCTCTGGTATTCGCCGGTCTTGCGGATTTCCTCTGCCAGTGTGTTCAGGGCGTCGGCCACCTGGCCGATCTCATCCTCGTTGGGGATCGAGATACGGTGATCGAGATGACCGGCCCTGATCTCGCGGGCACCGGTCTTGATCTTCTCAAGAGGTGAGAAGACGGTCGTCTGCAGGACCATCAGCATGAGCCCCATCAGGGCCAGCACAATGCCCACGATGAGAAACATGAGGCGCAGCTGACTGTCAGCGCGGCTTGTGATATCGGCGAGATCACGGTGCAGAGAAATGTAGCCGATGGTTTTCATACTATGGGTGATCGGCACCATGACATTCAGGCGGTCGCTGTCGTACTGTGAGAAGAAGCTGCCGATTTCGTACTGGCCGGGACCGAAGGCGGCATAATCAAAGCCCTCGATACGGTCATAATCATCGGTTCTGAGCGGGGCGGTGGTGTCGATAATGATGTACCCGGAGGGGGAAAGGATGCGGATATCGATCCTTTCGGCCGTGCTCAGTGTGCAGAGCGCTTCGTATATGGCGGGAATGTCGGTTCTGTCAGAAAAATCCAGGGCGGCCTGACCGGAGGCCATCTCGCGTCCGGCGGTATAGAGGATCCTCGCATCCTGGGCGATGAGACGGTTTTCCGTCAGCGTCCGCCCCAGCGTGGATACAATAAAAAGCGATATGAGAATAATAGCCCCGTAGACCACCAGAAAACGGGGATAGACGGACTTTCTCATGTCTTGGATCTCACCTCGAACTTATAGCCGATGCCCCAGACGGTGCCGATGGACCAGTCCGGGTTGTCCCGGATCTTCTCGCGGATACGTTTGATATGGACGTCGACGGTACGGGTGTCGCCGACATATTCGTAGCCCCAGATATGATCCAGAAGCTGCTCCCGGGTGAAGACCTGATTGGGATGGGATGCCAGAAAATACAGAAGCTCCAGCTCCTTCGGCGGCATATCCACCGTTTCGCCCCGGTACATGACGGAATAATTCGTCTGGTTGACCACCAGATCCGTGTATTCCACCAGACGGATCTCCGAAGCGACAGAAGCCGCCGCGGGCGGCTCGGCGGCATGCGAGCGGCGGAGAACTGCCTTGACGCGGGCCACGAGCTCCTTGGCGTCAAAGGGCTTCATAATGTAATCATCAGCGCCCATTTCCAGACCAAGGACTTTATCAAAGGTCTCGCCCTTGGCCGAGAGCATGATGATGGGTACCTGGGACTTCTGGCGGATCTCACGGCAGACCTGATAGCCGTCGATACCCGGCAGCATCAGGTCCAGCAGAATCAGATCCGGCCTGGCACTCTCGAAGAGCTCCAGGGCCTCCTCGCCGTCGGAAGCGATGACGGTGTTGTACAGTTCTTTATTCAGATAGAGAGAAATCAGATCGGCGATGTTGTCGTCATCATCGACGATGAGGATCTTTTGTCTGCCGGCCATGGCTGGACCTCCTTTCCTTAGCTGCGGAATTCAGCGATCGTGACGCCGCTGTCACCCTCGCCGTACTCGCCGAGGCGGTAGGCTTTGATGCGTTTCTGGCGGCGGAGATAATCGTGGACACCCTTGCGCAGGGCCCCGGTACCCTTGCCGTGGACGATGCGAACCTTCGGCAGATGGGCCAGAAAAGCATCATCCAGGTATTTGTCGAGCTCGGCGACCGCCTCGTCCACCGTCTTGCCCAGCAGATTAATCTCCGGAGAGACAGACAGGGATTTTCCGGCTTTGATTGCTCCGGAACCGACGATGCGGTCGTGACCCGGGGCGTCGGCGGGGGTGTCGATCTTCTCAAGATCACTCAGGGCTACCTTGGACCGCATGATGCCCATGGTGACGAAGAGCATCCCCCTGCTGTCGGGCAGGGTGCTGACGGTGCCCTTCAGATTCATGGAAATGACGCGCACATCGTCGCCGACCATCAGATCGGCGGGCTTGAGCGTTCCCTTTTTGACTTTGCTGTCCCTGGGGGCAGCGGCATTTTTATCGAGAGAATCGATTTTCTGGCGGAGGGTGGTCCGCTTCTCCTCGAGCTCGCGGGCCGCGGCGCTGCCGCCGTGCTTGTTGTAATAGCGAATAGTCTGATCGGCGTAATCCTTGGCCTTCTGGAGGATGCGGCTGGCTTCCTCCGAGGTCTGAGCCATCAGCTTATCACGGCGCTGCGCCAGTTTTTCCTTCTGCTCGCGGATCTCCCGCCGTGTTTTCTCAATCTCGGCCCGGGCATCGGCAATCTCGGCCTTATCCTTTTCGATCTGCCGGCGGCTGTTCTCCAGTTCGGCGATCATATCCTCGAAGGACATGGCCTGTTCGGAAATGCCGGCGCGGGCCATCTCGATCACCGTATCGGAAAGCCCCAGCTTACGGGAAATGGCAAAGGCGTTGCTTTTGCCCGGCAGACCGACCAGCAGACGGTAGGTGGGCGAGAGCGTCTCAACATTGAATTCACAGCAGCCGTTGATCACGCGGTCGGTATTCAGGGCAAACAGCTTCAGCTCACTGTAATGCGTGGTGGCCATCGTCCTTATACCGCGGTTCAGGAGCGTCCGAAGGATCGCTTCGGCCAGAGCGGCGCCCTCGGTGGGGTCGGTGCCGGCGCCCAGTTCATCGAAGAGCACCAGAGAGTCACGGCCGGCCTTGTCGAGGAAGGAGACGATATTGGTCATATGGGCCGAAAAGGTGGACAGAGACTGCTCGATGCTCTGCTCATCACCGATATCGGCATAGATCTCACGGTAAAAACCAAGACGGCTTCTGTCACCGCAGGGAATATGGAGACCGGAAAGGCCCATGATCAGCAGAAGGCCGGTGGTCTTGAGGGACACGGTCTTTCCGCCGGTATTGGGGCCGGTGATGACCAGCATATCAAAGTCCTCTCCCAGGGAAATGTCGATGGGGACGACTTTTTTCTTATTGAGAAGCGGATGCCGGGCTTTTCTGAGAGCAATGATGCCCTTGTCGTTGAACTGCGGCCTTGTGGCATTCATGCTGAGAGCCAGAGCCCCGCGGGCAAAGATCGCATCAAGCTGCACGAGGATGTCGTAATCGGCGGCAAGGACACCGGAATGGCCGGCGGCCATCTCCGACAAGGCGGCCAGGATGGCCTCGATTTCCGCGGCTTCCGCGCCTTCCAGCTCGCGGATCTCATTGTTGAGGCGGACGACGGCCGTCGGCTCCACAAAGACCGTGCTGCCGGTGGACGAACTGTCATGGACGATGCCGGGCACATAGCGCTGGCTGCCGGCCTTCACCGGCACACACCAGCGGCCGTTGCGCGTGGTGATGATGGCATCCTGCAGATAATCGCGGGCCGAGGAATTCAGGAGCTTCGTCAGCTCCGAATGGATGCGGTCACCGGCGGTGCGGATGCTGCGGCGGATTGACGCCAGCTTGACGGAGGCCTGATCGCTGATCTCTTCTTCGGAAATGATCGCGCGGTCGATGGCTTCGCACAGCGCCCGGAGCGGATCCAGCAGGCGGAAGCTCTCATCGAGGGAATCCGCAGGCTCCTCTTCTTTCTTCTGCATGCCGTAGGCTTTGACGGCGGAGACGGTGCGCAGCAGACGCGCCAGACGCAGAAGCTCGCCGGCATTGAGCGGCGAGCCGATTTCCAGACGCTTAATGTCGGCCCGGATATCGGTGATGCCGCCGAAGGAGACGCGGCCGTTCTTCAGGAGGCGTCCGAGGGCATCCGCCGTCTCGGTCTGATGCTGTTCGATCTCGCTGAGGGATGACAGTGGTTCGATGCGGCGGCATAACTCACGGCCCGGCTCAGAACCGGCCAGCTCGGCAAGGCGGTCGATAATTTTGTCAAATTCAAGAGTTTTCAGTGCTTTCGTGTTCATGCCCTTATTTTACCCTATCGCCGGAACCATTTAAAGCGAATTATCCTGTCTTGTCATATTCTGTTCATATTCGGCTGATAAAATATATATGTTCTTTGGTTAATGCCGTTTTTTTTCAGATGCGTGTTTTCGGCTGAAGACACCGCACTCATCATGAGAAAGAGGTTTTGAGTCATGACGGATGATGAAAAGAACAGGAATACGATTAACGAAGACTTTTACCAGGATGAAGAGCCGTATGCCTTCATGAAAGAGACCGTGAAAAAGCGCCCCGGCCGTGTCAGACGCTTCCTTCTGAAGGTGGTGGGGATTGCCGCGGGAGGCGTCCTTTTCGGTGCAGCGGCCGGCCTGGTGTTCAGTAATATGGTGCAGGAGAACCCGCTCATTTTCTTCGAAAATGATGAAAGCGCCGATGAACTGCCTGACGATAAGGAGCCCGGCGGCTCGGTGTCCTCCTATGAAGAAGCGGCATCGGACAGCACAGCGCTGCCGGTATCTCCCGATCCGGCCGAAGAGACCTCCGGGGAAAACGGGACAGATGAGCCCGGCGGAGCCCTTTCGGGCGGCTCCGGGGACGGCGATGGCGGGACGGCGGAGACCATGACGCCGGAGGAGCGGCGCAAGCTTCTGGTGAAGGATCACGAAGAGCTTTACAGCGCCTTCAAGGCCGTGGCCTATGAAGCGGAGAAGTCTCTGGTGACTGTTCAGACTATCGTCAGCACGGAGGACTGGTTCCGTACCGAGAATCAGGAAACCCTTCTTACCAGCGGCCTTATCATAGCCGAAACCGGCAAAAATATGATCATTCTGACCACAGGTCTGTCCCTTGAAGAAGGCTGCCGTCTTATGGTAATATTGACAGACGGCACTGCCGTCGAGGCGGAGCTGATCCGCACCGACAGCCAGACAGGCCTGTCCGTTCTCCGGATTTCGACCGATAAGCTGGCAGACACCACAAAGGAACGTCTGAAAACGGCGGAACTGGGCAATTCCTACGGCATCACCAAGGGCGAACCGGTGATTGCGGTGGGACGTCCCGGCGGACAGACGGATTCGCTGGCCTTCGGAACGATTACCTCCACCCGCAGCGCCGTCGACGTGTCGGACGGGCTCTATCAGCTCTTTACGACCGATATGTACGGCAGCTACACCTCCTCCGGTTTTCTGATCAATATGGAGGGCCAGGTGATCGGCTGTCTGACTCAGTACGGCAGCGATACGCTGATCAAAGCACTGGCGGTCTCACCGATTAAGACGCTCATCAGCTTTCTGTCGAATAATCAGGCGATTCCCTATCTGGGCATCCATGGCGAGGATGTGACGAAACAGATCTCCGACGCGACGGGAATGCCGATCGGAGTCTATGTTACCGCGGTTGATGCGGACTCGCCGGCCTTCCTGGCCGGCATACAGCCGGGCGACATCCTGGTGAGTCTGAACGAATCGTCGGTTTCGGCCATGAGCGTGTACAATCCTGTCCTTATGAAGCTGAATGTTTCGGACAGCGTGAAACTCACGGTCATGCGGAGCGGCGCCGAGGGCTATGTAGACATGACCTTCGGCATGACGGCCGGCGGCATCTGATCCCATGAAAAGAAAGGAACTGACTTTATGAAATATATTGCCGAGCTTCACGAAGGAGGCCATATTCAGGACGTCTATCTGTGCAAGCAGAAGAGCATGGCGGTCACCAAGAACGGCCGTGATTATGAAAATGTCGTCCTGCAGGACAGAACAGGCACCCTGGATGCCAAAATCTGGGATCCCAGTTCAGCCGGCATCGGTGATTTCGAACCGATGGACTATATCTATGTCTCCGGTATGGTATCCTCCTTCAACGGCTCACTGCAGGCCTCTCTGAAACAGGTGCGCAAGGCCTCGCCGGGGGAATATATTCCGGCTGATTATGTGCCTGTCACCGAGAAGAATTCGACGGTCATGTATCAGGATCTGCTGAAACTGAAGGACAGTGTAAAAAACGGCTGGCTCCGTAAGCTTCTGGACAGTTTTTTTGCGGAAGATAAGGACTTTATGGAATCTTTCCGGGCCCATTCGGCGGCCAAAAGCATTCACCACGGCTTCGTGGGCGGGCTTCTGGAGCATACCCTGAGTGTCGGCCGTTTCTGCGATTACATGAGCCGGGCTTATCCGATCATCAACCGGGATCTGCTTATTACGGCGGCACTGCTCCACGACATAGGCAAGACAAGGGAACTGTCGCTTTTTCCACAGAATGATTATACCGATGACGGTCAGCTGCTGGGTCATATCATGATCGGTGCCGAGATGGTACACGATCACTGTGCCCGGATCGAAGGGTTCCCGGCAGAACTCGAAAGCCAGGTCAAGCACTGTATTCTGGCCCATCACGGTGAGTATGAATACGGATCCCCGAAGAAGCCGGCCATCATTGAGGCCGTGGCGCTGAATCTGGCGGACAACACGGATGCCCGTCTTCAGAGCCTGACGGAGATCTTCCGCAACAACGGCACGATGGATACCTGGATCGGCTACAGCAAACAATTTGAGAGCAATCTGCGAAGGACTCATGACATCGGATAGCATTATTACGGACATTACGGATATGAACACAAACGGAGAGGGTATCGGTCATACAGGAGGCTATACCCTCTTTATTAAAGGCGCCGTTCCCGGGGACACGGTCAGGGCCCGCATCACCGGCCGGCGCAAGAATTACGGTTTCGCTGAGACGGAGGCGGTTATCACGCCGTCACCGGACCGGGTCACGCCGGCCTGTCCCGTCAGCGACAGCTGCGGCGGCTGCACCCTGCAGTCTCTGGACTACGCGGCGCAGCTGCGTTTCAAGAAAAAGCTGGTGGAGGACAATCTGACCCGGATCGGCGGTCTGGAGGATCTGCCGCCGGTCAATGATGTCATCGGCATGGAGACGCCCTTCCGCTACCGCAACAAGGCCCAGTACCCCGTGGGGTATGATGAGGACGGCCGCCTGGTCGCCGGTTTCTACGAAGGCAAGAGTCACCGCATCGTCAGGGCGGATGACTGCCTTCTCAGCCCGGAGACGGACCGTGCCATCGTCAGGACGGTGCTGACCTTCATGGAACTCAAGAAGATCCGCGCCTATGATGAGAAGACGGGCCGCGGTCTGGTGCGTCACATCCTGATCCGCACCGGCTTCACCACCGGGGAGATCATGGTGTGTCTGATCATCAACGGACGGCATTTTCCGGAGGCACCGGCACTGGCGGCACTGCTTCGTTCCCAGGTGACGGACCGGATCGTCTCGGTCTGCCTCAATGTGAACATCGCCAGAAATAACGTCATCCTCGGCCGGGAGGTAATCCCGGTGTATGGCGAACCCTGCCTTTACGATAATATCGGCAGCCTGCGCTTCCGTATTTCCCCCCTGTCCTTCTATCAGGTCAATCCGATACAGACCGTCAGGCTCTATGATACCGTCAAACGCATGGCAGCCCTGACCGGCACGGAGACCGTGCTCGATCTCTACTGCGGGATCGGCACCATCGGTCTCTATCTGGCTGAGGGCGCCCGTCGTGTCCTGGGTGTGGAGATCGTTCCCGAGGCGATCCGTGATGCGGCGGACAATGCGGCCGCCAACGGCATCACGAATGCGGTCTTTTCCGTCGGCGCCTCGGAGGATATCTTCCGGGATCTTCCGGACAGTGATGTGGTGGTGCTGGATCCGCCCCGCAAGGGCTGCGAGGCCTCCCTTCTGGAGGAACTGATCACCCGGGCTCCGTCCCGCATCGTTTATGTCAGCTGCAACCCGTCCACACTGGCCAGGGACCTCAGGATCCTGACAAGGGCTTACGCGGTGGAGGAGATCCAGCCGTGTGATATGTTCCCTCATACGGGACATGTGGAGACGGTATGTCTTCTGTCACGAAACAAGTAAAAAGTGCAGAAATAGGCTTAAAACAAGGGATTCCAAGAGATTTGCTGACATTAGCCGTCTCCCGGAATCCCTTTTTTCGTGTTTTGACAATAGCGTTATAGTCTGCCTTTTGATAGGTTGAGACAATAAACTGCTTTTTCGCCGGTTGAGACGATAGGACTATTGTCAGATTAAAATATCTTTTAATAAAAATTGATTCTTGCTGTACTCAATAATGCCGTCTTTTTGCATTTTTGAAAGTTCGTTACACATGGTACTGCGGTCCACATTCAGATAATCAGCTAACTGTTGGCGGTTGTAGGGGACCAGGAAAGAATTGCTCCCGGCGCGTTTGGCACATTCCGAAAAATAGGACATCAACCGACCCCGAATGGATTTGGAACTGGTATGCTTGATTCTTTGAGAAAGCTGAAGGTTTCTGTGAGCGCAGACAGTCAGCAGATTTCGGACAAGTCTTGTGTGGGATGGACAGGCATGGGGACAAGTAGCCAGGACACGCCCCACATTCATAAACAATATGGATGTATCCTCCGCAGCGGACACCGTAACCAACATCGGCTCCCCCGGAATGCAGGCATACACCTCGGCGAATACAGAGCCGGGCGCAACATGACCCAAAAT
>JAQXFO010000078.1 GCA_029005135.1 Lachnospiraceae bacterium
CCGCCGGATGACCCGTGATTATTTCAAAGCCGGCCTGCCTATCGTGCTGCACGAACTGATTTGGTCCGTCGGTACAAGCAGCGGCAATATGATCACCGGCCAGCTCGGCACCTCGGTGGTGGCCGGGTATGACGTGATGGCGGCCTTTTACTCGATCGTCTCGGCGGTGGGCGAGGGCTTCCTGCATGTGGTGGCCATCCTGACGGGTATCGCCATCGGTGCCGGGGATAATAAGCGCGTCCGTGCTCAAACCCACAGCCTGATCCTGATCGGTCTTGGGCTGGGTATCCTGGCGGGGATCGCCACGCTGGTCTTCCGGGGCCCCTTTATCGGCATCTACAGTCTGGATCCGGCGGCGGCCGCTTACGCCGATGCCTTCCTGCTGATCATCGCCGCGGTCTGTCCCTTCTCGTATCTGGAGATGACCTGTATGATCGGCACGCTCCGGGCCGGCGGTGACGGCCGGACCGGTCTCTATGCGGATATCGTGATCATGTGGCTGATCTGTATTCCGGCAGCGGCCATCGCGGCCTTCCGTCTGCATCTCGATCCGGTCATCGTTGTCATGATCGTCAAGTTCACGATGGTCCTGGAGGGCACTGTCGGAACACTGCGCGTTCTCAGTATGAAATGGATCCATAATCTTGTACGAAAGGAATGAACGGCTATGAATGACAGGCAATCACCGGCGGGCGGCGAGCCGCCCTATGCGGTCTATATCGGCGATGTGGCTCTGGATGAGTATTACCGTACGCCCCGCTGGCCGTCCGCGGCCGATAAGGTGGAAGTGGAGACGCTGGAAGCCGTGCCCGGGGGCATGATCGCCAACGCGGCCTGCGTCTACGCCTCCCTGGGCGGCACGGTCCGCTTCGTCACGGTCCTTCGTCACAGCCCCATCACGACCTTTCTTCTGGAGGATCTGGAGAAGGCGGGCGTCGATGTGTCCATGACGATCTATGACGACAGCCTGCCGGATTCCAGGACCATGATCTTCCTGTGCGGGGACGAGCATACGGTCTTCATCCCCGAGCTTCACCTTAAGGAGATCCCCCTTAAAGAAGAGGATCTGGCGGTCCTGAAGGGCGCCCGGTATATCTATTCCACGGTGGGCAATCTCAGGCTTCTGACCTGCGGCGGCCGCCGCTGGCCCGAGCTGGCGCCGGAGATCCGGGCCGCGGGAGCCCGCGTGGTGGTGGATTACGATGTGGACTATGAGCGGGACGGCGATTGTGAACGCTTCCGTCAGGTGGATATCGGCTTTTTTAATGAAACAGGTTTTGACAGTGTCCGGGAAGGCCGTTCCTATGAGGACACCGTCCGGTGGCTCAGGGAGCTGGGCATGGGCACGGTGGTGGTGACGCTGGCCGAGAAGGGCTGCCGGATCTATGACGGGGAGGCGGTTTATGTGCTGCCGGCCTTTCCGACGGAGGTGGTCGATGTGACGGGGGCCGGCGACACCTTCTGCTCGACCTTTATTGCCCTGCTGGATGAGTATGGCCCCGAGAAGGCCGGCATCATGGCCAATGCGGCGGCCTCCCGGTGTGTCTCCGCCATGGGCGCCCGCGCCGGAGCTGTCGGTAAAGAGGAGGTTTTACGTCTGATATGAATGTGAATATTGAAAATATTAAAGTCGCGCAGCAGATCGCCAAAGATGTGATGCAGGAGCTGAACCGCGAGATCCGTGTCGGCATGAGCGAAAAGGATATCATGCTGCTGGCCCAGGCCAAAATGGAAGCGAAGGGGTCGGATGACTGGTGGTATCACGGGATACCGGGCCTTGTCCTTCTGGGACGTCATTCCGCCGTCTCCGTGGGCAGCAAGGATATCCGTCTGACGGATGATTACCGCGTCGCCGACAACGACATCATCACCATCGATCTGGCGCCCACCTGGCATCAGGGCTGGGGTGATTATGCCAGGACGCTTTTTATGGAAGACGGGAAGCTCTGTCCGCTGGACGAGCCGACCGATCCGAAGCACCGGGAAGGCCTGGAGGCCGAGCTCCATGTGCATCGCTTCATGGTGGAGCACTGCCATCCGGATATGACCTACGAAGAGGTTTTTTCGATCCTGAACCGTGAGATCGAAGCCTGCGGCTTCCGCAACCTGGATTTCAAGGGGAACCTGGGTCATTCCATTGAGATCGACCAGGCCGA
>JAQXFO010000079.1 GCA_029005135.1 Lachnospiraceae bacterium
GCTTATATCACGATCAGTGAGGTGGCGGATGTCTTTTCCAACAATAACGCGTATGAATCATAAGGAGGATCACGATGTTAACCGTGTATTGCTACAGCCGTTGTACTACCTGTAAAAAGGCCCTGGCCTGGCTCGATGAGAAGGGGATGGACTATCAGGTCATAGATATTAAGACGGAGCATCCCGATGAGGCGGCTCTTCGGCGGTATTATGCCATGAGCGGCCTGCCTCTGAAGCGCTTCTGGAATACCAGTGGGATCCCCTATCGCGAAATGGGGCTGTCGAAGAAGCTGCCCGCCATGAGCGAGGATGAACAGCTTGCACTTCTGGCCACAGACGGCATGCTGGTCAAGCGGCCGCTCATGGTGGGCGATGACTTTGTGCTGACGGGATTTAAAGAAAACGAATGGGCGGAGAAACTGCGGTGACCCGACAGGATATTTTTGATTTTTGCCGCCGTTGTTTCGGCACGGAACCGGATTATCCCTGGCAGGATACGAGCGCGGTCCTGCGTCATGGCGATAATAAAAAATGGTACGGCATTGTTATGGAAGTTGACCGCAGGCGGTTGGGGCTGGACGGCAGCGGTTTGATGAATGTGCTGAACCTCAAGGCCGATCCGGCTCTGATCGGCATGCTGCGCCAAAAAGCAGGCTTTTATCCGGCTTATCATATGAACAAGGAGAACTGGATCTCCATTGACCTGGGAGGACCGGCGTCGGAGGCGGAGATCAGGCATCTCCTGGAGCAGAGCTATCAGCTGACAGGCGGATTCTGACATTTATGAAACAGGAGGAACATTCCCTTGATATATCTTAACAGCAAGCCGATCAAAGCGGTGATTTTTGACATGGACGGGGTGCTGATCGATTCCGAACGCCTGATCCATGAGTGCTGGGAACTGGTGGGCCGTGACCATGATCTGCCCGATATCCAGATCGTGTCGGATCGCTGCCTCGGCTCCACGGAGGAGGCCTGCCGGGCCTTTTTCAAAGCTCAGTACGGGGAAGATTTTCCCTATGAGACGTATGCCGCCGAGTGCGGGAATCATTTTCGCCGTATGATCGGCGAAGGCAGGCTTCTTCTGAAGACCGGGGCGGCGGAGTTGCTGGCCTTTCTGAAGTCGGCGGGGGCGGGCATTGCCCTGGCGACCTCGACAGATGCGGCTTCGGCTTTTGCCATACTCGAGAAACTGGGCGTGCTCCACTACTTCGATGTGCGTATGACGGGGGATAAGGTCGAGCACAGCAAGCCGGATCCGGAGATATTCCTGAAGGCCGCGGCAGAGCTGGGGGTCGAGCCCTGCGAGGCCATGGTGGTGGAGGATTCCCACAACGGGGTCAGAGCGGGTCGCGCCGGCGGTTTTTATACCGTTATGGTGCCCGATATTCTGCCGCCGACGCCGGAGATGGAGGAGAAGGCGGATCTCATTATCGGTGATCTGGCACTTCTTCGGACTGCCTGCCGTTGAGTTTTTGTCAAAAACTGCCTTTGATTTTTCCTATAGATATCTGCTATGATTTATCGGTAACGAGTAGCATGACGTGCGTAAATCCGGTTGCACGTCGGCTGCTCGTTTTTTGTGTCTTGCTTTGAGGAAAAAGGAAGGATATCTATCATGGAAACAAACAATCAATACCTTGAAACACGGCCTGTCGGCAGTTTGATGCGCCAGTATGCCATTCCCTGCATCATATCGCTGCTGGTCGGCGCCCTCTACAATATCGTTGATCAGATCTTTATCGCCAATGCTGCCTATCTCGGCTCTTACGGCAATGCGGCCAATACCGTTGTCTTTCCTCTGACGGTCGTGGCGCTGGCTGTCGCGGTTATGATCGGCGACGGCTGCTGTACGTTTGTCAGCCTCAGCCTTGGGGAGGGCGATACGAGCCGGGCCAGGATAAGTGTGGGCAATGCCATCGTGATGACGGTTGCTTCGAGCTTGATTATCGCGGCAGTCTACCTGATCTTTTCCGATCAGATTATCGCCATGTTCGGCGGTACGGTCAATGAGGAGACCTTCGGCCTGGCGAAGGAATACTTTTTCTATATCAGCCTCGGCATACCGTTTTATATGTTCGGACAGGCACTGAATCCGATCATTCGCGCCGACGGCAGTCCCCGCTTTGCGATGATATCGACCCTGGCCGGTGCTCTTGTCAATATCATTCTGGATCCGATATTTATCTACACAGCCCACCTGGGAATGATGGGAGCTGCGGTAGCCACGGTTATCGGCCAGATCGTCACGGCTGTTCTGGCCGTGTGGTATATTCTTCATATGCGGGTAATCCGGCCGGAAAAAGGGAATTACCGTATCCGTTTTGCTCTGTCCCGCCGGATTCTGGTGTTGGGCATCACAAGTCTTCTTTCCCAGATCAGCCTGGTGGCGGCCATGGCGGCCATCAATAATATGATTCGATTATACGGAGCGCAGGATCCTGTCTTTTCTCAGGAGGCTCTGGCGCAGATACCCATGGCTGTCGTCGGTATCGTTATGAAGTTTTTCCAGATCGTGATTTCCATTGTCGTTGGCATGGCTGCAGGCTGTATACCGATTGTCGGTTTTAATATGGGTGCGGGACGCCGTGACCGTGTCCGTCAGCTTCTGACACGACTTCTGTCGCTTGAAGCTCTGGTGGGCGCCGTGGCCTTTATTCTGGTTGAAGTTTTTCCAAGACAGCTTATCGCCATTTTCGGTGCCGGGAATGAGAGCGTCTATTATACCCTCTTTGCGGTAAAGGCTTTCCGTATTTACCTGTGCATGGTGATTTTTGCCTGCATCAACAAAGCGTGCTTTATCTTTCTTCAGGCGATGGGACATGCGCTGTCGTCGACCTGCCTGTCCTTAGTCCGTGAGGTGGTGTTCGGTGTCGGTTTCGCGCTTCTCCTGCCGTTGTTCTTTGGCCTTGACGGTGTCCTGTATTCCATGCCGGTATCGGATTTACTGACATTTATCGTGGCGGCACTGCTTATCGGGCATACGTATCGCGATTTGAAAGCGGGAGATGACAAAGAGTTAGCACTCGACACTTGACAGTGCTAACAAACGGTGCTATAACGCTTACTATACGAAAGTACAGAAGCGGAGGCACAGCCTCCTTTAGAAAATGATAAGGAGTTGATGTTATGTCAGCAAAGACAGGTAACCTCTCGATCAACAGCGAAAATATGCTGCCGATCATCAAGAAATGGCTCTATTCCGATCACGATATTTTTATCCGCGAGCAGATTTCAAATGCCTGCGATGCCGTGACCAAGCTGAAAAAGCTGGAAGGTGTCGGGGAGTACCGACCGGCCGACGGCCATACTTATGAAATTCATGTGGAGGTCGATCCCGACGAGAAGACGCTGACCTTCAAGGATAACGGTATCGGTATGACAGCCGATGAGGTGGTGGAATACATCACGCAGATCGCTTTCTCCGGCGCCTCAGCTTTCCTGGAAAAATACAAGGATCAGGCGGACGGTGATCAGATCATCGGCCATTTCGGTCTTGGCTTCTATTCGGCTTTCATGGTGGCGGATGAGGTCCATATCGATACCCTGTCTTACCGGGAGGGCGCCAAAGCCGTTCACTGGGAATCCGACGGCCAGTCCGAATACACCATTGACGATGGCGAAAAGGCGGAGATCGGGACGACAATCACCCTGTTTCTCAATGACGACAGCCTGGAATTCTGCAATGAATACCGTGTCCGTGAAGTCCTGAACAAATACTGCTCCTTTATGCCGGTGCCGATCTATCTGGAGGATGTCAGTGCCGCCGGCATCAAGAGACGTGACGACGAGATCGCCCGCATTCAGGAGGACAACGCCAAAGCCGCCAAAGAAGCCGCCGAGAAGGGAGAGGAAGCACCCGAGCCGAAGCCGCTGCCGGTGCCCCAGCCGATCAACGACACCAATCCGCTCTGGACCCGGATGCCCAAAGACTGCACCGATGAGGATTACCGTGCCTTCTACCGCAAGGTCTTCAACGATTACCGGGAACCGCTGTTCTGGATCCATCTGAATACCGAATACCCGTTCAAGCTTCGCGGCATTCTGTATTTCCCGCGATTCAACACCGAATATGATAGTGCCGAATCCGAGATCAAGCTGTACAACAACCAGGTTTTCATCGCCGACAACATCAAGGAAGTGATTCCGGAATTCCTGATGATCCTCAAAGGCGTTATCGACTGTCCGGATCTGCCGCTGAATGTGTCTCGTTCGGCCCTTCAGAATGACGGATCGGTCAAGAAGATCTCCGACTACATCAGCCGCAAGATGGCGGATAAGCTTATCAGTCTGTGCAAAAATCAGCGGGAGGATTACGAAGGCTACTGGGATGATATCAACCCGTTCCTGAAGTACGGCTGCATCCGCGACAACAAGTTCTGCGAGAAAATGGCCCCGTATATGCTGTTCAAGGATCTGGACGGTGTCTACCTGACCCTGGATGAATACAAGGAAAAGAACCACATCGGCGAAGAGGAGAAGGCTGAAGAGGCCGACACAGGCGCAGAAAACAGCGACAACAGCGTTGAAGAAGCCGGCACCGCCGCCGAAGCCGACACCGCCGCCGAAGCCGACAGCGAAACCCCGGAGGAGGGGGAACCGAAGAAGACCACCATCTATTATGTCACGGATGAGGTCTATCAGGGTACTTACATCAATATGTTCAGGAGCCGCGGCAAGGATGCGGTCATCCTGAAGCACAACATTGACAACAGCTTTATTACGGTGCTGGAGAGACGCGATGACAAGATCCGTTTTGCCCGCATTGACTCCGGTCTCGATGAGGATATGAAGGGCGAAGCCGTCGGCGAAGACGACAAGACAGCGCTGGTCGACATTTTCCGCAAGCATCTCGGCAATGACAAGCTTGAGGTGGAGGTCGAAAATATGACCGACGACAGCGTGGCTGCCATCATGACCCTGTCTGAGGAAAGCCGCCGTCTGAAGGAAATGATGAAGATGTACGGCATGGATAACGGTGCCGACGACAGTATGTACGGTATTCGGGAGATACTGACGGTCAACGCGTCCCATCCTCTGGTGAAATTCGTGCTGGAGCACAGACGTTCCTCCGCGGTGCCGGTCATCTGCCGCCAGCTTTACGATCTGGCCGCGCTGTCTCACAAGCCGCTGTCACCCGATGAGATGGATGCCTTCGTCAAACGCAGCAACGACATCATGATGCTTCTGACAAAATAATCCGCGAAAATGTTACCAAAGCCGGTTCCCGGTCTGCTTCAGGGCAGCGGGGGCCGGCTTTTTGCTGGTTTGACAGTCCCTCACGGCCTTGTTATCATTGATTTACACTATTGTATAAAGGGATTGTGATCCATGAAAATGAAGCGGTTCATCGTTTTTCTGACAATGCTTATGCTCGTCACGGCGGCTGGCCTTGCAGGCTGCGGCCGGCAGGAGGACGCAGGGGCTCCGTCTCCGGCAGACACACCCGGGGCGGTCACCTTTACGGATGATCTCGGGCGCACGCTGACGGTCAATCATCCGGAAAGGGTCGTCTGCCTTATCAGCAGCTTTACTGATATCTGGTGTCAGTCCGGCGGTGCCGATAGTGTGGCGGCTGCCACCGATGCCACCTGGCGATATTTTGATCTGCCTCTGGACGAAACGGTGGTCAACCTGGGAGGTACGAAGGATCTCGATATGGAAAAGCTGATCGCCTGTGAACCGGATCTTATCCTGGCCAGCTGCGGGGCCGAGAGCAATGTGGAGCTGCAGGAGACCTTTGATGACATGGGTGTCCCGACGGCCTTTTTCTCCGTCGAGACCTTTGACGATTATTTGAGGATGCTGAAGGTCTGTACCGATATCAACGGGCGCCCCGATCTTTACGAGAGTGCCGGGGAAGCGGTCCGGGAGCAGGTGAATGCGGCACTGAACCGGCAGGACGGGTCCGGGCCGTCGGTGCTTTATATCCGGGCGACGGGTTCGAGCTGCAAGGTCAAAAGCCGTGAAGGCACGGTGCTGGGACGTATGCTGGCCGATCTGGGCTGCGTCAATATCGCCGACAGTGACGCAGGTCTTCTGGAACAGCTGAGCCTGGAGGCCATCATGAGGGATGACCCCGACTATATTTTTGTGATCCTCCAGAGTGCCGATCCGACGGAGGCTGAGGCAGTGCTCAGGACCACGCTTCTGGATAATCCGGCCTGGGCTTCCCTGACAGCGGTGCGCGAAGACCGCTGTTTTATCCTGGATAGTGCCCTTTATAACCTGAAACCCAATGCCCGCTGGGGTGAAGCCTATGAAAAACTCGCCGATATCCTCTACCCGCAAGCGTAGGGGGCTGCTTTTTGCCGTTCTGGTGCTGCTGACGCTTCTGGCGGCCCTGTGTGCCCTGAGTTTCGGCTCGGTGACGGTCTCGCCGGCGGATATGGTGGATTTTCTGATGGGAAAGGGAAATGAAGCGGTCAGCCGTATCTTTCTCTACAGCCGCCTGCCGCGGACCTGTGCCGCGATGCTGGCCGGGGCTGCGCTGGCGGTCTCCGGCGCCGTGATCCAGACAGTGCTCAATAATCCGCTGGCCTCGCCGGGCATCATCGGCGTCAATGCCGGCGCCGGTCTGGCGGTGGCCATCCTGTGTGCTGTCCTGCCCGCGGCCCAGCGCTTCAGCCCTCTGGCTGCTATGGCGGGGGCTCTGACAGCGGTTCTCATTGTGCTGGGACTGACGGAGTATACCGGCGCTTCCCGTATGACGCTGGTGCTGGCCGGCGTGGCGATCGCCAATCTTTTCAGCGCCGGTATTGATGCGGTCGTGACCTTCGTGCCGGAGGCTCTGACCGGTGTGACGGATTTTCGGATTGGTGGCTTTTCCGGCGTGACCATGAGCCGTCTGACCCTGCCGTCGGTGCTGATCCTGGCGAGTCTCCTTCTTGTCCTGTCGCTGACGCCCCAGCTGGATATCCTGGCTCTTGGCAGCGACACGGCCGCTTCTCTGGGCCTGAATGTGAGACCGGTACGGTTTGTGCTCCTGCTTCTTTCGGCAGCGCTGGCCGGTGCGGCGGTGAGCTTTGCCGGACTTCTGGGCTTTGCGGGGCTTATCGTGCCCCACGCGATGCGCCGCCTGGCAGGGGAGGAAAGTCTGCCTCTGGTGGCCGCCTCGGCCCTGGGCGGCGCTTTCTTCGTGACGGTCTGCGACCTGATATCGCGGCTTCTGTTTGCGCCCTTTGAACTGCCGGTGGGCGTGATACTGGCTTTTGCCGGGGTACCGTTCTTTATCTGGCTGCTGTTTCGTCAGAGAGGAGGCCGCTCATGATCCGCATGGAAGGCCTGAGTGTCCGGATCGGCAGAAAGCCGATTCTTGAGGACATTTCCCTTGATTTTGAACCCGGCACGGTGACGGTGCTTCTGGGACCCAACGGCAGCGGGAAAACGACGCTGCTCCGGGCAGCCCTGGGCCTTATTCCGTCATCGGGCGGGCGCATTTTGATAGACGGAATACCCCTTGACAAGCTGTCGCGGCGGGAGATCGCCGGCAAGGCGGCCTTTCTTCCCCAGAGCCGTCCCCAGGCTTCGATCCAGGCTCTCCGGATGGTTCTTCACGGGCGTTTTCCGTATCTGTCTTATCCGCGGCGCTACAGCCGTGAGGATCTGGAGGCGGCCCGGGCGGCGATGGATGCTGTCGGCTGCCGTCGGTTTGAAGAGGTCAACATTCAGAATCTGAGCGGCGGAGAGCGTCAGAGCGTGTATCTGGCCATGGCGCTGGCCCAGCAGACAGAGACGATCCTGATGGACGAACCGACGACCTACCTCGATGTTCGTCATCAGCTGCGCATCATGGCCATGGCCCGGGAACTGGCAGCGGAGGGAAAGGCCGTCGTGATGGTACTTCACGATATCGCGCTGGCTCTGAGGTGTGCCGATCAGGCGGCGGTTCTGGAGAACGGTCATCTGGTCATGGCCGGGACACCGGCCTTCGTCTATGACAGCGGTGTTCTGGACCGAGTCTTCGGCGTTTGTGTCAGAAGGCTGGAGACGCCGGATGGGCCTCAGTATTACTGTGCGGAAAAGGAGGGATGCTGATATGACCTGTTTTCCTGTCTTCGTGGATCTGAGCGGGCGGTTGGTGCTTATCGCCGGCGGCGGCAAGGTGGCCCTTCGGAAGCTGGAAAAGCTGCGGGAGTACGGGGCTGTCTGCCATGTCGTGGCACCGGCGGTGGATGAGGCTGTCAGGAAAATGCCCGGTGTGACGGTGACGGAGCGGTCGTTCCGGCCGTCGGATCTGCTGCCGCGGCCGGAACTGGTTATCGCCGCCACGAATGACCGTTCCGTCAATCGCGAGATATCGGATCTGTGCCGGATCCGGCATATCCCGGTTAATGTGGTTGATGATCCCGAGCTTTGTACCTTCTTCTTCCCGGCTCTGGTGAGACAGGGACGGCTGTCGGTGGGGATTTCCACCGGGGGCGCCAGTCCCGCGGCGGGGGCTTATCTCCGGGAGGCCGTCGCGGAGGCTCTGCCGGAGGCTATGGATGAGATCCTGGATTATCTGGCCGACCGGCGGCCGGAGATTCGGTGTTTTTCTGATAATGGTACCGAAAGGGCGGCTGTCAGCCGGGCCCTTCTGGAAGCCTGCCTCGATAAGGGCGGCCCTCTGTCGGAAGAGGAAACCGCGGCGATCTATGAGGCCGTCCGGCGTGATGCGGCAGCGCCTGCCGCCGATGATAATGACTCGACAGAGAAACGTGTGGGCAGCGTCATGCTGGTCGGCGCCGGCTGCGGCCGGGCAGACCTCTGCACGGTCCGCGGGCAGCGGTATCTTCGTACCTGCACGGCCCTGGTCTATGATGATCTTATCGATCCGGCTCTTATCGCCATGGCCCCGGAACAGGCGGAACGCCATTATGTGGGAAAACGGGAAGGCTGCCATGCTGCCTCCCAGGAGACCATCAATCAGCTGCTTATCGAGCTGGCAAAAGCGGGCCATAAGGTCGTGCGTCTCAAAGGCGGCGATCCCTTTATCTTCGGCCGCGGAGGAGAGGAACTGGCGGCTCTGAGCTCCGCCGGGATCCGGGCCGGTGTGGTGCCGGGCATCACCTCGGCTGCGGCGATTCCCGCCGAGGCCGGTATTCCCGTGACGTATCGCGGCATAAGCCGCGGTGTTCACATCATGACAGCGCATACGGCCGATACGCCGGACGGACTGCCGGAAGATCTTGACACGCTGGCGGCCCTTGAGGGAACTCTGGTTTTCCTGATGGGACTGCGGGCCCTGCCGGTTCTGGCAGAACGCCTGATGGCTGCCGGAAAACCGGCAGAGACACCGGCGGCGGTGATCAGCGGCGGTAATGCCGGCAAAACGCAGGCCGTCAGAGGGACTCTCGGCACGATTACCGCGGAAACGGCCGTTTCCGGCATCCGTGCACCGGCAGTTATCGTGGTCGGTGATGTGGCGGCGATGGATCTGTTCAAAGGGCAGGCCGGGGACCTTTTTGCCAATGAAGCCCGAAAGCGCGGGATGTCTTCCGTCGTTGAAGGCAGCCATCCTTCCGCGAATTGTCTGGCGGGTATTCGCGTCGGCGTCACCGGTACGGAGGGCACGGCCCGAACCCAGTGCCGCCTGCTGGAGTCTATGGGGGCCGAGACACGCAGGCTGGCGGTTCTTAAGGTCAGAAATCTGCCGATGAACCCCTTCTGGGAGACAAGGCATCCCCACTGGCTTGTGTTCACCAGTGCCAACGGTGTCAGAAGCTTCTTTCGACAGCTTAAGAGGGAAGGACGCTCCCTGCAGAACGTGGAGGGGCGGCATTTTGCGGTGATCGGTGAAGCGACGGGGCGGGCCCTCATGGCCTGCGGGATCCGGGCGGATGTGATGCCGACCGTTTACACCAGCGAAGCTCTGGCTCTGACACTGGCTGAGAAGGCGCGTCCCCGGGATGAGATCATTCTTCTCCGCTCGGCAAAGGGCTCACCGGTGCTGCGGGATATTCTCGAGGAACGCGGCTTTACGGTGCGGGACATCGCCGTCTATGATACGGTGCCGGAGGAAATAAAGACATCGGCGGAGGACCTCGATTATCTGACCTTTGCCAGTGCCGGAGGCGTGGAGCTGTTCTTCCGTCAGTACGGCTGTCTGCCCGAAGGTGTTCGCTGCGTCTGTATCGGCGAGGTCACGGCCTGCGCGCTGGAGCGCTGCACGGAGGCTTCCTATCTGATCGCGGACGAGATTTCCGCGGAGGGCCTGGTGAATGCCGTCGTCAGAGATGTCAGGCGGTCGAAGGCCGCCGGCGGCGTCGGAGATGATCGCTGAAAGAAATTTTGGGAAAAAAAGAAAACCGTGTGACAGTCATCGGTGAACGATAAGACTGTCATACGGTTTTTTGATTGTGCGGATGATCGGCGGCGGTGATCAGCAGGTGGCGCCGCCTGTGACATTCAGGCCGAGGATCTCTTCCTTGCGGGCCGAGAGTTCGTCACCCAGGATGAGGGCCTCTGCCCTGTCAAAGCCGATACGGGCGATGGTGTCGGCAAAACGTTCGCCGGAGATACCCTGATCACGGAAGAGCAGGATAGCCTTCTCCACGACAGAGAGGACTTCTTCCTTGCTGGTGAAGATCTTGCCGAGCATCTGACCGTGGGCGGTGCGTTTGCCCCAGCGGCCGCCGATGTAGACTTTCCAGCCGTAGGTGCCTTCGTCATTGCAGTGGAACGGGCACTTGCCGATGCAGCGGCCGCAGCTGTTGCACAGGTTGGGATCGATGACCAGACGGCCGTCGGTCAGTTTGGCGGCGTGGATGGGACAGGCCTGTTCGACCTGGCACTTTTTGCAGCCGCGGCACTGGTCTTCGCTGTAGCCCGGCACACGGGCACCGATGATGCCCAGGTCGTTCAGATCCGGTTTGACACAGTTGTTCGGGCAGCCGCCGACGGCGATCTTGAATTTATGCGGCAGGGAAACACGGTTATAGCCCTTGTAGAAGCGTTCGTGGATCTCTTCACTCAGGGCGTAGGTATCATAGAGGCCGTACTGGCAGGTCGTGCCCTTGCAGGAGACAACAGGGCGGACCTTACTGCCGGTGCCGCCTGTCTCAAGACCGGCTTTGCCGATATAGGCGCGGAAGGCGTCGATGTCCTTGTAGGCAATACCGGAGACCTCGGCTGTCAGGCGGGTGGTGAACATGATGTGACCGTCACCGTAGCGTTTGGCGGCTTCGGAGATGACGCGGCATTCTTCTTCGGTGATGCGGCCGTTGCGGGTGATGATACGGCCGTTGAAGCGGTCGGTGCCCTTGTGCTGCAGGAAACCGAGGCCCTTGACGCGCTTGATGTCTTCGGGTTTCAGGGTGCAGACCTCCTGTTCGGCCTTTGCGGTCCGGCCTTCGAGGGTGTCCACATAACCGGACAGGAGCTCGGCAGCCAGTTCAACGGCGGCCAGACAGCGCTTGCCTTCTTCCTTATAGCGGGCATTGAGCACGGCGCAGTCCACGGAATCGCAGCCCATCTTCTGACGGAAGAGTTCCACGAAGCCGCCGCAGATGCCGTTAAGGTCGGCTCTGGCGGCGTACATATGGCTCAGGGCGGCGACGGAACCGGTCAGGGCGCCGCAGGTGATGCCGCAGCCCATACCGGCGCGGAAGCCGACGAAGAGGCGGGCATCCTGCTCGGTAAGGCCGAGGCCGTAGACCTCGTTGGCGGCCATCAGCAGTGATTCGGCACAGCCCTTGCCGAGTTCGGTATAGTAATGATCGACGCTTGTTTTGAGTGACATAGTGTTCCCCCTTTTGGTTAATGTCGATAACAACTTATTATAGCATATCTTCAGCCGGGATACCTCTGGCTTTGCAAAAACGACGGATGGCGTCGTCCCAGGCCTGATCCACCAGCCTGTTTGGCGGAAAATGCCTCTGGGCGGTGCCGGTGGTGAGGGTGACGCGGTTGTTGTCATAGCGCACGTTGAGACAGAGACCCAGCACGGAGCCGATCTCGCCTGAAAGGGAAGCCTTTGTCAGGAAGGCGGCCGTGTCGCCCGGCGTCAGCTGGAAGACGAAACGGAGCGCCAGAGGGGTACGCCGGCCTTTGATAAGGGAAAAGACCAGCGGGCGGAGTCTTGACCAGGGAACATAGTCGGCAGCCGGAGAGCTTTCTCCGGCCGTCTCGCCGTCGAGGCTGTCCTCGTCAAAGCTTCGCTGGTAGAGACCGTCGATGGTGTAGGTGCAGAAGGTGGTGACGCTGCCTTCCCGCATCAGGAAATGATCAAAGACATCACCGGTCAGCAGGGCGGCCATGAAGGGGCGGACATCATCGATAGTCAAAGCGATCATAAAAACCTCACAAGTCTGTTTTTTTCGATTTTAGCATGGCATTTCCGGAAAAGAAACGGGGCCGCGGCGAAAAGACAGAATAATGTCATCGGTGAAATGGTTGCACACAGCAAGATGGTATGCTACTATATTTAAGGTGGTTTGAAAAACTACATAAAATAGTCAGAAGAAGGACGCCTTATGAATTTCAAAATCGTGTTGGACAGCGGCGGGGAGATCCCGGCCGAGCTTCAGAACAGGCATGATATTGCCCGGGTTCCGCTTATTCTGCATATCGGAGATGAGGTCATCATTGATGACGGCACCGTCAGTCAGAAGGAGATCATCGACAAGATCGCGGCGGCTCCCACCTGTCCCAAGACAGCGGCACCGTCGCCGGAGACTTATCGCGCGGCCTATGACTGTGGTGCGGAGCATGTCTATGCTGTGACCTTAAGCGCCAATCTGTCTTCCTCGTATCAGAGCGCCGAGATGGGCCGTAAGATGCTTGAGGAGGAAAAACCCGGCGTGAAGATCCATGTCTTCAACTCCTGTTCCGCTTCCATCGGTGAGACACTGATCGCTATGAAGATCATTGAACTGGAAGAGTCCGGGCTGTCCTTCGAGGAGGTCGTCGCCGAAGCGGATAAGTATGTCGACGGTCTTCGTACCTATTTTGTCCTCGATAATCTGGAGACCCTCCGCAAGAACGGGCGTCTGTCCCTGATGAAGCTGGCGGCGGCCCAGGTGCTCAATATCAAGCCGATCTGTGCCTCGACACAGGACGGCCAGATCGAGCAGATCGGCATGGCCCGCGGTATGAAGAAGGCCCTGGCCAAAATGGCTGACCTGGCGGCTTCACGTCATGAGAGCCTGAACCGGCGTCTGGGCATCAGCTATGCCAACGCATCGGAGAGGGCCGGGCTCCTGAAACAGGAGCTTATGTCCCGCATGGATATCGCAGAAACGGTGATGGCGGAGACGAACGGCCTGTCAACGGTGTACGCCAACGACGGCGGCGTCATCATGTGCGTCTGAAGAGTCTCATGTTTCCTCTGATTTTTAGGGCTTTTTATAGATCTGATTCAACTTTACATTGCCGGGGGCTTAGTGTATAATAGTCCGGAATTCAATTTTGCATGAGCAAGAGGTAAGGGAATGAGTCAGAAGAAGGTCGACGAGTACAAAGCCAGCAAGAAGAACCGCGCACAGGAAGTGAAGAAGGAAAAGCTGATGAAGCGCGTCCGCACAACCGCGGCGATACTGGTGACTGCGGCGTTTGTCATTTGGTTCGGATGGTCTGTCTATGGTCAGCTGACGGCAGCCGATGCCGAAGAGAGCACGATCACGGAAGTCAACATGACAGATTTTGAGGAATATTACAACGGCCTGACAACAACATACGGCGGTTAACGATGACCAGGGTACAGTACCGGATAAGGCGCTGTACCTTTTCTTTTGCCGGAGGCAGAAAAAAGAGAACATCCGGCCGACCGGATGTTCTCTTTGGTTTGTCGTTGGTTAGTATAATTATCTATTATAATTTAACAACGTTGGCAGCCTGCATACCACGGGCGCCTTCCTGCAGATCATAAGTCACCTGCTGGCCTTCGTCCAAAGACTTGAAGCCTTCGCCCTGGATAGCTGAGAAGTGTACGAACACGTCCTTGCCGTCTTCGCCGGTAATGAAACCGTAACCTTTTTCAGCGTTGAACCATTTGACTGTTCCCTTGTTCATTGTAGTTCCTCCATAATGAATAAAAAGTAAATAGTGACCAATGAAAAATTCACTGGTTGTGAGGGACTATATGGCAGCATCTAATCTCTCATAACAAGTGAATTCTATGTTCCATAACGATATCTGGTTAATTTGCCTAAAAATCATTATATTCTGCCAATGTATTTTAGTCAAGAAAAATATATCTTTTAAAGGATTGCGGTTTCGTGTATAGTATTTATGTTAAGGAGGCGGGATATGCGCATTTTCATTAAAAACGGCACCCTCGTGGATCCCTCCCGGGATTTCGAAGGCAGGTGCCCGCTGCTGATAGACAATGACAGGATCGTTGAAGCGGACAGCTTTAACGAAGCGGAGGCCGATCGTGTGATCGATGCCGAAGGGCTGACGATCCTGCCGGGCCTGGTGGATCTCCATGTGCATCTGAGGGATCCGGGGCTGGAATATAAGGAAACCCTGGAGACGGGCTGTGCCGCCGCGTCCCGGGGCGGCGTTACGGCACTGGTGGCCATGGGCAACACGAAGCCGCCTGTGGATACGGCGGAGAGAGCCCGGGCGATTATGAAACGGGCCGAAAAGCTGCCGGTGCGCCTTTTCCAGGCCGGCACGCTGACGATGGGGATGCAGGGTGAGACCCTGACCGATATGGAGGCTATGGTCAAAGCCGGCGTGAGGGCCTTCTCGGAGGACGGCAAGTCCGTGATGAATACAGCGCGCCTCTACGAGGCTATGGAGACGGCGGCGCGGCTGGATGTGCCGATCCTGTCTCACTGTGAGGATATCAATCTGGTCCGGGGAGGCGTGATGAATGCCGACCGCAATGCCGAAAGGCTGGGCCTGAAAGGCATTACCAATGCTGTAGAGGATATTATTACGGCCCGCAACGCCATCGTGGCCCGGGAGACGGGCTGCCGCGTGCATCTGTGCCATTGCTCCACGGCAGGCTCGATGACGATTCTGCGTCAGGCCCTGGCGGCGGGGACACGGATCAGCGCCGAGGTCTGCCCGCACCATCTGCTGCTGACCTCCGATGATATTCCGGGCAATGACGGCAATTATAAGATGAATCCTCCCCTTCGCACGAAGGCTGATGTGGACGCTCTCCGCGAAGCCCTTCTGGACGGGACGGTGAGCTGCATCAGCACCGACCATGCTCCCCACAGCGACGAGGAGAAGACACGCGGCTTTGCCTCACCCTTCGGTATCGTCGGTATCGAGACGGCGGCAGCCCTGATCTATACGGAATTTGTCAGAACCGGCCAGATGACCCTCTGCCGGATGGCGGAGAAGATGAGCCTTAACCCGGCGCGCGTGCTGGGAATCGAGGGTGGTTCCCTGCAGCCGGGGAGCCGTGCCGATATCGCGGTCTTTGATTTTGAACATCCGTACACGATCGATCCGGCTGAATTCTTATCAAAAGGCCACAACACACCATTTACGGGAAAAACCGTCTACGGACGGACGAAGCTGACCCTTTGCGGCGGTCGGACAGCATGGGAGGAAAGAATATGATTTCAAAACTTATTAACGGCATCAAGGAAAAGGAAGCCCCCATCGTGGTGGGTCTCGACCCGATGCTGAGCTATATCCCCGAGGCTATTCTGAAAAAAGCCTTTGACGAATACGGTGAGACACCGGAGGGGGCGGCTCAGGCCGTTTTGACCTTCAACAAGGGCCTGGTGGACGCCGTCTGCGATCTGGTGCCGGCCGTGAAGCCGCAGATCGCGATGTACGAACAGTTCGGCATTCCGGGCCTTGCCGCCTTCCGTGAGACCGTGGCCTACTGCAAGCAGAACGGCCTGGTGGTGATCGGCGACGTCAAGCGAGGCGACATCGGTTCCACCTCCGCGGCCTATGCAACGGCACATCTGGGCCGTATCACCATCGGCAGCAAGACCTATGTTCCCTTCGATGAGGATTTTGCCACGGTCAATCCCTACCTGGGATCCGACGGCGTGAAGCCTTTCCTCGAGGTCTGCAAGAGTGAAGACAGAGGCATCTTCGTCCTCGTCAAGACATCCAATCCCTCCAGCGGTGAATTCCAGGATCGTCTGGTCGACGGCCGTCCCCTCTATGAACTGGTGGCCGAGAAGGTGGAAGAGTGGGGCCGTGAGTGCGTGGAAGGTGACTACACCAATGTCGGTGCCGTTGTCGGTGCGACCTATCCGGAGATGGGCGCCGCGCTGCGCAAGCTGATGCCCAGAACCTATATCCTGGTGCCGGGTTACGGTGCCCAGGGCGGCCGGGGCAAGGACCTGAAGGGTTTCTTCAACGAAGACGGTCTCGGCGCCATCGTCAATTCTTCCCGCGGCATCATCGCGGCCTGGAAGAAGGACACCTACGCCGGCAAGGATTATCAGAGCGCCGCGCGTGCTGCTGTACTGGATATGAAGGAAGATCTGAAAGAGGCGATGGGCTGATTATGAAAGTCAAGGAAAGAGCAGCGGTCGTCAGCCAGACGAAGCTGACGGAAGATATCTGTGACCTGCGTCTTAAAGTGAGCTTCGCCGGCGAATGCCGGCCGGGTCAGTTCGTCTCTGTGATGCGTGAGGACAAAAGCTGTCTGATGCCTCGCCCGATCTCGATCTGTGAGGCTGGCGACGGCATGATACGCCTTGTCTACCGGATCGTCGGCGGCGGGACGGAGGAATTTTCATGCCTCGGTGCCGGGGACAGCGTGACGGTGATCGGCCCTCTGGGCAACACCTTCCCGATAGAAGCCTGTGCAGGCCGCCGTGTGCTCCTGGTGGGCGGCGGTATCGGCATTCCGCCGATGTACAATGCCGGCAAATGCCTGGTATCCCGGGAAGGAGACGCCGCACCGGCCGGTGTCGCCTTTGCCGCCGGTTACCGCTCCGAGACTTATCTTGATAAGGACATGGCCGCGGCCGCGCCGCTTTATATCGCCACTGAAGACGGCAGCTGCGGCACGAAGGGAAATGTCCTGGATGCGATCCGTCAGCAGGGCGTTGTCTGTGATGTGATGTTTGCCTGCGGTCCGAAGCCCATGCTGCGGGCACTGAAGACCTATGCCGATGAGCAGGGGATCGATCTGTGGGTATCCCTGGAGGAGAAGATGGCCTGCGGCATCGGGGCCTGTCTGGGCTGTGTCTGTCAGTCAACGGACATCGACAGCCATTCCCATGTCCGCAACAAACGCATCTGCAAGGACGGCCCGGTCTTCAACAGCCGCGATGTCGTCCTCTGATGTCAGTGTAAGGAGAGTAACATGAGCAAACCGTCATTACGTGTGGATATCGCCGGTGTCACACTGAAAAATCCGGTGATGACCTGTTCCGGAACCTTCGGCTCCGGTATCGAATACGCGGAATTCGTGGATCTGAACCGCCTGGGAGCGGTGGTCACCAAGGGCGTGGCCGATCACCCCTGGGCCGGCAATCCGACACCTCGTATCTGTGAGACCGCTTCGGGCATGCTCAATGCCATCGGACTTCAGAATCCCGGCATCGATGTCTTCATCGAGAGGGACATGGCCTTCCTGAAGAACTATGAGACGCCGGTCATTGTCAATGTCTGCGGTCATACCGAAGAGGAATATCTGGCTGTGGTGGAGCGTCTGGCGGATACCGACGCCGCCCTGCTGGAGATCAATGTCTCCTGTCCGAATGTCCGTGAGGGCGGTATGGCCTTCGGCCAGGATCCCGCCATGCTCGGCCGTGTGACCCGCGCCGTTAAGGCGAAGGCGAAGCAGCCCATTATCATCAAGCTGTCGCCCAATGTGACCAATATCGCCGAGATGGCCCGGGCTGCCGAAGCCAACGGTGCCGATGCCGTCTCGCTTATCAATACCCTGCTGGGTATGCGGATCGACATCCGCCGCCGTACCTTCATGCTGGCCAACAGGACCGGCGGTCTGTCGGGCCCGGCCGTGAAGCCGGTAGCCCTGCGTATGGTCTACGATTGTGCCCGGGCCGTCAAGATCCCCGTGATCGGCATGGGCGGAATCGCCACGGCTGAGGATGCACTGGAATTCCTGATCGCCGGTGCCCGCGGCGTGGCTGTCGGCACGGCCAACTTCTATGAGCCCGCGGCGACGGTCAGGATCATTGAAGGCATAGAAAAGTATCTGATCGACAACGGTATCGATGATATCAATGAGATTATCGGCTCTGTCCGTGATCTGTGAAAAAGGAGACTGAGAAGATATGGAAGCTTATAAGCAGGAATTTATTGAATTTATGGTGGCCTCTGACGTGCTGAAATTCGGTGATTTCACACTGAAAAGCGGCCGTCGTTCCCCGTTTTTCATGAATGCCGGCGGCTATGTGACCGGCTCCCAGCTGAAAAAGCTGGGTGAATATTATGCCCGAGCCATCCATGAGACCTACGGCGATGATTTTGACGTGCTCTTCGGACCGGCTTATAAGGGCATTCCCTTGAGCGTGGTGACGGCTGTGGCCTACAGTGAGCTCTATGGCCGCGAGATCCGTTACTGCTCTGACCGCAAGGAAGAGAAGGACCACGGTGCCGACAAGGGCAGTTTCCTGGGCAGCCGTCTGAAGGACGGCGACCGCGTCGTCATGATCGAGGATGTCACCACCTCCGGCAAATCCATGGAGGAAACGGTGCCGAAGGTGCGCGGGGCAGCGGATGTTACCATCGTCGGTCTGATGGTCTCTCTCGACCGCATGGAGGTCGGTAAGGGCGGCGTCAAATGCGCCCTTGATGAGGTCAGCGACCTCTACGGCTTTAAGACCAGCGCTATTGTCACGATGGCGGAGGTGACGGAGTATCTGTACAATCGTCCCTGCTGCGGCCGCATCGTGATCGATGATGAGATCCGCAGGGCCATCGACGCCTACTATGAGGTTTATGGCGCCAAAGCCTGATATCCACAAGAACATGAAGAATCAACGCTATCAGTTTATTAAAAAGAAACACGCCAAAGGCGGCCGGGAATCTGTGATCCTGGCCGCTGTTTCCCTTGCCCTTTTCCTGATCTGCGTCATCATTTCCTACGTGATGGGCGGCCGGGCCGGCATCTATGTCGGCGGCCTGTCCGTGATCGCCATGCTGCTGGCCGCCTTCGGCTTTGTCATCGGGATGCGGTCATTTCAGGAAAAAGGCGTCTCACCGTTATTATCCATCATCGGCTCCATCGGCTGCGGCGTGGTCGTGGTCGGCTGGTTGACGCTGTATCTGGCGGGGATCCGATGAACCGGGAAAGGGTTGTTATGAACGAACGATATGAACTGGCCGTCGGCCGTCTGGCAGAGCTGGCGGATGAAACGATAGTCCCGGAACCTTTCCGGGATTTCTTTGTGCGTACGGCGGACTTTCTGATGACGGCACTCCGCGGCGCGGAGGCGGACAACCGGGCTCTCTATGAGGACATTCTGCCGGACAATTACGGCGCCTCCTACGGCAATCCGGCTTATGCCGTGGAAAAACTCGGCGACTATGGGTTCTGCCTGTCGGCGGTCTATGCCGAACTTCGGGGCATCATTCCCTGTGTCTTCGAGGGAGATGACGAGGGGACAGTCGTGCTTCTGGAACTGTTTCTGCAGCTCTACGGCGCCTTTTCCGATGAAGCACTGCCCACGCCCCATGCGGTCCGGGAGATCTTCCGGTCCTATGTGTGCGACTATCTGGCCGATCATGTGGAAGCCCGCATCGCCGCCTCTCTCGATCCGAAGCTGTCTTTTGCCGCGGCGATCATCGACGGCGCGGATCTTTCGGACACCGCCTATCTCTGCCGCTTCGGGGAATATGTGTCGGAAAATGCGATCCGGACGGCTGAATATCTTGCCGCCCTTCCTGAAAGCGTGATCGACGAGGCGGCCGCCGTGATGACGGAGGGATACCGTACCGGCTTTATCAAGGCGGGCAAGCCGCTGGAGAAAAAGAAGACCGTCAGCCTTCGGTTTGAACTGGGTTTTGAACGGCTGATCCGTGCTGTTATGAGGCGTTTCCGTGCTATGGGCCTTGAACCGGTTCTGACACGGGCGGCTTTCCGTCTCAATGACCGGAAGCAGGCCCTGCGCATCGGTTATTACGGGGCCGGCCCGAACCGTCAGTTTGACTACGATCACCGCAATGACCTGACGCTGGTGCTTGACAAGGATTATGTTTCCGCCAGGCTGAGGGATGCCCGGAGTGCCTATGAAGCGAGAAAGGAGGCGGCCGCTGTCTTCGGCGGTCCGGCCTGTCTTGATACCTTTGGCGAGGTGCCCTTTGAACCGGTGAACAAACCGGAGGTGCCGGAGCTGACAGAACGGCAGCAGAAGCTCTATACCGAACTGACGGGAGGCATGGCGGAGATCACGAACCGCTATATCCGAGGCGAGGAACGCAGCTTTACCATCATGGCGCTGCCGCTGCCCTCCATCGGGGCGGATTTTCCGGCGATTTTCCGTGAGACGATGGTCCTCAATGCCCTGCCCTCAGCCGATTATGAGACGATCCAGCAAACGCTGATCGAAGCCCTCGATCGGGGACAGACGGTTCGCGTGACCGGCCGGGGCGCCAATAAGACCGATCTGACCATCGCCCTTCATAAACTTGATGATCCGCGCCGGCAGACGAATTTCGAAAACTGCACGGCTGACGTGAATATCCCGGTGGGGGAGGTGTTCACCTCGCCGGTACTCAAGGGTACGAACGGGACACTTCATGTGACGCAGGTTTACCTGGAAGGACTGTATTTCCGTGATCTTACCTTACGCATCGAGGACGGCATGATCACGGATTACGGCTGCGCCAACTATGACAGCCGTGAGGCGGGACGCGCCTTTATCAAGGATAACATCCTCTATCGGCACGAGACACTGCCGATGGGGGAATTTGCCATCGGCACCAATACGACGGCCTACGCCATGGCACGGCGCTTCGGCATCGAGGCGTGTCTGCCGATCCTGATTGCCGAGAAGACAGGACCTCATTTTGCCTTCGGGGACACCTGTTACAGCCATGAAGAGGCGGTGCCGGTGTTCAACGCTGACGGGCGGGAGGTTATCGCCCGGGAAAATGAAAGGAGCGCTCTTCGGGAGAAGGATCCCGGAGCGGCATTTTTCAACTGTCATACCGATATCACTATCCCCTATGATGAACTGGGGGCCATCGAGGTCGTCTCGGACGACGGCAGCCGGATCACACTGATCCGTGACGGCCGCTTTGTCCTGCCCGGCACCGAAGCCCTTAACAGACCGTTGTCGGATTGATATGATGATGTTATAGTGTTGATATAACATGATGTAATAAATGAAACGGAGAGGTGTATGTTTATCGAGATCGATGCCGAATCGGATGAGGCGCTGTATCTTCAGCTGAAAAATCAGATCATCCTGGCCATCGCGGCCAACGCCGTGAGCGAGGGTGATATGCTGCCGTCGGTGCGGTCTCTGGCCGCCATCGCCGGTGTCAACATGCATACGGTCAACAAGGCCTACGCGCTTTTGCAGACGGAAGGATTCCTGACGATCGGCCGGCGCGGCACGATGATCAGCGTCAATGACGATCGCGAGAGGGCTCTCTGCTCTCTGAGGGAGGATCTCAGCGTAGCTCTGGCCAAGGCACGGTGCCGCTCTGTCAGCCGCGACGATGTCCATCGGCTGATCGATGATATTCTCTCTGACTATGACAGAAATTCCTGACCGGGAGGTTTGACTTTTGTACGGAAATTTTACCAATGAGGCCATGAAAGCTCTGGAGGCGGCAGAAAAGGCAGCCCGCAGCTGCCGCCAGAACTATGTGGGTACCGAACATCTTCTGGCCGGCCTCCTGAAGGCCGCCGACGGTACCGCCCGGGTGCTGCTGACGGAAGCCGGCGTGGAGGAGGCCCGTCTGAAAGCCCTGATCGAGCGCCTGATCGCGCCGCCTGAAGGGGTGCAGACCGCCGATCGGACCGGCTATTCGCCGCGGGCGGAGAAGGTGCTGGACAATGCCGTGGAACTGGCGGAACGCATGGGTGACGAGCAGGCCGGTACGGAGCATCTGCTGATGGCGATCCTCCGGGATACGGAGTGCGTGGCCACGCGGCTGCTGCATACGATGAAGATTGCGGTGCGGGATCTGTACCGCGAAGCCTATATGGCAGCCGGCGGTGATAAGACTGAACTGCCGGAGGAGATATTTGACAGAGCAGCCGCTGAGGAACGCCAGGAAACGCCCACGCTGGACAAATACAGCCGGGATCTGACGGCGATGGCGGCGGAGGATCGCCTGGACCCGGTGATCGGCCGGGAGGAGGAGATCCTGCGCCTGATCCGGATCCTGAGTCGGCGTACCAAGAACAATCCCTGCCTGATCGGCGAGCCGGGTGTCGGCAAGACCGCCGTGGTGGAGGGCCTGGCTCTGCGCATTGCCCGGGGCCTGGTGCCGGAGTCCATGCTGGATAAGAGACTGGTCATACTGGATCTGTCCGGTATGGTGGCGGGATCCAAGTACCGGGGTGAATTCGAGGAGCGCATCAAGGGCGTTATCGAGGAGGTGACCCGTGACAGGCGCATCATTCTCTTTATCGATGAGCTTCACACCCTGATCGGCGCCGGCGGTGCCGAAGGCGCTCTCGATGCGTCCAATATCCTCAAACCGGCGTTGTCCCGCGGGGAGATCCGGGTAATCGGCGCGACGACCATCGACGAATACCGCAAATACATTGAAAAGGATGCGGCGCTGGAACGCCGTTTCCAGCAGCTGATGATCGAGGAGCCCTCCCGGGAGCAGACGGCAGCGATCCTGAAGGGCCTGCGTCCTTATTATGAAAAGCATCACGGCGTTGAGATCTCCGATGAGGCAATCGAAGCCGCTGTCCGTCTGTCCGACCGTTATATCGCCGACCGGCGCCTGCCGGATAAGGCCATCGATCTGATCGATGAAGGCGCGGCCTGTCTTAAGCTTTCGGGCTTTGACATCAACGGAGAGACAGCCTCCGGTGAGACGGCTCTTCGGGAACTGGCCGCCCGCAAGGAAGAGGCGGTGCTTTCCGGGGATTTTACGGCGGCAGCTGCCCTGCAGAAAGAGCAGGAGGCTCTGGAGGCTTCTCTTATGAAGACGCACGCGGATGCCCCGGGCCGGCGCCGCGGACGCCTGCCGGTACTGAAGGCAAATGACATCGCCGAGGTGGTGTCCCAGTGGACGCGTATTCCGGCGGCCCGTCTGACGGAGAAGGAGTCCCGGAAGCTGGCGCGCCTTGAAACGGCATTGCACAGGCGCGTGATCGGTCAGGAGGAGGCGGTGAGTGCCGTCTCGGCAGCGGTCCGCCGCGGCCGCGTGGGCCTCAAGGATCCGCGCCGTCCCACCGGCAGCTTCCTGTTCCTCGGCCCGACGGGTGTCGGCAAGACAGAACTGGCCAAGGCACTGGCCGAGACGGTCTTCGGTTCGGAGCGGGATATGATCCGGGTCGATATGTCGGAATTTATGGAAAAGCACGCCGTTTCCCGGCTTATCGGTTCACCGCCGGGGTACGTTGGCTATGATGAAGGCGGCCAGCTGTCCGAGCAGGTCCGCCGCCATCCCTACAGTGTGGTGTTGTTCGATGAGATTGAAAAGGCGCATCCTGACGTCTTCAACATTTTACTGCAGATCCTGGACGAGGGTCATATCACCGATACCCATGGACGGCGGGTCGATTTCAAAAATACCTGCATCATCATGACTTCCAACGTGGGTGCCCAGTCCATTGTGGACAGCAAGCGTCTCGGCTTTGCCGCCGGTGACGATGCGGAACAGGACTACCGGGCTATGAAGGATCGGGTGATGACTGAGGTGAAGCGCCTCTTCAAGCCGGAGTTCCTCAACCGTATCGATGAGATCATTGTTTTCCGGCCGCTGTCCCCCAAAGAGGTGGAGGATGTGGCGTCGCTGCTTCTTAAGGATCTGACGGCCCGGGCCGCCTCAGGTCTGGGGCTGACGCTGAAAATAGCGCCGGCTGTCAGAAAATTCATTGCCGAAAAGGGCTATTCCGAGAAATACGGCGCCAGACCGCTGAAGAGGGAGATCCAGACCCGTCTGGAGGATAAACTCAGCGACCGGATCCTGTCGGGACAGATCAGAGCCGGCCAGACGGTCCGGATCGGGATTTGTGAACAAGATATTAATTTTAAAGTGTCCAAGTAGAAATGACACCCGCTATCGTTTATACTTTTTACAGGTATCATTTTCATTTTCAAGTACTGAGCACAGGAGGTTCAAAATGGCAGTAGTTGAAGAGCTGATCGCGGAAGGCAGAGACGGCAGTCTCGACTTTGGCAATTATGAGTTGAGCGAAAAGACGAAGCTTTCGGATTTTCCTTCGGGCGGCAGCTTATACAAGGTCAAAACATTCAGTGAGATGACGAAGCTTGAAAAGGATGAAGGCTTTGCTTACGAATCGGAACCCGGGACAGCTGTCAGGGGTTTCCGCATGAGCGAAGAGGAGATTGTCATGACGGTGGAAGGTCCCGAGGATGCCCAGATCACCGTAGCCGGCTCTCCGGATGCCAATTATGCCCTGTATGTCGACGGCAAGATGTCCGATATCATCAAGACGACACTGGGCGGCAAGCTCAGCTTCTCGGTAGTTCTGGAGAAGGGCCGCGAGACGGCGGTGCGCATTGTCAGACAGTAACAGTCGGGGCAGACAGGGTACGGAAGAACACATGAAGCAGTCTAAGGGGGTGACATCCGTCACCCTCTTCTTATTAAGAGAGTGTCAGGGGGATCTATGGCAAAAGAGAAGACCGTTTTTTTCTGCCAGAACTGCGGTTTTGAGAGCAGCAAATGGATGGGGCAGTGCCCCGGCTGCCGCAGCTGGAACAGCTTTGTGGAGGAAAAGGTCAGAAAGACAGCAGCGGCGGGGCGTCCTGACGGGCGGGTGCGATCCTGCTCGGCGCCGGTCAGCCTGGCGGAAGTGGATGCTCTCGGTGAGACAAGGACAAAGACCGGCATCCGGGAAATGGATCGGGTCCTGGGCGGCGGCATCGTCGGCGGTTCCCTGATCCTGATCGGCGGCGATCCCGGTATCGGCAAGTCAACCCTGCTTCTGCAGGTCTGCCGCCAGCTGTCCCTGGACGGCAAGAGGGTGCTCTATATCTCCGGTGAGGAGAGCCGGCATCAGATCAAGATGAGGGCGGATCGTATCGGGGAGATGCCCGGCAGCCTGCGCCTTTTCTGCGAAACGAGCATCGAGGTGATCCGTGAAACGGTGGAGCGGGATAAGCCGGAGGTTATCGTGATCGACTCTATCCAGACCATGTATGCCGACAGTATCAGCTCGGCGCCGGGCAGCGTCTCCCAGGTCAGGGAAGCCACGGCGGCCCTGATGATGATCGCTAAGGGACTGGGTATCACGGTCTTTATCGTCGGCCATGTCACCAAGGACGGTTCCGTGGCGGGACCGCGAGTCCTTGAACACATGGTGGATACGGTGCTGTATTTTGAAGGTGACCGCCATGCCTCCTACCGTATTCTCAGAGGTGTTAAGAATCGCTTCGGCTCCACCGATGAGATCGGCGTTTTTGAAATGCGAAGCGACGGTCTGGTGGAGGTGGGAAATCCGTCGGAATATATGCTGAGCGGCCGTCCGGAAAATGTCCCCGGCTCCGTGGTTTCCTGTTCTGTCGAAGGCACGCGCCCTGTTCTGGTGGAGATCCAGGCTCTGGTGTCTAAGACAGCCTTCGGCTATCCGCGCCGGACAGCGGCCGGTGTCGATGTTAACCGTGTCAACCTGCTGCTGGCGGTGCTGGAAAAGAGGGGAGGCGTGGATCTGTCCTCCTATGACGCGTATGTCAACATCGCCGGCGGCATCCGTATGAATGAGCCGGCGGTCGATCTGGGCATAGTGCTGGCGCTGGTGTCGTGTCATAAAAATATCCCCGTCCCCGCCGACTGTGCCGTCTTCGGTGAGGTCGGCCTGTCCGGTGAGATCCGCGCCGTCAGAAGTGCCGATCAGAGAGTGGCGGAGCTTAAGAAGCTCGGTTTTGCGAAGATCATCATGCCTCTGGCCAATAAGAATAAGGCCGGGAAAGCGTCGGAAGACACCGGCACGGTCTATGTCTCCGATATTGCCGAAGCCGTCAGGGCTCTGTCGGACAAGGTCCGTCCCTGACCGTGTCGGAGGCTTGCGGGGACCATCCCGGAAAAAAGACGGAAAACCTGAAAAAAGGTCTTGAATAATAAAAAATGATTTGGTATGATTGACTTCGCCGCTGAAACCGAGCCGCTGATCCGACGAGAGGACAGATGAAGAACGGTGCCGGCGGAAGAAAAAAGTCCTTGACAATGACAAAGACTTTTGGTAAATTAAATAAGCTGTCTGCTGCGGAAAACCGACGGCACACAGCGAAGGCAGCACCTTGATAACTGAACAGTGAAACACATACTGACTCTGAAATTCCTGTAAATCAAGTTTCGGAAAACGAAACACACTTCAAACGGAAATGCAGAAAGTCTTTCAAAGAAACGAAAGGCCA
>JAQXFO010000080.1 GCA_029005135.1 Lachnospiraceae bacterium
TCCAGCCCGTGGATGACTCGCATTTCCGTACCGTCATCGACGCCGCCGTCAGCCGTCAGTTTCTCGCCTGGATCATCAGCCTCGGACCGGGCATCCGCATCACCGGACCTGCCCGCGTCGTGGAAGCGATGCGCCGGGAGGTTTGCCGGCTCAGCGCCGAATACGGGGAAGGCACGCCGTAATACGGGCCGCGTCCCCCCTGTCAAATCAGGAAAGCATCCTCATGAGGCATAACGGCGCATCAGTGTGGCCACCACCGCATCCGGCACCACCGGCTCGGCGCCCATGATCAGGAATTTCTGAGTGCTCTTCTCATTTCCCCAGGCAGCGGCGGCATCCGCCTGCTTGAGCGAGGCCAGGAAAAGAGGCGCTTCCAGTTCGCAGGACAGCACGCCGGCCACCAGACCGTCCGGGAAATTGGTGCCCGTGGCCACCACCACCTGATCCGACGTGGTCTCCCAGAGACCGGCCACCGCGCCGGCCGTCTTATAGCGGTTATCGCCGGCGATACGCCTGACGCTGTAATCCGAAAGCTGCGCTTCCACCGCCGACGACACCGCCGGTTCCCCGCCGATGATAAGGATCTCCTCCGGATCGACAGAGGCGATGTATTCCAGTGCCTCATCCCGGAGCACTTTGCCGGCCAGGATAACCGGCGCGTTCAGCTGGGCCGCCAGACCCGATACCGCCAGAGCATCCGGGTAGTTGAGGCCGCTGACGATGAATATCTTTGTGTGAGGCTCCACAGTCATGGCGGAGACCACCGCCATATTGGTCGCATAGCGGTTTTCACCGGCCAGTCGTTTCACATCGTAACCCATAGCCTTCAGCGTCTTCTCCGTCGCATCCGGCACCACCGGATCGGCCCCCAGAAGAACCACACGTCCGCCCTCCGTCAGATGCTCTTTCACATAGGCAAGTGTCTTAAGAGTCCCCGCCGAATCTGCCTTTGTGCCGACAAGGAGGATGGGCGCGCTGTTCTGACAGGCATAGGGGACCCCGCCCAGGGCATCGGGAAAATTCATGCCGCCGGCCAGAACGATGGTATCAAAGGTCGTGGTGCCGCGGAGTTCCAGAAGCTTATCGGCGGCATCGATGGCTGTCCCAAAGCGGTCGTCGCCGCTGATTCTCTCGAAGGTGGTCTCATAACCGTAGATGTTCCAGAAGACCGTTGAGGCCAGGTTTCCCCGGGTAACGGCCCGATTCTCGGTGTCCGACGGCTGCTCATAACGCATACACCATTCATAAGCTGCTTCATAAGCCCCCTCCGGCGACGTTGATACGTTCTCAAGGATCGACCTGAGCGTGGTATAGCCCGAAGACTCCTGATTCATAAAATCAAGCTGCATACGGCAGTCTCCGATGCTGACCCCCTGTTTGGCGGCGTAATCCAGCAGGGCCTGCTTCCGGCTCCAGAAGGTCCACTGGATCAGCCCGTACCCGTAGCCGTCCCGGACAAAGTTAGTATAAGTACCCTCGTCAACAGCCCTGGTATATTCCTCATCCGTCATAGCGAGGCTCTGATTGCCGTTATTCTGCAGGTTATTCGGATAAAAGGTGGATTCGCTGTAAATATTGGCCATAATACCGACGGCCGCTGCGGTATTGAAGCCGAGATTCTCCGTCAGATAGAGATAGATATCCGCCTCGTAGGGAGACTGCGTATAGGTGAACTTCGTGACTGAGGCAGCCCCGTTCAGGGTATCGGCTCCGGTCTCCGAAGCCACAGCCGCAGCCTGGTCCCCGGAAGCCTCCGCCGTCAGGAAGACACCGATATAGGGCGCATCGGTCAGAATATCCAGCGACGGCTCTAAGGCATAGGCTTCATCGAGGATCGGGCTGAACTGGACATAGTGGTTCGCCGTTGTCTCATAATCCCCGGTGATGCAGTACCAGGTCACCGGCACCTCCGCTTCCCTTCCGTCCGAGAGGATCGCCGTAAGATGGTCCGGCATGGCCGACGTCAGCGCGGCCATCGGAGCACGATGGCCGGCATCCACCGCCAGATAATGATCGGCGATATCAAAATCGGCAAAGCCGACGATGACCCCGCCCGCCGATGACAGCGGCGCAGCCGCCGGGCTTAAGGTGCCCTCTGTCAGCAGCAGCGCCGCCAGAGCGGCTGCTGCAACACATTTTTTGATTCCATTTTTCATATTATTCCCTTTCGATCGTACACCGGCGCATACGCTTTCAGATTTTACACCGGTTTTACCTGTCTTTGCCGTTCTCCTTTACCTTGACCCGCTATGGTTAAGACAAAGGAGATACCACTATGAAAACACTCTGGACTTACCTCGATCGGACCGCGGTCGGCAGCCGATGCAAATACCGCCTCTTCATGACGCTGGCGGAGCTGTTCACACTCCTGACCGCTGCCCTCATTCTGCTGATCCTCTCCCCTGTCATCGGCTTTGATCCTGTTTGCACTGTTATCCTGACCGGCAGCCTCATGGTAATCGTCTGGTTTGTCAGTGCCTTTTATCTCATGATCCATGATTTCGACAATCACGGCTCAGAATTCTGGGACAGCCTCAGCTGAAAAGTCCGTCAGTTCGTATATTATACCATATTTCTATGAAATAACCACAAAACCCACATAACCCTTTGATGAAGCCTGCGGCCGAAAGCCGCAGGGCTTTTTTTGGCATCAACTGTGCTATAATAGGGAAAAACGTGAACACCGGCGGCAGCTTTTAGCCGCCGGCAGGAGTGACCTATGCGCATACTCGTCAGCGCCTGCCTCATCGGCGGGCTGTGCAAATACAACGGTAAAAGCAATCGCAGCGAGCGAGTGCGCCGTTATCTGGAGGGAGCGGAGATCATCGCTGTCTGTCCCGAGGTGATGGGAGGCCTGCCGATCCCCCGCACTCCCGCCGAGATCGTCGACGGCATCGTCACCACCCGTGACGGCCGCGACGTGGATGCGGCCTTCCGGCGCGGCGCCGCCATGGCCCTCGACCTGGCACTGAAGAAATCGGTCGACCTGGCCATCCTTCAGTCCCGCAGCCCCAGCTGCGGTGTCCGACAGGTCTACGACGGCACCTTCAGCGGCACGCTGATTGAAGGCCGCGGCATTTTTGCCGAAAGCCTTATTAACCACGGTATCACTGTCATCGATGCGGAGGATATATGACAACTCAGGAACTGGCCCTTGAAACCATCCGGCTTTTAAAAGAAGCCTATCCCGATGCCGGCTGCACGCTGGATTACGATCAGGCCTGGAAGCTGCTCGTCAGCGTCCGTCTGGCCGCTCAGTGCACCGATGCCCGCGTCAACATCGTCGTCGAAGAGCTGTATCGGCATTTTCCCACTGTCACCGACCTGGCAGAGGCCGATGTCGACGCCATCGAAGCCATTGTCCGGCCCTGCGGTCTGGGCCGGAGCAAGGCCCGGGATATCAGCGCCTGCATGAAGATCCTGCACGCGCAGTATGACGACAAGGTTCCCGGGGATTTCGATGCCCTTCTTAAGCTGCCGGGCGTCGGCCGGAAAAGTGCCAATCTCATCATGGGAGATGTCTTCGGCAAACCGGCCATCGTCACGGACACGCACTGCATCCGCCTGGTCAACCGCATCGGCCTCGTCGACAACATCAAAGAGCCGAAGAAAGTGGAAATGGCCCTCTGGAAAATCATTCCACCGGAGGAAGGCAGCGATCTCTGCCATCGCTTTGTCTTCCACGGCCGAGAGGTCTGCACGGCCAGGACCCGTCCGCACTGCGATATCTGCTGTCTGAAGTCCGTCTGCCGGAAAAACGGCGTGGATTGACAGCCGCTTCCGCTCATCGATGACTTCACCTGTTTTTCGAGAAAAAGGAGGAAGCTCTATGAATTATTACGACAGAGCTCTTGAACTCAAGGAGGAGACGATCCGGAATCGCCGCTATTTTCATACTCACGCCGAGGTTGGTCTTGATGAACCGCTCTCCCGTGCCTATGTCATCGACAAGCTCCGGGAATACGGTCTGAAACCCGAAGTCTGCGGCCACGGCGTCACGGCCACGCTGGGACAGGGAGGGAAGGTCCTCCTTCTCAGGGCCGATATGGACGCCCTGCCCATGCCCGAGGAAAGCGGCGAACCCTTCGCCTGCCCCACCGGCACAGAAAACCACGCCTGCGGCCATGATTTCCATGCCGCTATGCTTCTGACAGCTGCGAAGATGCTCAAGGAAACGGAAAGCCGTCTTAAGGGACGTGTCAAATTCATGTTCCAGCCCGCCGAAGAGACCTTTGAAGGCAGCCGGGACATGATCGCCCACGGCATCCTGACCGATCCGCCGGTAGACGCCGCCTTCGCCTGTCACGTCACTGCCGGCCGCCTGCCCCTGGGACTCTTTATGTATAACGCCAAAGGTGCCATGATGTTCTCGGTGGACGGTTTCCGCATCACAGTCCACGGCCGGGGCTCCCACGGAGCCTATCCGCAGAATGCCGTTGATCCGATCAACATCGGCGTCCACATCCATCTGGCTCTCCAGGAACTGATCGCCCGCGAATCCGACCCGAACCATGCCTGTGTGCTGACTGTCGGCCGTTTCACCGCCGGTGCCGCCGCCAACATCATCCCGGATACGGCGGTGCTGGAGGGTACGATCCGTACCAACCATCCGGAGGCCCGCCGCCTCCTGGTCCGCCGCATGAAGGAGACGGCCGAGGCCACGGCCGCTGTTTTCGGCGGCACGGCGGATATCGAGATGATCTCCGAGGTCCCGCCTCTTATCTGCGACCCGGCTCTGACGGAGGCTGTCGTCCGCTACATCAAGGAGCTGCCGATCCCGAATCTGACGCCGGTGCCCGATACCACGGCCAGCGCCTCCGAGGATTTCTCAGTGGTGGCCGAGCAGGTGCCTTCCGTCTTCATGTATCTGTCCGCCGGCTACCTCGACGAACGGGGAGACTACAACGCCCATAACCCGAAGGTCCGCTTCAATGAGGACGTCTGTCCCATGGGAGCCGCCATTCTGGCTCACGGCGCCTTCCGCTATTTGGAGGAGCATAGCTGAGATCAGCCTCATTTTCGCCATTGCCAAAGGATGCCCGCCGGCATCCTGCCATAAGACTTACCAAAAAGCCCGGCAGCTGATGCTGCCGGGCTCTTTTTTACATTTCCTCATTATCGTCAATAATCAGATCCTCATAGTCGCCTTCCGCATAGTCATCCGTCTCTCTTTTTCGTCGCCTCGGAATCAGCAGAATGATCAGCAGGATAAGCAGAACCGGCAGGGCCATGAACACGGCGGCCAGAAGGGGCTCCACCTGAATCGCGTCGGCGGTCACCCGGGCCATACCCGCTTTTTCCCCGTTGGCCACGCGATGACCTCTCACCAGGAGCCGGTGAGTGTTGATGCCGTAAGGGGTACAGGTCACCAGAGTGCAGAGATCCTGCCCCTCTTCGAAGGCCAGGGCATCCAGCTCATGGGGCAGAACGATCCGGATCTGATCCACTTCATAGGTCAGCGTCTCATCAAGGACGCGGATCACGAATTCATCGCCTTCCACCAGCTTATCAAGATCCGTGAAGAGACGGGCCGACTGGAGACCGCGGTGGCTGGATAGAACGGCGTGGGTATCCGGCCCTCCCACCGGCAGAGAGGTGCCCTCAATATGACCGACGGCGATCTCCATGACTGCCTCATCGGTACCATGATAGATGGGCAGTGAGACACCGATGGCCGCTATCTCGATATAACCGATGATACCGTTGCCGCTGATATTCAGGAGGGAATTGTAGCGTTCCCGCTCCTCCTCGGTCAAGACGTAGCGATTGGGCTTATCCGGGAGCGTCCGGTTATAGGCATCGGCATCCGCCAGCAGACGGTCATACTCATCATCCTTGATGGAACGGACCTCTTCGGCATAATCCGAAATCGCCCGGGACTGATGAAAGCTGTTCCAGTAATCAGCGGCCGTAGGGTACACAAGCAGAAACAATCCCGCAAAAAGGATCGCCAGAAGAATAACGGTATTCAGATGGCTTTGCTTTTTCTTCATGCGGGACTCTCCCCTGCTTCTGACAGACGGGGAGGCCCAAGGCCTCCCCGCAAAATGGCTTATAGACTGATGCAGACTTAACGGCTTTCGGGCTTATCTGCCGAGACTCATCCGTTTCTTGCTGACCAGGATCAGCGCGGCACCGAGGATCATAACGGCACCGATGACGTAAAACAGGGTGGTGCCGGTGGAACCGGTGGTCGGCAGCAATGCGCCGTGGCTGTTCACGACATTGACGGTCACAACACCGAGGGTGTTGTCATAATCAGCAGCTTTGTCACCAATCACGGCAGACCAGACCGTTGTCTGCGTGCCGTCCCAGTTGATGGTGACGGTGATCGGGGCTTTCAGCTTGTTGTAGCCGTCCGGGGCCACCAGCTCGGTGATGGTGTAGGTACCGGCGGCCAGACCGGTGAAGGACAGGACGCCGCTGGCATCGACCCAGCCCTCACGGACGATGTTTTCAGCCGTGGTATTGGTGGTGACGGTCTCCACCTTTTCGTACTTGACCGTGGTGCTGTCATAGAGCGCGTCGTTGTTGTTCGGCGCGGTCTTCGTATACGTGCCGTTCTTCAGACGATAATAAGTACCGTTGGCGCTTTCGCGGAAGATCTCGCTGTTGATCTTGGTGATATTCAGGGATTCGCCCTCGATCTTGAACTTGGCACCGGCCAGTGTACGGCCTTCTTCATTGACCTTGGTGAGCTTGATACCGGTCACATAGGTCTTGGTCTGGCTTTCCGGTGTCTGGCCGACGGGGCTGCTGCCGGTCGGCAGATCCGGTTTATCCGATGTGCCTTCATCGGCCACGTTCGGGTTGTCGGAATAGGTCAGCGTGACGGTATTGGTGTTGCCGGCGCTGCCAAGGGCTGCCTTGTCATTGATCGTGGCGGAATAGGTCACGATGATGGCCGCACCCTTCTGGGCCTTATAAGAGATGAAATCCTTCAGAACAACCTTGAAGCTGCTGCCCTCTGTGATGACATCAAACGCTGATGTCGCCAGAGTGGTGTCGCCGATCTTCACCACGACATCGTTGTTGAAGGTCAGGCCTTCGGACAGCGTATCGTTGATGACAAAGTAATACTTCTCATAGCCGGTCATATCCGGCACGGCGGACTTCACCACGAAGGGGACCACATCGCCGATGGCACCCTGGTTGGCGGCCACGTCTTTTTCGTCATAGCTGCCATTCTTGTTGGCGTCGATCTTCTTGTCGATGCTCGGGGCGTCGGCCTTGACGATCACATCCGCTGTCGGGTCGGCGGTCGTCAGGGAACAGGCGGCGACAACGACCTTCTGATTATTGGTGGTCAGAGTATTGCCGGCGACCAGATAATAACCGGCGGACGGCACGCTGATCACGGCCTGCTCCTTATCGCCGGCAACGGCGCCGGCTGCGCTGCCGGAAGAGGCGATTTTGTTGTCGGTCACATACTTCAGGGCCGCTTCGGCAAAGGCGTTGAGGGCATCGGGATTATCATTCATCGCGCCGACGGCGGCGATCAGGTCATCGCCGGTCTTGCCGTCATAGTTAAAACCTTTAAAGGCATCGGCCACGGTGTAGGCGTAGGCCTTTTTATCCTCACTGTAGGTAACATCAAAAATCTTGTAGGCGTTGTATTCTTTGCCCACGATGGATACCGCTTTGTTCGAGTTGGTCACTGTGATGGTGTAACCCGTGGTGTCAGCAAAGGCGCTGACGCTCATGGTCAGGACCAGGATAGCCGCCAGCAGGAAACTGACGATTTTTTTTGCGTGTTTCATAACGTTCCTTTTCTCCTTCGTTGTCGTTATTGATTAGCCGGTAAAGCAATATCACACAAGACTGTCTCTTAAGCCCGATGCACCCCCTTTCTGAACCGAAAGATGATGAACATCAGTGCTAAAGCCATGAGTATCAGGCCGGTCAGGACAAAGGGCCCGGTGCCGACACCGCCCGTGGAGGGCAGTTCGTGATAGGGCCGGTTGACAAAGGCCGCCGGCTTGATCTCGCCTGCGGCAACCGTGCCGGAGGCGATGTAGCCTTCATTATTGTTGACCGTGGTTTTGTAACCGTCGGTCGTCAGCTCCGTCACGCGGTAATACGCGCCGGCCGGTATGCCGCCGATGGTCACGCTTTCATCGGCATGGAGCGTGACCGTGCCGCCGGACTTGACGGTGCCGTAGGTGCCGTCGCTGTAGGCCAGACTGAAGGTCTGGGGCAGCGGTGTGCCGTTTTCGCCGGTGAGCAGTTCCACGGAGAACGCATAGGGCACCTGGCTGAAATCAAGGCCGTCCGTCTCGGTCAGAGCCTTGGAGACCGTCAGACTGCCGGTATCCCGGGAGGTCACCGCACTGGAGACCGACGGCAGGGTGAAGCTCATATAGCAGGTGGAGCCGGAGGCGCCGCGTTCGGTGTAGAAGAAGGACAGCGTATGGGTCCCGGAGGAGCCCTCCGGCAGATAGTCCCTCAGGTTGACATACTCACCAAAGGAACTGTGAACGCCGCCGATGTCGCACACCAGACGGTCATCCAGGAAGACCCACAGGTCATCGTCGCCGAAGAAATAGTATTCCAGCGGGCCGGTATAGTCGGCCGACAGGCTGAAGCTGATGGCCGTCGTCATACCGAAGAACCAGTTGTGAGCCCGGCCGTCGTCGCCCGGCGGGAAATTACCGTTTTTGGCCGTAAAGCTGTGCGTGTTGGATTCGGCAAAACCGGCATAGGTGCCGGGTGAGTCGATCCTGCCCCACAGGCCGTCGGTACGCCCCGCGGCCGGATCCATGGGCCAGAAATTATTCGTAAAAATGTGCGTGTAGACCGTTGATGACGACGGCGACGGATTGAAGAAATACTGCAGATTGCCGATGGTATTCTGCTGTCCGTCGGAGTTCGCCAGGGTCGCCGCACTCAGCGTATAGGTATCGCCCACGCGATTGAAGGTCAGGGAGCTGCCCTCGTAGGTCTGCTTGCAGGCGGCATCGCCGTCGTTGAAAAGCTTCGGCGCCACGATCCATTCGTTGTAGCGGATGGTGCCGTCACTGTTCAGCCTGTCGGCAATACCGAAGGTCGCGTACCCGTAATCGGCATTGTTCCGGTTCGCCTTGTTCAGCGCCACGCCGTCAAAGGTGTAGCCCGACATGCCGGTGCCGCAGTTGGCATTGCCGAAAGCCAGGATGTCGGACGAGGAATTCCAGTTCCGTTGGCCGTTCAGGCTGGTGCCGTAGTTCGACGCCTGATTGATGCCCGTGGTGCCGGTCCGCCAGCGTCCGTCACTGTTCTGACCGCTGGAAATATTGTAATCGTAGAAGGTCGCGCCGTTGTAATAACCGGACTCCGACGGCAGATACCGGAGTCTTATCACCGTATCTTCCGTGACGAGAATCGTCTTCTCTCCCGCGTCCGACGCCAGGTTGGTCAGGCGGATGTCCGACGGTGAGTACCAGGTCCAGTCCTTGTCATTAACGGACGTCTCCGAGGCGCCTGCCTTCAGAACGCCGATCCTGTCCAGCGTATAATTCTCGTTGGCTTTCAGTGTATTGATATACTCAAGTCCCGGCGATTCCAGGAAATGGAACGCCTTGTCACCGTAGACCTGTGTCTGGGCCGTCTGGGTTCTGACCTCATAGAGCTGAGTAGCCTGACCGTTGTTCTGATCCGTGGTGCGGCCGATTCCCGTCAGATACAGCTGCTTCAGCGGCATCGATCCGCCGTTTGTCGGCAGGTTGGCGCCGGAGGTATCGATAACATTAAGAGACGCATCGCCGGATTCGGCAAAACGCGGAATATCGGCATAATACTGAACCGTGAAGGCCGGATCGTCGGCTGTGGCCGTGATCTCCACATGCTGGGTAATATCGCTCAGCGCAAAGGTTGTATAGCCGCCGGACTGAGATTCTTCGCAGATAAGCTCTTCGCCCTTGAGGCCCACGGCACTCCAGAGTGTCCCTGCGGCATTGCTGACCGTCACTTCGGCGCTGCCGCCGTTCGGAACAACCACTGTCATGGCGTCCATTTCCCCGTCACTGTACACCCGGTGGCCGTCGTCGCGCACGGTGACGGTCCAATAGCTGTTGCTGTCGGCAAGGTCACTTTCGGAGGCATCCGTATAGGCCATCGCATCGCCGCCGGGGAGATAATAGACCGCCAGGCTGCCGTTCGTCTCCGGTTTGAGCGCGATCTGCCAGGTTCCATCATCATTCCGGGCGACCTGACCGCAGCCGCTGATGCGGTACTGCTGCGCAAGGATCCAGTTCTTATTGGCGCCATTGTTCCATATCTGGAGCTGAACACCACTGCTGATATTGCCGCTGTCAAGATCGATAACGGCCGTATCCGGGGCATTGCGGTTGTAAAAGCTCACCGTGCCGTCGCCGTTATCGGCCACACGCCAGTGGCTGGCCGCGTCGGCAGCCGTATGGATCGCCAGCTTTGTGCCGTCGGCGGTGCCTCCTCCCAGCACATTGAGGTGGTAGGCACTGTCGGCCACAGGGGTCACATAACAGTAACCGTCCCCGGCATCCCAGATGCGGAAGAACTGAGCCGAAGAGCCATTGTATTTCCAAAGCTGGACCGCCGTACCGTCGGCGATCTTATTGCCGTCGACATCCATGACGTAGTCGGTGTTGCCCGCATAGCCGATACGGTAAATATCGTTGTAGCTGCAGGCAAAATGCCCCGTCGGATCGTCGCCGGCCTCATAGCCGTACTCACCGAAGAACCACGCCGCCATATCCGAGGTGATGAAGGCGCCGCTCTGATCGCCGACGATTCCCGTCAGATAATAAGGCAGGGAGCCGACCGTCTGCCATACACCGTCCTTCATGACCTTGAAGTCAACGCTGCGGCCCGTCTCCAGCGCCGCATGAAGCCGCGGCACGATACGGTAAGGCGTGCGGACATTTTCTAAAGTGACCGCCGTTCCCGACAGGGTAAGACTACCGCCGTTTTTGTCAATGGCATACCACTCTGTCACACCGGACGCCTGGGCATCATAAACATAGGTACCGCCCGGAGCCGTCAGCTGTTCGTCCATGACAACACCCGCGGCATCATAGGTTCTGACATGATTGAAGCCATGGGCAGACTTATCGACACTGCCCAGGGCGATGCCGTCAATCGCCGCCGTGTTGGCCGGCAGGTAGTAGAGATTGTAGCCGGGGTTTTCCGCGTGACGAGACAGGGGCAGAAGGCGTCTGCCGTCATCGGCATTGATCACAGTCGTATCGGAATACAGATGGGTACTGGTCTTGACCTGATACGCGATCACCCGCTCAGGCTGAGCTTCTTCGCCAGTGAAGCCGTAATCGCCGAGGATCGATCTCACCTGATCCAGGGTGATCGTATCCCGGTCGGTATTGCTCCAGCCGGTGGTTCCCGCCGGTGCCAGTGTCCCCGTGGACGTGGAGCCGACACAGGTCCAGCTGCCGTCGATGCAGACGTAATAGTCGATCTTGATGGCATCCGGCCCGACATCCGCCGGGTTAGCCGGCCGGCGGCTCACCACGTTCCCGACCACCGAGAAGCTGTCCTGTGTATGAGTGAAGCTGGTGGTGCCCTCCCGGGGCTCCGTCTTCGTCACATCGAGGAATTCCGTGCCTTCCTCCGAAAAATGCACGGTGCGGCAGGTATCCGTCTCATCCTCGTCGATCGTTTCATCATAGGAAATCGTCACCTCCACCGGGCCGGCGGGTTCGATCGCGGCGCCGTCCGCTTCGAAGGTGATGTCAAAGAACCGGGCGAAGATCACATTTTCATAGCTGCCCTCTTCGGCCATGGCCGCGCGGGTCTCCTCAAGGCAGTTCCGGTAGGTCTCGCTCTCCCTGTCGATCTCGCTGACCTTCAGCGTCACGTTCTCCGGCAGGCCGGCTTCCGGACCGAAGGTCACCAGAACCGTATAATCGGCTCCGGCGCAGGTCAGGCTCCGGCGTTCCGATTCGGCCGGTGCGCCGTCATCCGTCCCGGATTCAGACTCAGCCGTGCTGCTGTCCGCTGCGGCGGTCTCAGCCGTCTCCGCCGCCGGGATCAGGCAGGCCTCCGTATGAATATGGGGCTCCAGCGGGCAGACACCCTCACCGCCGCACGCATTATCGTGGGCATGTCCGGTGAAGCCGCAGAAAAATGTCTGCTTAGGCAGTTTTCCGAAACCCATGACGGCAGCATCACCGACACGGTACTGTCTTTCCTGAACGACGTTGCCCGCATTGCCTTCGATAGTATGGATCACGGTGGGTGATGCTTCGGCGGTGTCCGCACTCATGGCCGTCACCAGACCGACATGGTCGGCGGTACCGCTGCCGTCCCGATCGAAGAAGATCAGGTCGCCGGCAGACGGCAGAGCCCTCCTGCCTTCCGCATCGGGCGAGGCGCTGACAAAGAGGTTAAGATCCTCCCGGCTCAGGGTTTCAATCCAGTTCTGGCAATTCTCATTCAGGGGAACCCCCTGGACTTTGGCATAATTCAGGCAGAAGGAGGCGAACATGGCACACCAGTCGCCGTAGGGATCGCCGTACCACTGGCCGTAGCGGGTGATGCCCTTACGTTCCCCTGTCTCATCGATGATGTAGTTAGCGGTGCTTTCCGTGACACCCAGCTGTGAACGGGCGATGCTGATGACATCGACAGCCCATTCGCCGGTCAGCGTCACAGCCGACACACTCTGTTCCCAGACAGCAGCCGTTTCAAGATCGGCCTTGGCATCGGCATAACAGGCCGCGCCGTGCTGATGCTCTTCCCTGCCGCAGGTCAGGATCCTCTCATAACAGGCGTCAGTATGGGAATGTGCCTGCTCGGGCCTCTGGCAGGTGAGAACCTTTTCGGTCTGCAGGCAGTCTTCCGTATGATGATGGGCTCCCGCCCCCTCTTCGAGTCCGCAGATCAGCACCTCCGTCGTCTCGTAGCAGGCTTCGGTGTGTTCATGCTCTTCCGTACAGACAAGTGTGGTCTCCCCGGTATAGCAGGCGGCGTCATGACTATGGCCGTCGGATTCCTCCAGACCGCAGATAAGGACGCTTTCCTCCGCATAGCAGCTGTCATCATGCGTGTGATTATCATCAGTATTGATGCCGCAGACCAGACGTTCCTCATAACAGGCATCGTCGTGGGTATGCTCCTCCAGACCGCAGACCGCCGTTTTTTCCAGCGTCAGCGCCGGCAGGATCAGCATATACATCGTCACAAATACGACAACAGAGGCAAGACCCATCAAAACTCGATTTCTTACCCTGTGACGTCTTCTCTTCAGTTCATAATTGTCGCCTTTGCGGAGCCAAGCGTCTTTCATAGTTTCCTCTTAATGTCAGTATATACGTCCGAAATCCGAAAGCGGCCAGACACGGAACAGAATCTTGCCCACGATTTGTTCCTGTGCCACACAGCCGACAGCGGTATTGCGGGAATCCACTGAGGTCGACCGATGATCGCCCATAACGAAGACCTTACCGTCGGGAACCTGATAAGGCAGCGTGATGTTGCAGTCACCCAGCGCCTTATCAGACAGATAGGGTTCCTCGATGGGAATGTCATTGACCGACACATTGCCCTCACTGTCGATATCGACCCAGTCGCCCGCCGAGGCAATAACCCTTTTGACCAGGATTTTGTTATTGTAATAAAACGAAATGATATCGCCGGTCTCAAAGGACGACGTCTTCAACGAAAAAATGATATCGCCGTCGTTAAGCGTCGGCGTCATGGAACTGCCGTAGGTCTGCAGAACCGGAAGCCAGAGAGTCGCCACCAGGATAGCCGCAGCGGCCACCGTGACCAGCGTATAGATTGTGCTTCTCAGAACCGCATGATAACGCTTGCGGTAACGCACGCGCTTTAACTCACGCTTCAGCTCCGGTATGGACGGTAATTCTCTTTGCTGCCTGTTTTTTTTATTCTTCATGGCTCTTACTGCCCGATCCCGCCGGCGTCACCATCGCCATCAGCTCTCGCAGACCGGCATGGGCCTCATAGAAGGCATCCAGCTTCGTGGATATGTTCTGCCAGTAAGCATCGGCCTCTTCCTGAGTCTTGCGGCGCTTTTCTTCGCAGGCTGCCTCGGTGCTTTTCAGCAAGGCTGCCGATTTCTCTTCTGCCTCGCGAATCATGGCCTCCGCTCTTCGGCGGCTTTCAGCCTCAAGAGAAGCACTGACGGTTTCCTGGCGTTCGCTGAGAAGACGGATATTTTCTGTATATTGCATGCAGGCCAGCTGGGCCGCATCAAAGATCCCGCTGAGGGCCAGAGAGGCTTCGGCGATGGAGCCGGCCTTATCAATGGCGATCGTCCGATCCTCCAGGCGTGCTTTGGCTTCTTCCAGCTGTTCACGGCACTTTTTCAGTTCTTCGCTCTGGGAAATGAGCATTTCCAGAAGCTCGGCCCGGCCAAGCTTTTTCAGTTCTTTCTCTGTCATAAGGGTTGTCTCCGAAGGGCGGGCGCACATCGTTTGCCGCCCGGTGTGAAACGTTTCCATTTTGTGTCTTCAAAAAAACATATCCACAGGATATGCCAATTTTCTGATTCCGGCTATATAAAACCAATATAGCAAAAGCCATCAGGTTTTAACAGATATTTTTCCATATATAACGTGTAAAAAGTAAACAAAAATCAGGTGTCCGGACTGATATTCCGAACACCTGACCAGAGATTCTTTTCTTATTAAGAATTTATCTCTCGTAGAAGGAACCCATATAGCGAATGTACTCGTCTTCCGTCTTATTAGCCTTCCAGTTATGGACGTTGGCCTTGTTGTGCTCACCGGCAATGACGGAAAGAGACTTGCCGAGGTTCTCGAAGGCTTCCTCGACGACGGCTTCCGGCGTCATGGCCGCTTTCATGACGGCTTCGCCGGCCGGGCCGCCCGGCAGGTTGCTCAGCAGGCTCGGTGTGATCGTGGTGCCGAGGGTAATGACTTCCACATCCACATTGGTCTTCTCGCATTCACCGGCGACGGCTTCCGTCAGCTTCTTGATATAAGCCTTGCCGGCACCATACTGGGCATTGTACGGGGAACTGGAGATACCTGTCAGAGAGGAGACATTGATCACGGCGCCGCGGTCCTGGGCCGCAAAAATGCCCATGTAGTGATAGAAACATTTCAGGAAAGTCAGCACGTTGACGTTGATCATCTGTTCATGCTTCTCCCAGGGTGTGTCCTGCAGCTTGCCAAAAGTATGGAAGCAGGCCACATAGCTCATGAAGCCCATATCCAGATCCTTCGTCTCTTCGAAGATCAGATCGGTGCAGTCGGATTTGGCGAAATCGGCCCGTATGACCTTGTGATCGACGCCGTACTTTTCGCTGATGGAACGGCCCAGTTCCTTCAGCATCTCTTCACGTCTGCCGACAAGGACCACGCTCATGCCCTCTGACGCGATCTTTTCCGCAAAGGCTTTGCCGACACCTTCCGTTGCACCGAGAATGATACCCCATTCACCGTATTTTTCTCTTAAACTCATAGTGAGCCTCCTTGTTTATTTTTTATCAAAGAGAAAGTATACCGAGGCTGGTCTCACTTGACAACGGGGAGAATCCGACAAACTCATCTCCTGATAATTAGTGATTATGTCCTCTGCCGCCGACGTCCCGAAGTCCTCGTGTTGACGAATACCGGTGCCTGCGGTATGGTGAAAACACCGACTGTGAAGCTATAAGGAGAATCCCATGACCAGATCCCTGACCCGTCTGACAGCGGCCGCCGTCATAGCGGCCTTTGTTATGCCGGTTTTTCTGATGACAGGATGCGGCGCATCCCCGTCCTATATTGAGCGGCAGAGTTTTTATTTTGACACGGTCTGCGCCATCCGCATCTACGATATGACCGATTTTTCCGAGGAAAGGGCTGACGCGGCCATCAGTGAAGCCTTCCGGGCCTGTGCGGGCTACGAGGAGATCCTCAGCCGGACTCGACGCGGCAGTGATATCGACCTCATCAATCGGGCCGGCGGCGAACCGGTTCTCTGCCGCGACGACACCGTGGCCCTGCTGACGAAGGCTCTTGCCTATAACCGCCTGTCCGGCGGGCTTTTTTGCGTGACGATCGGTGCTGTCCAGTCTCTGTGGGACTTTCATCAGGCGGAGGATCCCGTGATTCCGGATGTCTCTTCCGTCGCCGGGGCTGTCGCGTCTGTGGATGACAGTGCCGTGGTAATCGAGGGCAATACCGTCACGCTGACCGATCCCCGGGCACGCCTTGACCTGGGCGGCATCGCCAAGGGCTATATCGCCGACAGGCTCTGTCAGCTCCTGAGATCGGAAGGCGTCACCTCCGCCATCATCAGCCTCGGCGGCAACGTAGCCTGCATCGGCAGCCGTCATGACCGCCGTCTGCTGTCCACAAAGGAAACGCCTTTTTCCGTAGGCATCGAGACACCCTTCTCTGAGGCACAGGAGATCGCCGGTACTGTCAGCGGCGACAGCCTGACCGTCGTAACCTCCGGCATCTATGAACGCTGCTTTGAGGTCGACAGCCGGCTTTATCACCATATACTCGATCCGGCGACAGGCTATCCGGCCGACACCGATGTGGCCGGCGTCTCCGTCATTGCCGGCGAGGGTCATTCCGCCGACTGTGACGCGCTCTCCACGATCTGTCTGCTGGCCGGCACAGAAAAAGGCCTCGCCCTCATCGAATCCCTCGATGGGTACGAAGCCGTATTCATCACAACAGACGGCGAGGTCCGCCTGACCTCCGGAGCCGACCTGGAACCGGCCGCCTGAGGCCTTCTGTTCCGGTTGTCTCTTTCCGGATGTCTCCCGTATCCCGGTTATCTGCTTTTTTCTTCCTTCTGTTTTTTCGTGTCTCTGTCTCTCTCTGCGCTTATCTTTTTCAGGCGGATCTCCTCCACGCGGCGGTGAGTCTCCCGTGTGACCGTCGCTTCGTAATCATGGAAAAGGAAAGTATCGCCCACCCGCGGCAGATGTCCTGTCATCTCCTGGACCAGACCGCCGACGGTGATGGCATCCACATCCTCATCCTCGGGGATCCCCAGCTTCTCATAGAGGTCCGCCATACCGGCCGAGCCTTTGACAAGCCAGCAGCCGTTGGTCTGACGGACAAAATCCTGTGTCTCCTCGTCATGCTCGTCCCAGATCTCACCCACCAGTTCCTCCAGCACATCCTCCAGTGTGATGATGCCCTCGGTGCCGCCGTATTCATCGACGACGACAGCCATATGGTGATGCTGCTCCCTGAGGGTCCGAAGCAGCTCGCTGATCTGTGTTGAGCCCGTCGTATACAGGGTATCCTTGATGATATCCGCCATGGTCATGCCCTGACGGCGTATCGCCTTGAAGACATCCTTTTCGTGGATCACGCCGATAATGTTGTCGATCGTATCATGATAGACCGGCAGACGCGAATACCCGGTCTTCTCAAAGACATCGGCCACCTCATCAAGAGGCGTGTCATCAGCGACAGCCTCCACATCCACCCGGGGCGTCAGCACCTCTTCCACTTCCACATCGTCGAATTCAATGGCACTGCGAATCAGCTCGCTTTCGCGATTCGTCAGATCCCCCTCGTTTTCCGCTTCGGAGACCATCGTAATCAGCTCGGCGTCTATGATGTCATCTGCCTCCTCATCCTCCTTGTGGAAAAGGTGCGATATCAGCTTTTTCCAGAGCGAAAACAACACATTGAGCGGGGTAAAGACCGCAACCAGGACCGACAGGATCGGCGCCGTCGCGAAGGCAAAGGCCTCCGGCCGTTCCTTGGCCAGGCTCTTCGGGGTGATCTCACCGAAAATAAGGACCGCCACCGTGATCACCAGGGTCGCCGCACCGGGGCCGCTGGCGCTGCCCAGAAGGCCGACGAACAACACCGTAGCCAGGGACGACATACCGATATTGACGATATTATTGCCGATGAGGATCGTGGAAAGAAGGCTGTCAAAGGCTTCGGACAGCTTGAGGACCTTGGCCGCCTTACGGTCGCCGTTATCAGCGCGCGCCTTCAGCCGGATAAGATTAAGAGACGAATACGCCGTCTCCGAGGCCGAGAAAAAGGCCGAGAGAATCAGACAAATAACAATAGCTGCGAAATAATAAGGGCCGTTGTCATCCATAGACTTGAAAAAATACCACCTTTAATAAGATTGCTGTGAATATGGCTACTATAACATAGCTTACTCTGTCGTGCAAGGAAGCTCCCCCGTCACCTCGGAAAGGATACGGCGCGCAAACCGGGCCGCCTGCTCTTCGATCCCGGGCAGCTTCACCAGACTGCCGCGGTCGTTGGCCGTCACCAGCAGGGAAAAATCAGGCGGCAGCTGGAAGGATTTGTTCATCGTCAGGGAACCGATCAGCTGGCGCGCGATAAGGTCGCCTCCGGAGTAACCCGAGACCACAATCCCGAAGATCTTCTTGTCCCAGAAAAAATTGCGGCGGAAAAGGGCCGTCAGACGGTTGATGCAGGCGCTGACATTGGCCTGAAGCGCGTCGTTGTAATTGGCGCACAGAAAAACGAGAGCCGAGGCCTTGAGAAGGGCCGGATAGACCTCGTCAACGATCACGCCGCCGTAGACGCATTTTCCCTTTTCACCGAAATGCAGGCAGGTCCGGAAGGAACAGCCGGCGCAGTCCTCGATCTTGCCGTTTCTCAGACCGATCTCGATGACTTCGCAGTCCTTCTTGAGATGTCGGGACGTCAGCTGCCACAGATCCAGCGTGTTCGAGACGCGGCGGTTGGAGGCGTGAAGGGCCAGAATGACCGGTTTTCCGGAAGCTTTATCGGATAATTCGCCGGACGATGAGCCGGACGATGCCGCCGGAGCCTTTCTCCCGAGAGCCGCTTCCCTCTGACGGCGGATACTACCCTCTTCATCGGGTCGTGGAAAAGCATCCTTCAGGGAATGGGGCCGGATAACCCAGCCCGACTCCGTCATGGCCGAATGATTCACGAGACGGTCGATCAGATCCAGCAGCGCCCGCCGGTAAGCTTCTTCCCGGCTGCAGGCAGCCACCTGCGCCAGGACATGAAAATTATTCAGCTCGCCGGTGGCCTCGACCAGGGGCCGCCCTACAAAGCGGCAGCCGGCCCTGTTGGCGGAAAAGACCAACTCCGTCGCTGTGGATTTTGTATACAGCTCATCACTCCCATCGATCACAAGACCGGCCAGGGAGCCGCGAAACCAGGACGGCTCCCGCCGTATCCTGGCCAGGAACTGATAATACCGGTCATTGATGCCCTCATGCCCCAGCGGAACCGCCATGAGAAGAAGCCGGCTGTTCAGGGAGGTCACCGCCCCGTCGGCGATCCTATCCCACGACAGCACCTCCGCGTCCATGCCCAGGCTCTCTTCGGCCGTTTTCAGGCAGGCTGACAGCATCGCCGTCAGCCGCGGCGACGATCCGTCATCAAGATAGATAACCGTCAGCAGTCGTTTTGTCATTGTACCCGTCCGTAATTCTCACGATTGATGGCATCCGCCCGGCAGATCCTCTCATAGAGGGCCTCCGGCAGGGATCGGCTCTCGATCATAAGGCCGCTGTCCGTCAGACGGCTGCGCACGCCCATAAAACTACCGCCCAGGAACACGGAGCCGTCATGCCAGCCGCCGCGAAGCATCGTCAGGATCGACAGGGCCCCCGAGGACACCGCCGGGGCCGCATAGGGCTTATAGCCCAGATCTCTCACCTCCCGATTGGCCGCCACGGTCTTAGTCGTCAGCCAAAGCGAGCGTTCATGATCATAGCCATTCACCGAATCCGCGATGACCAGGCCTTCGCCGTGAGGGCCGTAAGCCCGTCCTTCCCGGAGAAACACCTCCCTGAAACCGGCCTTGCCGGCATAGTAGGCGGCGCGGGCATACATAACGCCCAGGCCGAAGCCGTGGATCTGCTCCGAGCGCAGTCCCCGGCCGTCAAAGGCGCCGTTGTCATCGGTATTGCTGAGTTCATAAGCACTCCGGCAGAGAAGATCCACCGGATCCGAGACGACGCAGAAGAGTCCGGAATAAGCTGCCCGGCGCGCCGCCGAGGCATAGATCGCCATGATGCGGCGGTTTGCCTCAAACTGGACCAGACGCACATCCGTCACGCCTGAGCCCACCGGCGGCACCGACGCCGTCGCCGCAAAGACAAAAACGTCACAGTCAAAGATCTCCGATTCTTCCAGGATGCGCACCTCCGGCAGATCACCGCCTTCCGGATAGGCCATCTGGTTGAGTTCCCTCTCCCATCGCTCAGCGAGATTCCTGTTGAGATCATAGATGCCGATCTCAGAGATGACATCGCCGCCCAGCAGCTTCAGAGCCATCAGCATGGTACTGCCGACATCGCCCAAAGCCGCCACATGAAGACGGCAGCGTCCTTCCTTCAAAGCCCGGACACCGGCATCACAGATGCCTGTCCTCCCCGTCAGGACGGAAAACCTGGGATCCGCGGCATTTTCGACGGTGACACCCTGCTCCCGGAAAAAGCCGTCCGGGAGTGACTCTCCCTCTGCCGGCGGCACAAGCCGGGCCGGATCGAGGCAGGCCGGTCCCTCCTCCCGTGTCACCAGACGCGGCTCATCGGCCCGGTAACGGAAACGGCTGACGGCCGGATCGGCCTCTCTTAAAAAGATCAGGGCCTTCCCGGCAGTACGATCCAGAGCCTCTTCCTGCGTCACGGCAGCGGCGCCGTCCCTGTCAAAAGGCTTCAAAGCAGCATAATAACGGTTCTGATAACGATAATAATACATAAGATCACGTTCGCTTCCCAAGGCCGGGGCCCTCAGAGCATCCCTTTCAGTCTTTCCAGCATTCTCAGGTCATTTTCCACATAGTAGGAGGCTTCGCGGTTCGGGTCATAGCACATGGCCGTGCCCTTGTCCGGACAGAGGGGCAGATCGATGACATCCGACAGGCGCGACAGCGTCAGATTTCGGGCATAACGACGCCGGTACTCCGTCTCCAGAACCGTGAGGATATCACGGGCATTTTCCAGACAAACGCGTGAAAAATCACAGCTTCCCTGCCTGTCTCCGGCAAAGGGGGGTACCGTATAGGGCAGGATGCGATTGATGGCTGCCCGGAAACCCGGCACCGGCTCGTAGAAGCTCTTCACGGCATCGCCGCCGATGAAGGGATAACACCCGACATCCGTGTACCAGGCCTTCATGTTCGGAATGAAATAGACCCAATCCACATCGATGCCCGCCTCTTCGATCATATCGCGGCCGCGGCTTGTGATCACACAGACCAGGAGCTTGCGGAAATCCACCGCCTCCTCCCGGAACAGGGCATTGATCATCCGTAAGCGGCTGGGCGAATTCAGCATATCGTCCACCAGGATAACCGGTCTTTCAAAGGAACGGATCATGCGGACCTGGCTGCGAAGGGGCGCGTAGTTGGGAAAGGCCCGGATCTCATTGCTTCTCAGATCCGGCTCATACACCCGCTCGGTGTAGATCGTCTTGGTCACGGTGTTGGGGACTGCCACGCCGCGAAGCACCTTGCCGAAGGGCACGCACATGGCCTCACCCAGACGGCGCGGCTCCACCGGTTCCTCCGGCACATGGTTGAGAGCCGCGATCCGGTTCAGCAGGCGGTCGTAGAGGTGGCGGGCATGGAAGGACAGCACCGCCTCCCCGGGGTAAGCCGCCGTCAGCGCCTCCTGCAGACGACGGTTAGTCCGGGTCAGCACGGAGCGGACAGCCTCATTTTCCGAAAACAGATCCTTCAGAACGGTGTCGATGTTGCGGAAAAGCACCACCGGCGAGCGCAGGCTGACCAGCAGGATATCGCGAGCCTCCTCATCGGCGAAACGGAACCCCTGCCGCATCAGAAGCGGCACCAGAGCCCGGCGGCTTAAGCTGCCTTTTACCGAAAACAGCGCGTGGTCGCAGTCCTTTTCAATACCGTAGACCAGCACATCCGTCAGCAGCTGCTGCAAAGCCTCACCGCCGGCTTCACCCCGACTGTTCTCCGGGTTCACAAGGCCCAGCTCGTCAATCAGCATCAGACGCACCGTCTCACGGCTGCGAATCAGTTCGGCCTGCCGCCTGTCTCCCAGCGCATGATAGAGCTCCGCCGAACGGATCACCCTCACCGCCGCTTCGGCACAGGCTCCCGCCTCGCCCTTCCGGGATGTCAGCGTCAGAACGGCCCCGCCGGCCGTCTCCTGCAGCTCCACCTGACGGCTGCCGGGACGGATCACGGGCTTGAACATAGGTTCATGGCGGTAGAGGCCGTTTTCGCTGATATAGGTCATGGCCGAGGCATCCAGAAGACCCGCATTGTCCACGTTGCGGTCAATATTGTCGCGGATCAGGCTTGAACTGATGAAGCCGAACGGCTCCGGCAGACAGACTCGCACCACATCGCCGGTGATGCCGGCCAGCTTCTCTTCCACCGCCTCATCCTGTTCCGTATCCCGGCGGATCACGATATGATTCATCGTATGGATCGGCTCCGCTGCCAGTGACCGGTAAGCGGACGCCCCCGTCACCACGTCAGAGCCCACCACCAGATAGACGGACCGGCCGGGGAAGAGGGACTGCAGATGGGCCAGATCGTCCGCATTGGCGATATTGATGGAAATGTCATGCGGGAACAGCGTCACATGATACTCATCCGCCACGGACATCACCGCGATGCGCCGCCGGATAAGAGACGGCTCCGTCTTCTTACGCCAGGAGAATTCATCGATCGCCAGATAGACCTCGAAGCCCATGTCCCGGATACGGCGTACGATCTCCTTGTGCGACAGCGAGAAGGGATCGAAGGTGCCCGGGAAAAAGGCCACCTTGTCAAAGGAACCTAGGGCGAAGCCCTTCCCGCCGCTTTCCCAGGACAGGATAAACCGATAAATATGCGCCAGCATGGCGGACTGGAAAAAGCGTGTCTGATAATCCTCCCGCGTCTCCCGGAGAATAAAGAGCATGCTGCGGGAGATCTCCGAAAAAATGGCCGCCTTGCGTTCCGGCGTCACGATGACCGAGCCGAAAATACCACGGCTCAGGGTCAGCAGTGCCTCCTGACGGGCGATCTCCCGGTGCGAGGCCAGCTGCTTGAGCACCATGCCCAGCAGACGGCGGCGGCGCGCGTCGAAGCGCGCCGGGGCCGCGGGGGCCTCCGGCCGGCACCGGTCATAGTACTCCAGCATGATGCAGATTGTGGACATGGTGCCGACGACCGTACTGTCGTTGGGGCTCTGGAGAAGATCCTGAAAATGGTCGATAATCTCGTCAAGCTCAGGTTCCCGCAGATACAACACAAAACGCCCCAGCGAGGTGGGGATGTATTTGGAATATTCAAACTGGCCGACCTCCAGGCCACGGGCCAGTTCCAGAGCGACCTCATTCTTCTGATCCGCCGTCAGACGGCCGCAGACGCGCAGCAGAGCCTCCCCGGCACTGTAGCGCACCGCCGCGATTTCGCTGACTTCAATGAGATTCGCCAGATGGGTGGCAATATGAAGGTAATCGCCGTCTGAAGGACGAACATTTTCAAGATACAGGACGTTGACCTTCTTGATGATCCAGGGGGTCGCCGTTTTGAAGTCATCGAGGAAGATCTCGCGGATCTCCTCCGTGGCGGTCTCCAGGCCTTCCTCCACGGGCAGCCCGGCCCGGCGAAGAAGGGCCTGCTGCAGATAGCGAAGGGAAACAAAGCTCCCCGGATCGCTATCGGCGACACGACGGGCCGTTTCCCGGCGCACCTCCGCTCTGACGGACTCATTGCCCAGTTCCTCCCGGAAGAACAGAAGGGCCGCCGCTTTGAAGCGCAGATCCGCCTTGTCAAGAAGCCGGAACGCAAAGGTGTTGAGAACGGCGATATCCGCCTCCGTGACCCGGTCCAGGGGGATAAAGGGCGCCGTCTGCATAAGCGCCAGTTCTTCCTCGGCATCACGGCCGTCCGTCCGGGCGTAGTACGAAAGCAGGATGGTGCGGAAGGCCGCCTCATCCCTTTCCAGCGTATGAATGATCGTATTCTGGACGAAGATGCCCAGCACATAGTGAAGGTAGCTTCTCTGCCGCGGCGTAAAGGAACGGTCCGGGCGGAGCAGTTTTTCCAGATAGACCTTCCAGACCCGGATCTGAATATCATCATCCGGGAGCGTCAGCGACTTGTCAGGCATCTGTTTCCGATAGCCGGTATTGAAGCGTGCCACGATAAGACCCATGATCGACGCGGCCTCCCGGCTGATATCCCGCTCCGGCGAGACCAGGAGATCAAACAACGCGTCAAGGGTCTGCTGTTTCTGATCACTGTTCAGATAGTTGTAATACTCACGGATAATACTGAGATAGGCCTGGACACGGATCCAGTCCGATTCACTGCGCATGGCCTCCAGCAGTTCCGAGAAAAGGCGCTCCTGACCGAAGCGCCGCGTCTGCCGGATATTGTCGCGCACCGCCATCAGATGATAAGCCTCCACCAGCTCATCATCGTTATAGAAGACGCAGTTCTTCTCCTCCGGAAGCGGTACCGGCCGGCCCTGAAGCGTCACATCCACACCGCGGCTGATCATAAAGCGCTCAAAATCGAACAGCTTGGCGTAGACAAGGCGGTAGCGCTGCTGTTTCGCAGCATCCACATTGTCCAGCTTATTTAAAATGACGTCGTAGGAATCGCGGAGCGTGTAAAAATGAGTCTGCTCACAGCCGTTTTCGTAAGTTTGTTTGACGCGGAAATCGGCATAGATCAGCGCCAGGGATTCCGCTGACAGGTTCTCGGCCTCCAGATCCCAGGCGGAGTGGTTAGCCGCGATGCGGCCGATATCCCGGATTCCCCGGGCGGTACACCACTTGTCGGTGTAATAGTAATGGAGATAGGGCACCCTCTCACCGGGCCGGCAGCCGAACTTGCCGATATCGTGAAGGGCTGCCGCCGCCGACAGCATCGCCGGATTCACCGCTTCGCCAGCCGAGGCCAGACCACGTGCCACCGTCACCGCCACGTGATGGACGCCCGCGATATGATTCAGCGTCCGGTAGGGCGTCAGTTCCTGGGACAGACGCATCAGCACGTAGATGCCGTCCTCCTCCCAGGACTTCTGAAAACGGCGGTATTCGCCGTTGCGGTCGTAGAGGGCGATTTCCTCCTCGGTACAGAAATCAAAATCCCACAGAGGATCAAAGACGGTACGGGTCCGCTCTTCCCTGAGGAGACGGCGCGCCGTCAAAAGGGCTCCGTCAAGGACCTCTCTCTGATCGGACGTCAGCAAAACCCCCGTTCCGAAGCTGCGGTCAAGAAGCCAGGCGCAGGCCGTGGCCGCCCAGCCCTCTGAGGGCTTCGCCACCGGCTGCCTCACCGCCGGCTTTCCCGCCGCCGGCTGTTCGGCCGCCCTCCCGGCAGCTTCAAAAACTGCCGTCAGGGCCACTCTTCCCTCCGGCCCGGACACAGACTCATAGGAGATCTCTCCTGAAATCTCGTTGAAAAAATCGGATGCTTCGGTCATAACCGGCCTCCTCTGATATGGTTTTTTCGCTGTCATGCCCGGTCACTTCAGCCGCGGATACCATCAGGGCTTCAGAGCATAAACTGAATGCCGCAGTAGACCAGATAAATCAGAAGCAGAAGTATGCCCTGGCCGCGGCTCAGACGGCCCCGGAAGAGAGCCGGCAGTGCCATAATCAGCATCACCAGGAGCATAACCGGGATATCAAGGACGAGGCTGGCATTGTACCCGGCGATCAGAGAGTTCCCGGGCACATTGAAGGGTGCCAGCGTCACCGAGACGCCGCTCACCAGCACCAGATTGAAAACATTGGCACCGATGATGTTGCCCACCGACAGATCGCTGTGCCCCTTCATCAGCGATGTCACCGCCGTCACCAGCTCAGGCAGAGAAGTACCCAGGGCGACAAAGGTGAGGGCTATGACCGATTCCGGCACCCCCAGAAACTTGGCAATCAGCGTGCCGTTGTCCACCAGAAGGTCGGCGCCGACGGCGATGACCGCCGCACCGGCAATGAGGCGGACAAGCATCAGCGTGAGACTGTCCTTCCCGGCCTTGCCGCCGTCCGCCGCCCGGCCCGTGTCTTTGCCGGCGATCACCTCAGCTTCGGCGGCTTCCGTCTCGCCGGCTGTTTTGCTCTCACCGCTGTCTGCCGCCGAAGCCCCGGCGTCGTTACCGGGGGCAAGGCGCTTGACGGCGGTCATCTGACGCACCGTTACCACCATGTAGACGACAAAGATCAGCAGCAGGATAACGCCCGTCAGACGGGTAAACCGGCCCAGGACATAGGCTGCAAAGCTGTAAACGGCTGCCGCCAGGAAGAAAAACAGGAGCGGCTTTTTCATGGCTGCCGCATCCGCTTTTGCCGGCCGTACCGCCATGGTGACTGCAGCGATGAGGGCCGTGTTGCAGATGATCGAACCCAGAGCATTGCCGTAGGCGATCTCACCGTGCCCGGACAGGGCCGACATCGTGGAGACCATGACCTCCGGCAGCGTCGTGCCAATGGAAACCACCGTCGCCCCGATCAGGATCTCCGGCAGATGAAAGCGCCGCGCCAGATCGGAGGCGCCGTCCACAAACCAGTCGCCGCCCTTGATCAGGCAGACCAGACCCACGATAAACAACAGCACTGCAGTTAACATAACTTTCCTCCTTTGTTCCGAAAACGGGACCCGGCTGCAGGCCGGTTCCCGTCATTCAGCTGAAAACAAAGCCTTTTGCCGCCAGTTCCTCCGGCTCCGGTATCGACGCCTGAGCGCCCTTGCGGGTCACGGAGATCGACGCAACAGCCTGCGCATAGGCGATGGCCTCGTCCTCGGAACGGCCGGCCGACAGTGCCAGCGCAAAGGCGGCGATGAAGGAATCGCCGGCCGCCGTGGTATCCACAGCTTTGACAGGGATCGCTTCGATAAGACGGCTGCCGGACCTGTCCGCCACATAGCAGCCGCGGCCGCCCAGGGAGACGATCACATGTTCCACGCCCATCTCCAGCATACGGGCCGCGCCTTTCTCAATGCCTTCCATCGTATCGGTGTTGATACCGGTCAGAATCGCCAGCTCCGTCTCATTCGGTTTGGCATAGGTCACGCCGCGGAAGAAATCCTCGCGCAGATCCGGGAAGGCAGGCCCCGGATCGATGATGACCGTCTTGCCCAGCTCGAGGGCCAGTTCCTTGGCATAATAAACCGTATCCACGGGAATCTCATGCTGCATCAGGATAATGTCGGCTTCTTCGAACATCGCCCGGTGGTCATCCACAGCCCGGCGGTCCACCCGGGCGTTGGCGCCGCCCACCGCCACGATGTGATTCTGGCCCGAGCTGCTGTCAATGGTGATGAAGGCCTGACCGGTCACTTCTCCCGGATAGGCGCTGACACCGCTGACATCGACGCCCACGGATGCCAGATTATCGATAAGCTGCTGACCCTGGAAATCTTCGCCCACATAACCGATCATCGCGGCCCGGCCTCCCAGCTTACCCACCGTGTAGGCCTGTGTGGCTCCCTTGCCGCCGGCACTGATCTTGACCGACTCTCCCAGCAGTGTCTCGCCGGGTTTGGGAAAACGGGAAGCGGTGACTGAATAATCCATATTGAGACATCCGATAACCAGAACCTTTTTCATGGCATTTTCTCCTTGTCAAGTCCATTCTACCTGTTCAAAACCGGCGCAGCTGTCCCGCCGTATGATGCTACAGTTATATCATATTTTAAAAAGCATTAAAAGAGTCCGGTACTGCCGGGGACGCAGGCAACGATCAGGCGGCTGAGCTCCTCGGGACTCTCCCGTTTTTCCTTGTTGGCCCACATCCGGACCATCTGATAGCCGCCATAGGTCATGAAGCTGAATAGATACGCCTTCTGAGCCTCCGTCACAGCCCGCCGCCCGATCACATTTTCGAAGGCCTCCCTCACCTGGGGCAGGCCGAAGATCTTCTCAGGGAAACAGTCATCGATATTGTTGTTGAGCAGCAGCCGGACCATAACGATATTATCGTCCAGATACCGGCACAGCGCCGTCAGGGAGCTGAGATAATCCCCGCTGCCTCCGGACAGTGCTTCCCGCACAAGAGAGATAACATCCTCCTCAATCGCCGTCAGCAGAGCAAACTGATTGTCGTAGTATTTGTAAAAGGTCGTGCGGTTGACACCGGCCCTGTCACACAGCTCCCGCACCGAAATTTTGTAGATGCTGCGCTCCGCCAGGAGCGAAATGAGGCTGTCCTTCAGCATTTTCTTCGTCACCGTGACGCGTTGATTCTCCCGTTTTGCCATGCCTTCCTCCCGCCTTTTTTACCAGAAAATGCCGAAAAATCAACACTTTTCCTTCAAGTGTTTATCCGGCAACCATTTATCGGGCATCCGCTGATTGATAATCAACAGGTGTTTACTATTATTAATAGTATACCATCTCACCGTGCGGGAAAGGAGTTCTTTCGTGAAAAAAACGCTCTCTTCATTTATCATAAAACACCGCCTGGCCATACTCGTTGTCATGCTTGCCCTGGCCGCCGTCTCCCTTCTCCTGAGTTTCCGTGTTGTCATCAACAGTGACATGACCCAATACCTGCCCCCTTCCTCAGCCATGAAGCAGGGTATGACCGTTATGGCGGAAACCTGGCCTGATGACGCTGCCGAAAGCACGATCCGGGTCATGGCCGACGGTCTGACGGAAGCGGAAAAAGCGGACTTAGTCGAAAAGCTGGCTGCCATTCCCTATGTGGACAGTGTCGCCCATGACGATTCCGACACCTACAACAGCGGGTCTCACTCGCTGTATATCCTGTCCTGTGCCTATGATTACAACACGCCCGAGGAAGCCTCGGTGGAAAAAGCCCTCGTCTCCGATTTTGCCGGCTATAACCTTGTCTATGCCAATGACGATGATGCCATGGAAGGACTGCCGGTGAAGGTCTTCCTTCTGGCTGTCGGCCTGCTTTTTTTCATCCTGTTCATCATGAGCCGCTCCTGGTTCGAGCCCGTCCTCTTCCTCGGCACCACCGGGATCGCCGTCGTGATCAACGCCGGCACCAACCTTATTCTGGGTAATATCTCCAACGTCACCAATTCCATTTCGGCCATCCTGCAGCTGGCCCTCTCCATGGACTATTCCATCATTCTGCTCAACCGTTACCGCCAGGAACGCGAACAGGGGCTTCTGCCTGTTCCTGCCATGACCGGCGCCCTGACCGGCGCCTTCGGCTCCATTGCAGGGAGCGCCTTCACCACCATCGCCGGCCTCCTGGCTCTGGTATTCATGAATTTCCGCATCGGGAGGGATCTCGGTTTCGTCCTGGCCAAGGGCGTCTTTATCAGCATGTTCTGCGTCATGACACTCCTGCCCTGCCTGATCATCGCCTCCGACGGTCTGATTGCCCGCACCGCAAAAAAAGCGCCCGTTCTGCCCACCGGGAAGCTGTCCCTTCTCGGTTTCCGCTGCCGCTATGTCCTGCCGTTTCTCTTCCTCATCGCCTTCATCAGCTTTTATTTCCTTCAGAAGGGAACCGCTATTTCCTTCACCCTCACCGGCGACGATCCCGTCGCGGAAGTCTTTCCGAAAACCAATACGATCGTCCTCGTCTACGACAGTGAGGATGAAGACCGTGCCGGCGACCTGACGGAAAAGCTGGAGGCCGACAGCCGTGTCACCGCCGTCACCGGCTATCACGCGCTGGTGGGCCGGGAAAAGACCCCGGAAGACATGGCCGAAGATCTGATAGCCCTGAAGTCTGAGACAGGGGCTGATGCCGGCGCGGCAATGTCCCTGACAGCCGATGCGGATCTTCTGCGGCTTCTGTATTATCGCCATGATGACGGCTTATCCGAACCGATGACCATGGGCGAGTTCCTGACCTTCCTCAACGAAGATATTCTGTCCCGGGACTCCCTTGCCGGCAGTCTCGATGATGACCTTCTCGGGGAGGCCGGCCGCCTGGGCGCTTTTGCCTCCGCCGAAAACCTGACGACACCGAAAACCACTGCCGATCTGGCGGATTTTCTGGATCTTGATGAGGCGACGGTGCGCCGGCTCCTGCTTTATTACGACATCAAGTCGGACACGCCCGTTTCCGGCAGGCTGACCGCAGCGGCATTTGCGGCGGCCGCCGCGGAGGCCGCCGCAGACCCGGCCTTTGCCTCGCTTATCCCCGCAGAGGCAAAAGCCTCCCTGGAGACTCTCCGGAAAGTCACCGATACCACCGTTATCACCACACCGGTGACATCTGCCGAAACAGCCTCTCTGCTGGGAATGGATGACGCATCGGCCGGAAGCCTCTATGCCGTCGTTCTTGGCAGTACCGCCGGCTATGACCCGGGCACGATGACACCGAAGGCCTTTGTCGACTTCCTGCTCTCACTGACCGGCTCCGGGGCGGCTTCCGGCCTTTCCCTCGACGCCGCCGCCCGTTCTCAGCTGTCTCGCCTCAGCCTTCTGACGGATCCGGCCCTGATCATTCAGGAAGCGGATCCGGAGACGCTGGCTGCCGCCTTTGACATGGATGTCTCTTTGGTGCGCACCGTGATGACACTGGCACTGGCCGGTGATGTCAGTACCCGGACCATGACGCCGGCCGCTTTTGTCGGCTTTATCAACAATGTCCTGACGGCGGATCCCCTTTTTGCCGAGGCTTTCTCCGAAGAGGAAAAGGCCTCCCTTGCCCGTCTGGGCACTCTGATGCACTATGCCTCCACCGGAGAAGCCCTCACACCGGCCCAAATGGCCGGCCTTCTGGGCCTTCCGGAGACGACTGTCACCGGTCTCTACAGTCAGTATCTGATGACCTCCGACCCGGCCTTTTCTGCGGCGGTCTCCGGGATGACCATGACAGTCACGGATTTCCTCGCCCTTCTTAAGACCCGCGCCGACACTGACGCGCTTGCCCGTCTGGAGCAGACGGAAACGCTTATCATGACGGCCGTTGCGGGGCAGGCCCTGACGGCAGCACAAACAGCCGTCGTCCTCTCCCTGGATGAGGCCGTCGTCAGCGCCCTCTACGCACAATACGGCGGCGGTACCGCACCCGAAGCGGTGCCCCTCTATGCCTTTACGCATTTTCTGGTGACCGATATCCTGTCTGATCCGGCCTATGCCTCTCTTTTCACGAAGGAACAGACCGACTCTCTCACGGGCCTTGACGCCATGATGGGCGCAGCTGTCTCCGGCACAGCCCTCGGCGCTGCCGACCTGGCAGCGCTCTTCGGCATGTCGGCCGAAGATGCCATCGCTCTGATGGCCGTGTCCGCGGCCGCCGGTCAGACACTGCCGCTGCCCGTGTTCACCGCTTTCCTCACCGAAAAGGTTCTGCCCGATCCGGCCTTGTCCGGTTATTTTGACGAAGCGTCTGCTGAGAGGCTCCGTCAGCTCGATGCCCTGGTGCAGGCCGGTG
>JAQXFO010000081.1 GCA_029005135.1 Lachnospiraceae bacterium
CCTCCCGGCGCATCGCTTCCACGACGCGGGCAGGTCCGGTGATGCGGATGCCCGGTCCGAGGCTGATGATCCAGGCGAGAAACTGACGGCTGACGGCGGCGTCGATGACGGTACGGAAATGCGAGTCATCCACGGGCTGGATGAGGATATCCCGCCCGAAACGGTCGATCAGTATGCCAACCATTTCGTTCTCGGCCTCTAAGGTGACGCGGGTTTTCTCACCGCCGAACATGCCGAAGAGGGCATTGGCGTAGCTGGGGACATCGAAGCGCCGGAAACTGTCACGGCCCTCCCGGGCCTGATCCGTGAGGCTGATGTCCAGCATTTTATCGACGCGGTAATGGCGGATCTCGCCGGGACCGGCATCATAGCCGATGAGGTAGTATTTTTCGTCATCCCACAGAAGGGCCCAGGGGCTGACTTCATAGAGGGCACCGTCGCGGCGGGGTACCGCTTCCTTCTTCAGGTTCCATTTGACATAGCGGAAGGTGATGCGGCGGCCGGCGTTGATGGCCTCGTGCAGTGTGTCAACATTATAATAAATGTTCTCGTTCATCATTTTGATGCGGCCCGTGATCATGACCTGGCGCTGCAGGAGACTGGCCCGGTGGCGGCTGGTCAGGGATTCGAGCTTTTTGATCAGCTCCTTGGACTTTTTGTCGGTGATGAAGCGGGAGGCCTGGACAGCGTCCACCAGAAGCTTCAGTTCGGGCATTTCAAAACGGCGGCTTCCGAGATAGTAATAACAGGAGCGGCCGTCTTTTTCGGCGATGATATCAAAACCAAACCTTCTGAGTTCTTCGAAATCGTTGTATAATGTTTTTCGGTCGGCATTGACGCCCTCGGCCTCAAGCCGGCTGATGATCTGAGGCATGGTGAGCCCGTGCCCGTCGTCGGTCTCATTCAGGAAAAGACGCGCAAGAATCAGCATCTTCAGCTTCTGGTTGTAGCCCTTTCTCTGTCGTTCCGCCATAATATACCTCCGGTATGACGCGGTAAGACGGCCGCGCCGCATTTTCCTGATAAGGATCAGTGATATTTTTTCCAGTATAGCATGAATAAGCTGTTTTTCAGGGAGGAGTTTGTACGATGAAACTGATTATTGATGATGCCGATATCGAAGCCATCCGCCGTATGGCAGCCTATTATCCCGTGGACGGCGTGACCACCAACCCGACGATCCTGTCCCGAACCGGGAGAAAGCCTTATGAGGTCCTTAAGGAGATCCGGGACTTTCTCGGGGATGAGCAGGAACTGCACGTCCAGGTGACGGCAGCCGATGCCGAAGGGATGCTGAAGGATGCCGACAGGATCCGCAAGGAGCTGGGGCCGCAGACCTTTGTCAAGGTGCCGGTGACCCGCGAGGGCCTCAAGGCCATCCGCCTTCTCAGCGAGAGGGGTGTCAGCGTGACTGCCACTTGCATCTATACCCGCATGCAGGCGTTTCTGGCGGGCAAGGCCGGAGCTGTCTACGCAGCACCTTATGTCAACCGAATTGACAATCTGGGCGGTGACGGCCTGCAGACCGTCCGCGATATCCATGATATTTACAGGAAAAATGATATTCCCTGCCGGGTTCTGGCAGCCAGCTTCAAGAACTCCAATCAGATCCAGGAGCTGGTGAAATACGGCATCGGAGCCGTGACGGCGCCGCCCGCCGTGATCGAAGGCCTCATCGGCAACGCGCTGGTGGATATGGCCGTGGCGGATTTTGCCCGGGATTTCGAAAAGATCGCCGGCAGCGGCATCACGATGGCGGAGGCCTGATGGCATTTGAAAAGACAATAGCCCTATGCTAAACTATGATGGGTTATTTCCCGTATCGAAAACGCAGCGAGGTGACATATGGCAAAGACGCAGAAATACGATGAGAGCAGCATCCATGTCCTGGAGGGGCTTGAAGCTGTCCGGCATCGCCCCGGCATGTACATCGGCTCCACCACCAGGAAGGGTCTGAACCACCTGGTGTTCGAGATCGTGGACAATGCGGTGGATGAACATCTGGCGGGCTTTGGCAGCCATATTCTGGTGGTGCTGGAAAAGGACGGCTCCTGTACCGTGGAGGACAACGGCCGCGGTGTACCCGTCGGCATCCATGAGAAGGGCATGCCGGCCGAGCGTCTTGTCTATACCACGCTTCATGCCGGCGGCAAGTTCAACAGTGAAGTCTACAAGACCTCCGGTGGTCTGCACGGCGTCGGTTCCTCCGTCGTCAACGCCCTGTCCGTCTATATGGATGTCATCATCAAACGCGACGGCGCCATTCATCATGACCGTTTTGAGCGGGGCATTCCTACGGAAAAGCTGGTTGACGGCCGCCTTCCGGTGCTGGGCAAAACGAAGGAGACCGGCACCCGCGTCAATTTTCTGCCGGATCCCGAGATCTTTGAAGTGACGCGTTTTTCCTCCCATGAGATACAGTCCCGTCTCCATGAGACGGCCTATCTGAATCCGGGGCTGACGATCGCCTTCTGCGACAAGCGGCGGGATCCGGAGGTGTCCGTGACCTACCACGAGCCCGAGGGCATTGTTGCCTTCGTCAAGGATATGACGAAGGATCACGAGCCCGTTTCGGATCCGGTCTGTATCCGGGGCAAGGATGAGGGCATCGAAGTGGAGATCGCCTTCCGCTATGTCAATGATTTCAGCGAAGAGATCCAGGGCTTCTGCAACAATATCTACAACATCGACGGCGGCACCCACCTGACCGGCTTCAAGACGGCGCTGACCACCGTGATGAACAGCTACGCCAAGACCCTCGGCATCCTGAAGGAGAAGGACAGCAACTTCCTCGGGGCCGATATCCGCAGCGGTCTCCGGGCGATTGTGTCGGTCAAGCATCCGGATCCGCGCTTTGAGGGGCAGACCAAGACGAAGCTTGACAATCCCGATGCGGCCAAGGCGGTGGCCAAGGTCACAGCTGAAGAGATCCCTCATTATTTCGACCGCAATCTGGAGGCTCTCAAGACGGTCCTGGGCAACGCGGAGCGCTCGATGCGCATTCGTAAAAAAGAGGAGAAGGCCAAGGTCAATCTCCTGACAAAGTCAAAATTCTCCTTCGACAGCAACGGGAAGCTGGCCAACTGCGAGAGCCGGGATGCGTCGAAATGTGAGATCTTCATCGTTGAGGGCGATTCCGCCGGCGGTTCCGCCAAATCCGGCCGGGACAGAAGCTTCCAGGCGATCCTGCCGATCCGCGGCAAGATCCTCAACGTTGAGAAGGCTTCCATCGACAAGGTGCTGGCCAACGCCGAGATCAAGACGATGATCAACAGTTTCGGCTGCGGCTTTTCCGAAGGCTACGGCAACGACTTTGACATCACAAAGCTGCGCTACGACAAGATCATTATCATGGCCGATGCCGACGTGGACGGTGCCCATATCGGCACCCTGCTGCTGACGTTTTTCTATCGTTTTATGCCGGAGCTTATCCGCGAAGGGCATGTGTATCTGGCCATGCCGCCCCTTTATAAGGTCATGCCGGCCCGGGGCGAGGGCGAATACCTCTATGACGACAAGGCTCTGGAAAAATACCGCCGGGCCCACCGCAATCAGAAGTTCACCCTCCAGCGCTACAAGGGTCTGGGCGAAATGGATCCCAAACAGCTCTGGGAGACAACACTGAATCCCGAGACGCGGCGCCTGCGCCGTATCGAGATCGCGGATCCGCGCCTGTCCTCGGATATCACGGAGACGCTGATGGGTACCGACGTCGGCCCGCGGCGCGATTTTATCTGCGAGCACGCTTCGGACGCCGAACTGGATATCTGACCGCCCGGCCATAAGGAGAAGAGACGCCTATGTCAGCCAGAAAAGAAGAGACGGAAGATCGGGTCATCAGGACCGATTATTCCGAGATCATGCAGAAAAATTATATCGATTACGCCATGAGCGTCATTGTATCCCGGGCGCTGCCGGATGTCCGCGACGGCCTCAAGCCGGTCCAGCGTCGTGTCCTCTACGATATGCAGCAGCTGGGTATCCGCTGGAACCAGCCCTACCGCAAATGTGCCCGTATTGTCGGCGACACCATGGGTAAATACCATCCCCACGGCGACAGCTCCATCTACGAGGCTCTTGTCGTGATGGCCCAGGATTTCAAAAAGGGCAGGATCCTGGTGGACGGCCACGGGAACTTCGGCTCCATCGAAGGCGACGGCGCTGCCGCCATGCGTTACACCGAGGCCCGTCTGACGAAGCTGGCGCAGGAGGTTTTCCTGGCCGACCTCGACAAAGATGTGGTGGACTTCATGCCGAACTTTGACGAGACGGAGAAGGAACCCCGCGTTCTGCCGGTGCGTATTCCGAATTTCCTGATCAACGGGGCCGAGGGGATCGCCGTCGGTATGGCCACCTCTGTGCCGACCCATAACCTGACCGAGGTGGTGGATGCCGTTAAGGCCTATATCCGCAACAATGATATGACCACCGAGGCGCTGATGACCTATATCAAGGGACCGGATTTTCCGACGGGCGGCATTATTGCCAATGCCTCCGATCTGAAGGCGGTCTATGAGACCGGCACCGGACGTCTCCGCCTGCGCGGACGGGTGGCGGTGGAGAAGCTCAAAGGCGGGCGTCAGGCTCTGGTAATCACGGAGATCCCGTACACCATGATCGGCAGCGGCATCGGGAAGTTCCTCTGCGATATCGCCGCTCTGGCGGAAAACCGTGTTACGACGGATATTGCGGATATCTCGAACCAGTCCTCCAAGGAGGGCATCCGCATCGTTATTGAACTGAAGAAAGGGGCCGATCCCGAGAAGCTCCTGAACCTTCTCTATAAGAAGACAAAGCTGGAGGACACCTTCAGCGTCAATATGCTGGCGGTCTGCGACGGCAGGCCCGAGACCATGAGCCTCAAACGGATCATCGAGACCCATGTGGACTTCCAGATCGAGATCGCTAACCGCAAGTACAGCAATCTGCTGGCCCGGGAGAGGGAGAAAAATGAAATCCAGGAGGGTCTGATCCGTGCCTGTGATGTCATTGACCTGATCATCGAGATCCTGCGGGGCTGCAAGACTCAGGCTCAGGCTCAGGCCTGCCTGACCGGCGGCGACGTCAAGGGCATCCGCTTCAAGACAGAGAAGAGCCGCCGGGCTGCCTCAAAGCTGAACTTCACCGAGAAACAGGCCAGAGCCATCCTGGATATGCGCCTGGCGAAGCTGATCGGTCTGGAGGTCGAGGCCCTGATCGCCGAGCACAATGAGACTTTGAAGAATATTGCCCGTTACGAAGATATCCTCAACAATTACGACACCATGGCCGGTGTCATCATCGATGAGCTGGACAGCATCCGGCGTGAATTCGGCACGCCCCGCCGGACAGGTCTGGAAGATGCCAAGGAGGTCGTGATCGAAGCGCCTCAGCCGGTGGAGGAGACCGTGGCGGTGCTGGTGGACCGTTTCGGTTACATCAAGACCATCGACGAGTCGACCTTTGACAGAAATGCGGCGGCCGCCGAAGAGTTCCGCTATGCTTTCAAGATCGTCAATACCGACAGCATCGGCATTTTCACGGACAGCGGCAAGCTTCATAAAATAAAAGTCATGGATATCCGTCAGGGAAAACTGAGGGACAAGGGCGTGCCCATGGATAACCTGTGCCGGTATGACAGTCAGACGGAAAAGGCTGTCCTCATAGCGCCCATGAGCGAGATCCTCAGCTCCGAGCTTTTTATGGCCACGGCGGCCGGCTACGTCAAGCGCGTCAGCGGCAGTGAATTCGATTCCGCCAACCGGACGATCGCGGCTGCGCGAATCGATGACGGCGACCGTCTGGTCTTTGTCGGCATCAGCGACGGGGCCGAATTTGTTGTCCTCCGTTCGAAGAACGGCTTCTTCATCCGTTTCCTGCAGCAGGAGGCGCCTCTTCTGAAAAAGACGGCCCGCGGTATTCGCGGTATCCTCCTGGGCGATGATGACGAACTGGAGGCGGCGTACCTTTTGCAGATGGCTCGGGAATTTACCTTGGAATACAAGGGCCGCAGCCTGATGCTCAACCGTCTGAAGCTGGTGAAGCACGGCGGGCGGGGCAGCAAAAGCCGGGGCTGAAAGACAGGAGAAAGCCGCGGCAGCGGGAAAGCCGGAAGAAAAGTCAGCGGAAAACCCTGAAATATGGAAGAAAATCTTAAGGAATCCGGTTGTTTTCCCGTTGACATTGTGCTATAATCCAGACGTTACAGAAGATTTGTGAGCGGACCGAAGAGGTCCGCTCTCATTATGTTTGACATCGAAACGATGAAAAACCGGTTTCGGCCGGTCCGGGGAGACGATCCGTGACCAAAAAAGAGAGAATCGAAGAACGCACCTGGGCGATCATGCAGGAGAAGGCTGCCGAACTGGGACTGATCCCCGTCGATGCCGAATACGTCAGGGAAAACGGCCAGTACCGCCTGATCGTGACCGTCGGCAAGGACGAGGGCATCGGCATTAACGACTGCGAGGCCATGAGCCGGGCCATTGACCCTATCCTGGATGAAGAAGACTACATACCGGACGTCTACACCCTTGAGGTGACATCGCCGGGGCTGGGACGGGTGCTGCGCCGTCCGCGGGATTTTGTTTACGGCCTGGGCCGGGAGGTGGAGGTGCATACCTACCGTGCCGTCAACAAACAGAAGGCCTGGACCGGGATTCTGACAGCCGTTACGGATGAGACCGTCACGATCACCACGGCGGAGGGCGAACTTACCCTGCCGCGTACCGATATTTCACTGATAAAACTAACCTTTGATTTCTAACGGGAGGAATGACGAACATGAACATGGAGCTTAAGGCGGCCATCAAGATGCTTGAAGAAGAAAAGGGGATCTCCAAGGCAACGATCCTCGACGCGATCGAGAATTCCCTTCTCCAGGCCAGTAAGGCACAGTTCAACAAGAATGACAACATCAACGTAGCCATCGATCCGGATACCTGCGATTACAGCGTGACGGCAGAGAAAGAGGTCGTGGAAAACGTCAGAAACGCCTATATGGAAATGTCCCTGACCGACGCTCTCAAAGTGGATCCGAATGCGCAGATCGGCGATATCGTGACTGTTGATATCAATTCCAAGGCCTTCAGCCGCATCGCGGCCCAGAATGCCAAGAACGTGATCCTTCAGAAGCTGCGCGAGGAAGAGCGCAATGCCGTGTTCAACCAGTTTGCCGAAAAGGCCAGAACGATCATGACAGGTACCGTCTCCCGCATCCAGGGCAAGAATTACATCATCAACCTGGGCAAGACGGATGCCCTCCTCAGCGAGACGGAGCAGGTGAAAAATGAAAGCTTCCGCATCCATGACCGTGTTCGCGTCTATATTATTGAAGTGAAGAATTCCAACAAGGGTCCGCGTATCCTGGCCTCCCGTACCCATCCGGAGCTGGTCAAGGGCCTTTTTGAAGAGGAAGTGACCGAGGTGCGCGACGGTATCGTCGAGATCAAGAGCATTTCCCGCGAAGCGGGTTCCCGCACCAAGATGGCGGTCTGGTCCAACGATCCCGATGTGGATCCGGTGGGCGCCTGTGTCGGTATGAACGGCAGCCGCGTCAACGCCGTCGTCAATGAACTGAAGGGTGAGAAGATCGACATCATCGCCTGGGATGAAAACCCGGCGGTTCTCATTGAAAATGCTTTAAGCCCGGCCAAGGTCATCTCAGTCGGGGCTGATCCCGACGAAAAGGCGGCCACCGTCATCGTGCCGGATTACCAGCTGTCCCTGGCCATCGGTAAGGAAGGTCAGAATGCCCGTCTGGCCGCCCGCCTGACAGGCTACAAGATCGATATCAAGTCGGAGACACAGGCCCGTGAATCCGGTGAATTCGACGATCTGTTCGCCGATGATTTCGATGAGAACGGCGAATACTACGAAGAAGAATACGAAGAAGAATACGCCGAAGACGAGGCTTATGACGAAGAAGCGGCGGACTATGAGGAAGCGGCTCCGGAAGAAGAAGCCTAAGGGATCATGGAGAATAACAAGAGAGAAAAACTGAGACAGTGTATCGGCTGCCGCCGCGTCCGTCCGAAACAGGAAATGCTCCGGGTGATTCGAACGCCCGAAGGCGCTGTGGAGATTGACAGGACCGGCCGGAAAAACGGCAGAGGTGCCTATCTGTGCGCCGACGAGCCGGCCTGTCTGAAAGCGGCTCTGAAGCACAGATCGCTGGAGCGGGCCCTCAAGACAGGGATTCCCGCCGATCTGGCCGATAAGCTGGAAAAGGAGCTGGATCATGGCTGCTAAAGCGCGTTACCTGCTGTCGCTGGGCCTGGCTTCCCGGGCCGGCAAGCTCGTCAGCGGTGAGCAGATGACGGAAAATGCCGTCAGAAGCGGACAGGCGCGTCTTGTCATCCTGGCATCGGACGCGTCGGAGAACACGCGCCGCCATTTTGAAAATCAATGTCACTACTACGGGGTGCCGATCGTGTATGCCGAAAGCCGTGAGGTGCTCGGACAGGCCATCGGCAAGGTGTTTCGGGCCTCGGCGGCGGTGACGGACGATAATTTTGCGTCTCTGATCACGAGACAGATGAAAAACGAACGATAAGAATACTCATAGGGGGATCTTTAATGGCAAAAATCAGAGTTCATCAGTTAGCAGAGGAATTGGGAAAGGATAAGCGTGAGCTTGTGGAATACCTGATCGGCAAAGGGTATTCTCAGATCACAGCCGTCAGCAACGTTCCCGAACACGAGGTCGAGCTGCTGAGACAGCAGTACGGCAAGAAGCCCGCCGAACCGGCGGAGAACGCCATGAAGGCCGAGGATGCCGCGGCACGTGAAGTCAAAAATGATGAGACTTTGACGGAAGACGAGAAGCCGAAGAAGAAGACGATCATTCGCGTCTACCGTGCCCAGAACGCGACTGAAAAGCTGCGTCAGAGACGGCCGAAGCCGGCCCCCCAACCGGCGCCTGTCCGTGAGGATAAGCCGGCCGCCAAAGCTGAAGCAGCCCCCGCGCCGGTGAGCGACAGCAAGCCGGCACCGGAACCGGCCGCAGCACCTGCCGTGCCGGAAACACCGGCCGCTGTGAAGACGGCGGAAAGCAGCGGGGCAGTGACAGAGACGAAGACCGCTGAACCGACAGCCAAACCGGTGGAGACAGTTCAGGAAGTAAAGGCATCCGAGATGAAGACGACGGATAACGGCCAGAAGAAAGGCCGCGACGCGGATAACAGGACCATGGACAGAACGGCCGGCGACAAAGCACCGGCTGCGTCGGCATCCGCGGCCCGAGCCGACGGTGCCCGAGCCGAAAATGCCGGCAGCCGTGAGACGCGGGGCGGCGACAGCCGCGGCCAGCAGCGTCAGGGCGACAGCCGCCAGGGCGGCGCTCAGCGCCAGGCGCGTTCCGATAACCGCGGCGATAACCGTCAGGACCGTAACGGCGGCAGACGCTTCGGCGATAACGCCCGGGGCGGTCAGAACAGCCGCGGCGGCGACCGCACCGGCGACCGCAGCGGACAGGGCACAGGCCAGAGATTCCAGGGCGACCGCACCAGGGGTGACAGAAATAATGCCCAGGGCGGCTTCCGCACCGGCGGGGCCCAGAACCGTGACGGCAGATCCGGTGCCGCCGGTCAGGGCGGCCAGACACGCAGCAGCCGTCCGGGTCAGAACGGTCCGTCCCGTCCCTTCACCAATGACAGAAATCGTCCGGGCCGCGGGCCGGCAGTCCAGGAAACCCCGGCTGACAGCTCCCTGGCGAAGAAAACGACCCGCGATTATCGTGACAAGCATCATGAAAAAGAACGCGAGGAGCGCCGCAACAACAATAAGGAGACCTTCGGCACACGTCGTGACGGCAGACAGTTCAACAGGATTCCCAAGGCTCTGCAGAACCAGAAGCCGAAGGAACAGGAGGTCAAGAAGGAGAAGGTGACCGAGATCGTGATTCCGGAACGCATCACGATCCGTGATCTGGCCGAGGCTATGAAGATCCAGCCGGCCGCCATCGTCAAAGAGCTTTTCATGAAGGGTGAGATGGTGACTGTCAATCACGAAGTGACCTTTGAAAAGGCTCAGGAGATCGCTCTTGGTTTTGACGTGATCGCCGAGATGGAAGAGAAAGAGGATGTGATCGGCAAGCTTCTGGCCGAGGAAGCCGAGGATGAGAGACTTCTCGAATCCCGTCCGCCGGTCGTCTGCGTCATGGGTCATGTCGACCACGGCAAGACCTCCCTTCTGGATGCTATCCGTGATACCCATGTCACCGACCGCGAGGCCGGCGGCATTACACAGCACATCGGTGCTTATATGGTTTCCGTCCAGGGACAGAAGATTACCTTCCTGGATACACCGGGACACGAAGCCTTCACCGCCATGCGTATGCGCGGTGCCAACTCCACGGACATTGCCGTTCTTGTGGTGGCAGCCGATGACGGTATCATGCCGCAGACCGTGGAAGCGATCAATCACGCCAAAGCGGCCGGTGTCGAGATCATCGTGGCGGTCAACAAGATCGACAAGCCTGCCGCCAATATCGAACGTGTCAAGCAGGAACTGACGGAATACGGCCTGATCGCCGAAGACTGGGGCGGCCAGACCATCGTCTGCCCGGTTTCCGCCAAGACAAAGGAAGGTATCGATGACCTGCTGAGCATGATCCTGCTGACAGCCGAGGTCAACGAACTCAAGGCCAATCCGAACCGCAAGGCCAGAGGCCTCGTCCTCGAAGCCAAACTGGACAAGGGCCGCGGTCCTGTGGCCACAATCCTGATCCAGAAGGGTACCCTGCGCCAGGGCGATTTCATCGCCTGCGGTGCAGCCAGCGGCAAGGTCCGTGCCATGACGGATGAGAAGGGCAAGACACTGAGAAAAGCGACGCCGTCCATGCCGGTCGAGATCATCGGTCTCAATGCCGTGCCGGGCGCCGGTGAGGTGCTGGTGGCTCTGAATACCGACAAGGAAGCCAAGGAATTCGCAGCGACCTTTGTCAATGAAAATAAGAAGGAGCTGCTGGAAGCGACCCGTCATCAGATGTCCCTCGACGATCTGTTCAATCAGATCCAGGAAGGCACGCTCAAGGAGCTGCCGATCGTCGTCAAGGCCGACGTCCAGGGCTCTGTGGAAGCGGTCAAACAATCGCTGCTTAAGCTGTCCAACGACGAGATCGTCGTCAAGGTCATCCATGGCGGCGTCGGTGCCATCAACGAATCCGATGTTTCGCTGGCGGCAGCCTCCAACGCGATTATCATCGGCTTCAACGTCCGCCCGGATACGACCGCCAAGGCCGTTGCCGAGCAGGAGAAGGTGGAAATCAAGCTTTATAATGTTATCTATCAGGCGATCGAAGACGTCGAGCGCGCCATCAAGGGTATGCGTGCCGCTGTCTACGAAGAGAGGGTCACGGCCCATGTCGAGATCCGTCAGATCTTCAAGGCTTCCGGTGTCGGCAATATTGCCGGTTCCTATGTCAAGGACGGTACGGTGGAGAGAGGCAGTCTGTGCCGCATCTTCCACGAGGGCGAGAAGATCTACGAAGGCAAGCTGGCTTCGCTGAAGCGTTTCAAGGACGACGTCAAGGAAGTCCGGGAAGGCTTCGAATGCGGCCTTGTCTTTGACGGCTTCCATGATTTCAATCTGGAAGACATCGTCGAGACTTATAAGATGGTTGAGGTTGAACCCAAGTGAGAAAAAACAGCATTAAAAACACACGCATCAATCAGGAAGTCCTGCGCGTCCTTTCTTCTGTCATCCGACATGATATGAAGGATCCGCGCATCGCTGTGATGACATCCGTGACGGATGTCATCGTGGCTCCGGACCTGAAGACCTGCAAGGTTTATATCAGCGTCCTCGGCGACGAGGATGCCCGGCGCAATACGATGCAGGGCCTGCGCAGTGCCGAGGGATTCATCCGGAGCCGTCTGGCGGCGGAGTTGAATCTTCGTCATACACCGGTTCTGACATTCCTGGAAGACACCTCCATCGAATACGGTGTCAAAATGACAAAACTACTGGAAGAGGTCACACATGAAGACAATTCGGGAAATATTGACGAATGATGTCGGCAGAGTGGCGATTGCAGGGCATGTAAATCCTGACGGGGACTGTGCGGGCAGCTGCATGGCCCTCGCTCTTTATATCAGGAAAAACTGTCCCGGCGTGATCGTGGATGTCTACCTGGAGCCTCTGCGTCCCGAGCTGAGATTTCTTAAGGGAACGGACAGCCTGATCCATGAGATGACGGGAGAGGAGACCTGCGATCTGTTTATCCTTCTGGATGTCAGCTCCCGTGCCCGCATCGGCGTGGCCGGGGAGCTCTTTGACAAAACGGCAAGGACGGTCTGCATCGATCATCACATCGGCAATGACAGTCCGGCCGGCATCAATCACATCCGGCCGACGGTTGGTTCCTGCGCCGAGGTTCTGGCGGAACTTCTGGATCCGGACGGGATCGATGCGGCGATCGCCGAGGCTCTCTATACCGGAATCATCCACGATACCGGCGTATTCCAGTACAGCAACACGCGGCCGGAGACACTGATGCTGGCCTCACGCCTGATAGGCTACGGCTTTGATTTTCCCCATCTTATCTACGATTCCTTCTACGCCAGGACCCACCGGCAGACGCGGATCCTGGGCTATTGCCTGGAGAAGAGCCGCTTAAGCGCCGACGGCCGTTTTCTGTCGGTCAGTCTTTCTCTTGAGGAAATGGCACGCTACGGTGCCGTCCGCGATGATATCGGCGAAGTCGTGTCTCAGCTGAAGCTGACGCGGGATATCGAGATGGCGGTCTTCGTCTATGAGACAACCCCCGGCTTCTCCAAGGTCTCCCTGCGGTCATCGGGCCGTCTGGATGCCAATAAGACAGCGCATCTCTTCGGCGGCGGCGGTCATGTGATGGCCGCCGGCTGTACCCTGCCGGGCAGCAGCGAAAACGTCCTGTCCCGGATCCTTATGGCGCTGGAACGGGAGGGAGACAGCCTGAAAGCGGAGGTATGAGGGAGAAACGATGGTAAACGGTGCCGTTATTGTTTATAAAGAAAAAGGCATGACCTCCTTTGACGTGATCTATCGTCTGAGAAAGATCTTCGGCGTCAGGAAGATCGGCCATACCGGTACGCTGGATCCGGATGCGGAGGGCGTTCTGATCTGCTGTCTCGGCCGGGCTACCAAGGCTGTCTCGCTTCTGGAGGCCGATACCAAGACGTATGAAGCCCATATGCATCTGGGACTGGTAACCGACACCCAGGATATCTCCGGCGAGGTGCTGGAGCGCCGGGAGGTACATGTCGGCGAGACGGCGGTGAGAGAGGCCCTGGCAGCCTTCGAGGGAACGGTGGATCAGATCCCGCCGATGTATTCGGCCCTCAAGGTGAACGGCCAGAAGCTGGTGGATCTGGCCAGACGCGGCAAAGAGGTGGAGAGGCAGCCGCGGAAGGTGACCTTTTCCGGCATGGAGATCCTCTCGATTGATATGCCGGAGGTCGTGTTCCGGGTTACCTGCACCCGGGGAGCCTACATCCGCACCCTGTGTCACGATGCGGGTCTGAAGCTGGGCTGCGGGGCGGCGATGGGATATCTGCTCAGGACACGGGTTGGTGACTTCGGTCTTGACCGGGCCCTGAAGCTGGATGAGATCCGTATACGCGTCGAAAACGGCGATCTGGGTTTTGTCATCCCGACGGATGAGCTGTTTCCTCAGTATGTGAAGGTGAAGGCGGAGAGGAAGGGCCAGAATAAGGCGCTTCTTAACGGAAATCTTCTGAGGATTGCCGATACCGGAGTCCCTGTGGGCAAAACGGTCCGCATGTATACCCGCGACGGTGACTTTGCCGGTCTCTACAGGCTGGCCGATGACGAGGGCCGCTTTGAACTGATCAAATATTTCTACGATATCAACAGAAACTGACAGCTTATGATCTATGCATCGGAATTATCGCAACTGAATATGACACGGCCGACCGTCGTGATGTTGGGCAAGTTTGACGGCATGCACCGGGGACACCGGTCGCTGGCCGCCAAAACAACCGCGCTGGCCGGAGACGAAGCCATACCGGCCGCCCTCATTATGGACAGGGCCGAGAAGAGACTTTTAACCCGGGAGGAACGCACAGACATGCTGGCGGACCTGGGAATCGGCGCTGTCTGTGAGCTGAATCTGACGGAAGACTTCATGAGCCAGAGCCCGGAGGCCTTCGTCCGCACACTGGTCGGGGCTTTTCATCCGAAGGCCGTGGTGGTCGGCGAGAATTTCCGCTTCGGCTGCCGGCGGACCGGCGATCCGGCGACGCTTAGTCGTCTCGGGGAAACTTTTGGCTTCGGGACGGTGGTGATGCCGATCGTCTCGGAGGGCAATATCAGGATCAGCAGCACGCGGATCCGTGAAGCGCTGGCCCTGGGCGATATGCCGTCGGTCAATCGTTATCTGGGCTATGACTATTTCGTGACGGGGGAGATCGTCCACGGCCGGCACCTCGGCCATACGCTGGAGACGCCGACGACGAACCTTTTGCCGGCCCGGGATAAGCTGCTGCCGGGTAACGGTGTCTACGCCGCCCGCGTGACCATCGACGGCAGAACCTACGGCGGCATGACCAATGTGGGCGTCAAACCCACGGTGGACGGCAGTTTCGTCGGCATCGAGACTTATATCTTTGATTTTGACGCGAACGTGTACGGCAGGACCGAGAAGGTGACCTTTCTCAGAAAAACACGGCCGGAATCGAATTTCGGCTCGCTGGAGGCCCTGAAGGCACGTCTGGAAAAGGATAAAAAGGAAGTCAGAGAATACCTGACATCGCTTGACGTTATGTGAATGTCTATGGTATAGTTATATGGACTTCGGTCTTCCTTCATTCAGTTGCCGGCTTCTCCGGCCGCATCTTAATGACAGGAGTACATCATTTTAAAGGATCAACAGGAGGAAATCACATGATCACGAAGGAAAAGAAACAGGCTATCATCGCCGAATACGCACGTTCCGAAGGTGACACAGGTTCGCCGGAAGTTCAGGTCGCTATCCTGACAGAGCGCATCACAGAGCTGACAGAGCACCTGAAGACACACAAGAAGGACTTCCACTCCAGAAGAGGTCTTCTGAAGATGGTCGGCCAGCGCCGCAACCTGCTGGGCTATCTGAAGAAAACAGATATCAACAGATATCGTACACTTATCGAACGTCTTGGTCTTCGTAAGTAATGTTAGTAAAGAATGGGACAGGGTCACCTGCCCCATTTTTCAGGTTATAAACAATGTTATCGCCCATTCGGGCAGAAGGTGGGAAAATGGCAGATTTTAAAACGTTTTCAATGGAACTCGGTGGTCGGACGTTATCCGTGGATATCGGCCGTGTCGGCGCTCAGGCTAACGGCGCCTGCTTCATGCACTACGGTGAGACCGTGGTCCTGTCCACAGCGACAGCTTCACGTGCACCGCGGGAAGGAATCGATTTCTTCCCCCTGTCAGTGGAATTTGAAGAAAAAATGTATGCCGTGGGCAAGTTCCCGGGCGGCTTCAACAAGAGAGAGGGCAAGGCCAGCACACATGCCGTTCTGACAAGCCGTGTGATCGACAGACCGATGCGTCCTCTGTTTCCGAAGGATTACCGCAACGACGTCACCCTGAACAACCTGGTCATGTCCGTCGATCCGACCTGCGATCCGGAAGTCGTCGCCATGCTGGGTTCTTCGCTGGCGGTCAGCATTTCCGATATCCCGTTCGACGGGCCCTGCGCGATGACGCAGCTGGGTCTTATCAACGGCGAATTTGTGGTTAACCCGGGCTATGAGCAGAAGTCCAGATCCGATCTGGCCCTGACGGTGGCTTCCACCCGCGACAAGGTTATCATGATCGAAGCCGGTGCCAACGAGATTCCGGAAGCGAAGATGATCGAAGCCATCTACAAGTGTGATGAGATCAACAAGGAGATCATCGCCTTCTTCGATCAGATCATTGCCGAGGTCGGCAAGGCCAAGTCCGACTACACCCACTATGAGATCCCGGCCGAGCTGAACGCCGCCCTCTATGATCTCTGCCCGGGCGAAGAGATGGAAAAGGCTGTCTTTACCGACGACAAGCAGACCCGTGAAAATAACATCGCCGCGATCCGCGACGCTTTTGCCGAAAAGTATGAGGAAGAGCATCCGGAATGGATGTCCCTTGTCGGCGATGCCCTGTATCAGTATCAGAAGAAGACCGTCCGCAAGATGATCCTGAAGGATCACAAGAGACCGGACGGCCGCGCCATTAAGCAGATCCGCCCGCTGGCCGCCGAGATCGATCTGATTCCGCGCGCCCACGGCTCCGCCATGTTCACCCGTGGTCAGACACAGATCTGTGACTGTGTGACTCTGGCGCCGCTGTCGGAAGCCCAGAAGGTGGAGGGCCTGAATCCGTACATTACCAAGGCCCGCTATATGCATCAGTACAACTTCCCGTCCTACTCTGTCGGTGAGACCAAGCCGTCCCGCGGTCCGGGCCGTCGTGAGATCGGCCACGGCGCCCTGGCTGAGAGAGCCCTGGTTCCGGTGCTGCCGTCTGAGGAAGAGTTCCCCTACGCGATCCGCGCGGTCTCAGAGACCTTCGAATCCAACGGCTCTACCTCCCAGGCTTCCATCTGCGCCTCCTGCATGGCTCTGATGGCTGCCGGTGTTCCGATCAAAAAGCCGGTCGCCGGTATTTCCTGCGGCCTTGTGACGGGCGAAACCGATGATGATTATATTGTCCTGACCGATATCCAGGGACTTGAGGATTTCTTCGGTGATATGGACTTCAAGGTTGCCGGTACCCACGACGGTATCACCGCCATCCAGATGGATATCAAGATCCACGGCCTGACACGTCAGAGCGTGGAGGAAGCCATCGCCACCACCAAGGAAGCCCGCGAATACATCCTGACGGAAGTCATGGAGAAGTGCATCGCCGAGCCGCGTAAGGAACTGTCCAAGTACGCACCGAAGATCATGTCCATGAAGATCGATCCGGAGAAGATCGGTGAAGTCGTCGGCCAGAGAGGCAAGACGATCAATGCCCTGATCGATATGTACGATGTCCAGATCGATATCGATGATGACGGTTCCGTCTCCATCTGCGGCGAAGACGCTGTCAAGATGCAGAAGGCGGCCAAGGCCATTGAGATCATCGTAACCGAGTTTGAAAAGGGCATGATCCTGACCGGCAAGGTCGTCTCCATCAAGGAATTCGGCGCCTTCCTCGAATTCGCTCCGGGCAAGGAAAGCATGGTTCATATCTCCAAGATCGCCAATGCCCGCATCAATAAGGTGGAAGACGTGCTTCAGATCGGTGACGTTGTCCGCGCTATCTGCCTCGGCAAGGACAAGATGGGCCGCATCAGCTTCTCCATCAAGGACTGCCCGAAGGAAGGTTCTGAAGGCATCGGTCGTGTCGTTGCCTGCGCCGATCCGGATGATTTTGAATGATCGGGAACGGGCCTATGTCCATGAACCGCATTGCTTCATTTCAGAAAGTCAGTTTTAAACAGTTTCGTGAGGGTTATGGCGACGCTTTCGGCGATAAACCGGAGGCAGAGATCCTCGCGGTTTACGACAGGATCGTCCTGCCGAAGCGGGCGACAGCCGGCTCGGCAGGGTATGATTTCCGGCTGACCGCCGATGTGACCCTGGCACCGGGAGAGAGCGTCAAGATTCCGACCGGTATCCGCAGCCTGATGGCGCCGGCCTACTGCCTGATGATCTTCCCCCGGAGCGGGCTCGGTTTCAAATACCGCCTGCAGCTCAACAATACCGTGGGCATCATAGACAGCGATTATGCCTCCTCCGATAACGAAGGGCATATTTTCATCAAGCTGACCAATGACTCCCGGGAAGGCCGGGTGCTGACCCTGAAGGAAGGCGAAGCCTTTGCCCAGGGCATCTTCATCGCCTATGGTATTACCGAAGATGATGACGCCGACGGCATCCGCAACGGCGGCTTCGGGAGCACCTCGGTATAAGAGGTCAAAAGACAACAAAATAAGGAGCCGGGAAATGACCTGTCATTTCCCGGCTCCTTTTCTATTGGCTTTGTTTTAATCGTTTAGCCGCCGCAGCCGGCAGCTCATGTGGGATCGGCATTGAAGAGGGCCTCGTCGAGGATTTCGTCGAAACCGTCGGCGGCCAGATCGTATTCCTCATCATCGTCGATGTATTCGATCTCGGGATCTTCGTCTTCGCCGTGATCGATATAGCGATAGATGATGATATCCTCCTCATCATTGTCTGTGATGGGCTGGAGAGCGGTATACTGATGCTCACCGACCGGGTAGATCGCTATGATGCGGCACTCGATATCACCGTCTTCCAGTTCCAGTGTGACGGTGCCGATTTCGTCGGGGTCATCGCCTACAAGTAAAATGTCTTCGAAATCCATAAGAACCTCCCGTTCTTTTTTTTCATCGTATCAGACAGCATGGTGAAAAGCAACAGAGATATTGCCGCCGCTGCTTACTTTTTGACCGTCACGCCGCCGCCGTGATAAGATAGAAAAAGCAGTGACAAAGGAGGCGTCCGATGACCATAGACGACATCACAGGGAACACGTTTTTGCCGGAACCGGGCGTGACCGTACGCGGCAGAACACTGATATTTGCCATCGACAACAGAGGGTATTCATCGCCGGAGCTGGTGCTGACGGATGAAACGGGCGGCGAGCGGCAGAGAATAAGGCTTCAGGTCCATCCTGTGCTGCCGGCGCTGTCGACGGCTGTTGTCGAGCCGGAGAAGACGCCCTTTGAGGCCTATTATTATGAAGACCGGGGACGGCGCTTCCCGGATCCGCACACGGAGCAGATCCGCGGCGGGCTGTGCTTCCTCCGGACGACGGCGCCGGTGGTGCCGGTATCGGGAAAACGCCCCGTCCTTGACGACATGATGATCTATAAGCTCCATATCAAAGGCTTCACGGCGGCGGCACCCGGCCGGGATCCCGATCGCGGTACCTTCCGGGGGCTTGTGAGCCGCCTGTCTTATATTCGCGAACTGGGTTTTAATACGATAGAAATGATGCCCCTCTACGCCTTCGATGACCGTCTCGGGAACGGCCGGCGAAATTACTGGGGCTATGCTGTCAGAAACTGTTACCTGGCGCCGCAGGACGCTTACGCTGCTTCCGACGATCCCGCCGCGGAGCTGCATTCCCTCATCACGGCGATTCACCAGGAGGGTATGGCCTGTCTGACCGAGATCTGTTTTCCCGCGGGGACCCCGGCGGCGGAAGCGGTCAGGGTTGCCCGATTCTGGCATGAGCGTTATGATATTGACGGTTTTCGTTTTCTCGGCGCGGGCGTTCCCGAGCGGGCTCTCCGCGAGGACATACGCCTGAGCCGTGCGGTCCTCCTTTTTGAACAGGCGGATAGGGCGGATCTGGGACGCACGGAAGCCGGCATGCCGCGAAGGATCGGTCTGGAAAACGGTGCCTTCCGACACTGTCTGCGTGCGTTTCTCAAGGGTACGCCGGGGTCGGCCGGGGCCGCTCTGGCCGCGATGACAAACGACGGCGGAACAGCTGTGACGATCTGCGATATGGCCAATGTCAACGGCATGACCCTTTACGATGCCGTGAGCTACGACCGGAAACACAACGAGATCAACGGCGAGCATAACGCCGACGGTCCTGACAATGACAACAGCTGGAACTGCGGCGCCGAAGGTCCGACACGGAACAGTACCGTGCTGGCGCTGAGAAAGCGTCTCATCAAAAATGCCCTTGCCTTCGTGCTTTTGTCTCCCGGTGTCCCTCTTCTCTATGCGGGTGATGAGCGGGGCAATTCCCAGAATGGCTGCAACAATGCCTACGCCTCCGACGATCCCGTCGGCTGGGTTAGCTGGAGGCGGACAGCGCTCTCGGCCGAGCTGACGGCATTTACGAAGAGGTTGACGGCTGTCCGGCGGTTGCTGGATCTGCCGGGCCTCATCAGGGACCGCTCCGGCAAGCTGGCCGGCGGTATGCCGCGTCTGTCGGTCCACGGCCGTGAGGCCTGGTATCGCAGCGGAGATGATGAGACCCCGGCCTTTGCGCTGATGTATGCCGTTGACGAGGAGTCCTGGTTCTATGCTGCCTTCAACAGCAGTCCCGAACCCTTTGATTTCGCCCTGCCGATCCCGCCGGAAGGAATGGCCTGGCAGCGGCTGTTATCCACCGATGAGGCGTCATGCCCCGAAACGGGAGAGGCAGCCCCTGATCTTACGGATCAGAGAAGGTTCCGTGCTGCCCCGCGCTGTGTCACGATCCTGGCGATTGGACGCAGGAAGGAAGAATCATGTCATTAAGAAATGCGTATTATCATCTGAAAACCATCACAAAGCACCACAATATGGTGATGCGTTACTGTTTCCGGGCCGGCCTCTACCGCCAGGGTCTGCTGCACGACCTATCCAAGCTGAGTCCGACGGAGTTCCTTGCCGGCGTCCGTTATTATCAGGGGGTGCGCAGTCCGAATAACGCCGAGAGAGAGGCTACGGGCGTGTCACAGGCCTGGCTTCATCACAAGGGACGCAACCGCCATCACTACGAATACTGGCTCGACTATGCCGACAAGCCCGATGATGATCATATCCTTCGGGGAATCGCCATGCCGCGCCGCTATGTGGCGGAGATGATATTTGACCGCGTCAGTGCCAGCCGAGTCTACAACGGCAGCCGCTATAAGGACAGTGATCCGCTGGAGTATTACCGGAAGGGCAGTGAAAAAGCCTGGTTTATTCACGAGGAGACGAAGGCTCAGATGGCAATGCTCCTCACCATGTGGCGCGATGAGGGCGAAGAGGCCACGATCGCCTATATAAAAAATGTATTTCTGAAGGAAGGCAGATAATTATGAAGTTTTCAAAACGGGTATCACAGTCGGAAGAGAGTATTTTTACTTTTTTGCTGAATAAAAAGCGGGAGAAGGAGGCCGCCGGTCTGTCGGTCATCGATCTGTCGGTGGGAACGCCGAACATCCCGCCGACGGAGGAGGTCCGGCGCGTGATCGCTGAGGAGGCCATGAAGCCGGAGAGCTATATCTACGCGATCCGGGATCTGGAAGAACTGCAGGAGGCGGTGGCGGCCTGGTACCGCCGCCGCTATGATGTGGTCCTGGATCCTGCCTCGCAGATCGTGGCCCTGCTGGGCTCGCAGGAAGGCCTGGCCCATATTGCGCTGTCCATCGCCGATCCGGGGGACGTGATTCTGGTGCCGGATCCCTGCTATCCGGTCTTCCGCGACGGTCCGGCTATCGCTGGTGCCGAGGTTCATTATATGCCGATGAAGCCGGAAAATGATTTCCTGATCGACTTTGACGCGATTCCGGAGGCGATCGCTGATCGTGCCGTCCTGATGATCGTGTCTTATCCCAACAATCCGACGACGGCTCTGGCCCCGGCCTGGTGGTATGAGAAGCTGATCGCTTTTGCCCGCCGTCACGACATTATCGTCCTGCACGACAATGCCTACTCCGAGCTGGTCTTTGATACCGAACCGACGCCCAGCTTCCTGAGTTATCCGGGGGCCTTTGAGGTGGGCGTTGAGTTCAATTCCCTTTCCAAGACCTACGGCATGGCCGGCGCCCGCGTCGGCTTCTGCGTCGGCTGTGAAGCGGTCGTGTCGAAACTGAAGCAGCTGAAATCTAACATGGATTACGGCATCTTCCTGCCGGTCCAGAAGGCGGCCGTCCGGGCCATCACCGGTGATCAGACCTGTGTGGCGGCGACGCGCGAGGCCTACAAACGCCGCCGGGAGATTCTGGCCGACAGCTTTACGGCTGCCGGCTGGCCCGTCGGCAAATGTGCCGCGACCATGTTTATCTGGGCCCGCATCCCCGGGCCTTACACGGATTCCCGCACCTTCGTCCTTGATCTTCTGGACAGGGCCGGTATCCTGGTGACCCCGGGTTCGGCCTTCGGTCCCTCCGGCGAGGGGTATGTCCGCATGGCGCTGGTTCAGGATGACGAGGTAATACGCGAAGCAGCCGAGCGGCTCAAGGCGTCCGGCATACTCGGCTGAAAAGCCTTGTCTTGCGTCAGAGGTGACGTTATAATGAATGACGTGATTTCAGGGAGAGCCGGAAGGGCAGAGGTAATATGGCAAAGCGAAGACAGTCAAGACAACGCTCCGGGGCGGGTTATTACGATTATAATCTGCTGGCCGTCATTATCCTGCTGACAGCCTTCGGCCTGGTCATGCTCTACAGCACCAGCTCCTACATCGCCGAGGTTAAAACCGGTAAGGATATGTTCTATCTTAAGAAACAGGCCCTGTATTCAGGCCTTTCTCTTATTCTGATGATCATCGTTTCCCTGGCGGATTACCGTATCCTGAAAAAACTGGCTTTCTGGCTGTATCTGGCGGCGATGGCGGCGATGGCAGCCGTTCGGAGTCCGCTGGGGGTAACCTACAACGGCGCCAGACGCTGGCTCCGCATCGCGGGCATTCAGTTCCAGCCGTCCGAGATCGCCAAGATCGCGATCATCACGCTGGTACCGCTCCTGATCTGCAAGATGGGACGGAAGTACCGGGGGTGGAAAGGCCTGGTTCCGCCGCTTGTTGTCGGTGCTTCTGCCGCGTGTTTTGCCTATTTTCTCACCGAAAATCTGAGCACAGCCATTATCATTTTAATGATCACGCTGGTCATTATGTTCGTGGCCCATCCCAACACCGCCGGATTTCTGGCGGCGGGAGCCGCGTTCGCCCTGGCAGTCTGCGGCCTTGTGATCTTCCTGGTGAACAGTGCCTCCGGCGGCAGTTTCCGTGTCCAGCGCATCCTGGTCTGGCTTGACCCGGAGGCCTACGCCGACAGCGGCGGCTATCAGATCATGCAGGCCCTGTATGCCCTCGGCAGCGGCGGCTTTTTTGGCAAAGGACTGGGCAACAGCAACCAGAAACTGGGGCCTCTGCCTGAGGCACAGAACGATATGATCTTCTCGATCGTCTGTGAAGAGCTGGGCGTTTTCGGCGGTATTCTGCTCATAGGCCTCTTTGTTTATCTGCTGTACCGTCTGCTTTTTATCGCCCGGAATGCTCCTGATCTCTACGGGTCGCTGATGGTAACCGGCATCTTCGGCCATGTGGCCCTCCAGGTCATCCTGAATATCTGTGTTGTCATCAATCTGATCCCGACGACCGGCGTCACGCTGCCCTTTGTCAGCTACGGAGGCACCTCGGCCCTGTTTCTGATGATGGAGATGGCGATCGCCCTGTCCGTATCCCGGCGGATTACCCTGAAGGATGCGGCAGTATAGCGGCGTCCGTATCGAAAAGGCTCACAAATGACCGCACGGCGGTTCATTTTAGAAATATCATAAAAGAAATGCATAAGGAGATAATTATGTTTGAAACGATCCGCGATTTTCTGGCAGCAGAGCTGAATATTGACGCTTCCACGATCACACCGGATACCGATCTGAGCCGGGACCTGGGGGCTGATTCTCTGGATCTCTATGAGATGATCATGGCTATGGAGGAAAAATACGACATCACGATCCCGGAAGAGGAACTGAAGTCAATCCATACCATCAACGATGTGATGGAGATTCTGTCAGCGAACGGCGTGGAGGAATAAAGATCCTATGATCAAAACACGTTTTGCCCCGAGTCCGACAGGCCGCATGCATGTCGGCAATCTTCGTACGGCCCTGTATTCCTATCTGATCGCCCGTCATGAGAACGGCAGCTTCATGCTCCGTATCGAGGATACCGATCAGGAGCGTTTTGTGGAAGGGGCCCTGGATATTATCTATGATACGCTCCGGGAAGCCGGCCTTCATCATGATGAAGGCCCGGATATCGACGGCGGTGTCGGTCCCTATGTTCAGAGTGAAAGATGCCGTATGGGCATTTACCGGAAATACGCCGAAGAACTGATAAAAAAAGGCGCGGCCTATTACTGCTTCTGCACGAAGGAACGCCTGGAGAGCCTGAAGCAGGAGGGCAGTGAGGAGGAATACGGCAGATATGACAAACACTGCCTGTCCCTGACCCCGGAAGAGGTGGAAGAGAAGCTGAAAAGCGGTATTCCTTACGTTATCCGCCTCAATGTGCCCGAGGAGGGCACCACGTCCTTCCATGATGAGATCTACGGCGATATCACTGTCGATAACAGCGAGCTTGACGATATGATCCTCATCAAGTCCGACGGTTTCCCGACCTATAACTTCGCCAATGTGGTGGACGATCACCTGATGGGCATCACCCATGTGGTGCGCGGCAACGAATATCTGTCTTCCTCTCCGAAGTACAACATTCTCTACCACGCTTTCGGCTGGGAGGTGCCGGTCTATGTGCACTGCCCGCTGATCACGGATGAGAATCACAAAAAGCTCAGCAAGCGTTCCGGTCATTCCTCCTTCGGTGATCTGATCGACCAGGGATTTCTGCCGGAAGCCGTTGTCAACTTTGTGGCTCTTCTGGGCTGGAGTCCGGCCGATAACAGTGAGATCAAGTCCCTGGCGGAGCTGGAGGCCGAATTCGATTACCGCCGTATCGGCAAGAGTCCGGCTGTCTTTGATGTCAATAAGCTGCGCTGGATGAACGGCGAATACATCAAGGCCATGGACGATGCGCGTTTCGAAGAACTGGCGGCACCGTATATCCATGAGTATGTCGCCGATGAGAGCCGGATCCCGGCAGTCTGCGCCATGGTTAAGAGCCGTATCGAGGTACTGCCGGATATTGCCGGCCAGATCGATTTCCTTAAGGCCGTGCCGGACTATGAGGTCTCGCTTTATAAACACAAGAAGATGAAGACCGATGAAGCCCTGTCACGGGAGGTTCTTAAGAAAGTCATCCCGGTCCTTGAGGCGGCGGAGGATTTTTCAAACGACGCTCTCTACCAGACGCTGCTGGCCTTTGCCGCGGAAGCCGGTCTCAAGAACGGCCAGGTCATGTGGCCGATCAGAACAGCCCTGTCCGGCAAAGCCATGACACCGGGCGGCGCCACACAGCTTTTGGAGGTCATCGGCCGCGAAGAGAGCCTGAGACGACTGCATGCCGCTGTGGCGAAGCTCAGCGCCGAGGCGGGCTGATAAGGCCCTGACGTCTATCGCGTCAACGACTATTGCCAGAACGGAGGTTTCATGGCTTCATATCAGGAACAGATTGAAAAGAGACGGACATTTGCGATCATTTCCCATCCGGATGCCGGCAAGACGACACTGACCGAGAAATTCCTGCTGTACGGCGGGGCAATCAATCAGGCCGGTTCCGTCAAAGGAAAGGCGACGGCCCGCCATGCGGTGTCTGACTGGATGGAGATCGAAAAGCAGAGAGGTATTTCTGTCACGAGTTCGGTTCTTCAGTTTAATTACAACGGTTACTGTATCAATATTCTGGATACGCCGGGCCATCAGGATTTCTCGGAGGATACCTACCGGACGCTGATGGCTGCCGATTCGGCTGTTATGGTCATCGACGGCGCCCGCGGTGTCGAGGCTCAGACGCGGAAGCTTTTCAAGGTCTGCGCCCGCCGGCATATCCCTATCTTTACCTTTATCAACAAGCTGGACCGCGATTCCCGCGATCCCTTTGAGCTGGTGGATGAGATCGAGCAGGAACTGGGGATCCCCACCTGCCCGGTCAACTGGCCCATCGGATCCGGCAAGGCCTTCAAGGGTGTCTATGACAGAGCATCCCGCCATGTGCTGCTTTTCTCCGATACCCAGAAGGGGACGAAAGAGGGCACGGAAGAGGAGATTGATCTCACACAGCCGGTGACCTCGGATCATATCAGTCCGGAAGAGATCAGCCGTCTCAACGACGAGATCGAACTGCTGGACGGCGCTTCGCCGGAGCTGGATCTTGAGAAGGTCGGCCGCGGCGAGCTGAGCCCGGTGTTCTTTGGTTCGGCGCTGACAAACTTCGGTGTGGAGACCTTTCTGCGTCATTTCCTGGCGATGACGAGTTCACCGCTGGCCCGGGTGTCGGATCAGGGTATCATCGATCCGATGACCGACGATTTCTCGGCCTTTGTCTTCAAGATCCAGGCCAACATGAACAAAAATCACCGTGATCGGGTGGCCTTTATGCGTATCGTTTCCGGTCACTTTGATGCCAATATGGAAGTCTGGCATGTCCAGGGCGGCCGCAAGCTGCGCCTGTCCCAGCCTCAGCAGATGATGGCGGAGGACCGCCATGTGGTCACGGAGGCCTGGGCCGGCGATATTATCGGTGTCTTTGATCCGGGCATCTACGCCATCGGAGACACGGTCTGTCTGCCGGGCCATGATTTCCGCTTCGGCGGCATCCCGACCTTTGCTCCCGAGCATTTTGCCCGGGTCCGCCAGATCGACACCATGAAGCGCAAGCAGTTCATGAAGGGCGTGACCGAGATCGCGCAGGAAGGTGCGATACAGATCTTCCAGGAATACCGCACCGGCATGGAGGAGATCATCGTCGGCGTGGTCGGTGTTCTGCAGCTGGATGTTCTGAAGTTCCGCCTCGAGAATGAGTACAAGGTCGAGATCGCCATGGAAAGCCTGCCCTATGAGTATATCCGCTGGATCTGCAATCCGGATGAGATCGACGTCGATCATCTCGAAGGTACTTCGGATATGAAGAAGGTCCGTGACATGAAGGGCCGGCCGCTGCTGCTGTGGGCTCACGAATGGAGCATCGGCATGACGGAAGACCGCAATAAGGATCTGAAGCTCACGGAATTCGGCGATTGGGATGAATAAGATTGTGTGATTGTCATCACAAACCGGCTTTGCTATAATAAAGCTATTAGCGGAGGTAGAAAAATGGCTGATAAGCGTACCATGTTTACGATTCGTGAGGATGAACAGAACGGCTCCGTCAAAGTTTCCGAAGAAGTTCTGGCGATTATTGCCGGACTGGCGGCAACGGAGGTCAAGGGAGTGTCCTCGATGGCCGGCGGTTTCAAGGAAGACACGATCGCCAGGCTCGGCCTTAAGAATCTGCGTGCCGGCGTCAGTGTGACGGTGGAGGAGGATCATATCACTGCCATCGACCTGGCTTTGAATATTAATTACGGTTTTTCCATCGTTGATGTCAGCCGTGAGGTTCAGGAGCGTGTCAAGAATGCCGTTGAAAGCATGACAGGTCTTGAAGTCTCGCAGGTCAATGTTCGTGTCGCCGATGTTTCCATGAAAGATAATCAAGAGTAATCACTGAAAATGACGAGACATAAACTGAGAGAGCACCTATTTAAAATGATTTTTCTGACGGCCTTTAATCCCGATGAGGAGATGCCGGAGCAGATTGATCTGTATCTTGACAATGAAGACCGGGATGAACCGGCCGATGAAGCGGTGCTGCCCGAGGGTATCGATGATGCCGATGAATGGTATCTGAGACAGCGCTTTGACGCTGTTATGGCTCACATTGATGAGATCGACGCCCTTCTTAACAAGGCCTCCCGCGGCTGGAAGACCGGCCGTATGGCCAAGGTGGATCTTGCCATCCTGCGCCTGGGGGTCTATGAACTCAGATTTGATGATGAGATCCCCAACGGTGTCGCCATCAATGAAGCCGTCGAGCTGGCCAAGACCTTCGGCGGTCAGGATTCCGCGTCCTTTATCAATGGCGTCCTCGGGCATATTGCCAGATCCTGAGGCCCGGCCTATGCAGAAGTCGATCTATTCGGTCGGTCAGGTCAATACGTATATCAAACGGATGTTCCGTCAGGACATCCTTCTTAACGCACTCAATGTCCGGGGGGAGATCAGCAATCTCAAATATCACACCTCCGGACATATCTACTTTTCACTGAAAGATGAATCCGGCGCATTGCGATGCGTGATGTTCCGCAGTGCCAGAAAGGGCCTGACGTTTCCGATGAAGGACGGGGATCGGGTCGTTGTGACGGGCAGCATTGATCTGTACGAGCGTGACGGCAGCTGTCAGCTTTATGTGCAGACGATCAGCCTGGAGGGCGCCGGTCTTCTCTACGAACGATTCCTCAGACTGAAACAAGATTTGGAGGACATGGGGATGTTTTCCCCCATGTATAAGAAGCCGATACCGGCCTATTGCCGGCGTGTCGGTGTTATCACGGCACCCACCGGTGCCGCTGTTCGCGATATCATCACGGTGGCCCGCCGCCGGAATCCGGGGGTCAGCCTCATCCTGTATCCGGCACTGGTTCAGGGAAAAGAGGCGGCGCCCTCCCTGATCAGAGGCCTTCAGGTGCTGGACAGGGCCGGCGTGGATGTGATCATTCTCGGGCGGGGCGGCGGTTCCATCGAGGATCTCTGGGCCTTCAATGAAGAAGCGGTGGCCCGGGCCGTCTTCGATTGTGAGACACCGGTGATTACGGCGGTCGGACATGAGACAGACACGACGATCGTGGATTATGTGGCTGATCTGAGGGCACCGACGCCCTCGGCAGCCGCCGAGCTGGCGGTCTTCAGCCTGGCTGATTATGAAGAAGCGCTCCGGGTTCGGCAGCGGCGGCTCTGCCGGGCGGAATCGGAGAAACTGAAGCAGGTGCGGAGCCGCCTGGAAAACCTGACGCTGCGGATGGCGCATCTGAGTCCCGCCTATAAGCTGAAAGAAAGGCGGCGCCTTGCCGCCGACAGAGAGGTGAAGCTGCGTCGTCTGATGAATGACAGGCTCCGGGATGCCAGACTCCGTGCTGACAGAGAGGGCGACCGTCTTGAGAAGGCGGCCCGCGAGCTCTTGAGGGATCGCCAGAGGACCTTTGTCTGGCTGACAGGACGCTTCCGGGGACTCAATCCGCTGGATAAGCTGAAGCAGGGCTTTTCTTATGTTAACCTGAAGGACGGCGGAACGCTCCGGTCGGTGGAGGATGCCGCACCGGGAGATGCCGTGACGATCCATGTCACGGACGGTATCCTGGATGCCAGGATTGAAAAGACAGAAAAACAACGGATACGGGAGATGACCTATGACAAGCCTGAATGACGACGCGGAGAAGCCGGAAGCCGGAAGCGAACCGGAAACCATGACAATCGAAGAGGCCTTCCGCCTGCTGGATGACATGGCCGGACAGCTGGAGAGCGACGCTGTTTCTCTGGAGGAATCGTTTCGCCTCTATGAAAAGGGAATGCGCCTCCTGAAGACATTGAATGACAGGATCGACCGCGTCGAGAAGAAGATGCAGCAGATCGATGACGAGGGTCAGATAGGAGATTTTGAGTGAAAAAGCGACTGGATGTTATCCTCTTTGAAAAGGGCCTGGCGCCTTCCCGGGAGAGGGCTAAAGCCCTGATTATGGAGGGAATCGTTTTTGTGGATGATGTCCGCGAGGATAAGCCCGGCAGCCTGTTCGATGAGGCTGTGACGCCGGAGATCCGCGGCAGGGTGATGCCTTACGTCAGCCGCGGAGGCCTCAAGCTGGAGAAGGCCATGCAGACCTTCCCGATCACGCTGACGGACCGCATCTGCATGGATATCGGAGCCTCCACCGGCGGCTTTACGGACTGTATGCTGCAGTCGGGAGCATCCAAAGTCTATGCCGTGGACGTGGGCTACGGCCAGCTGGCCTGGAAGCTTCGCAGCGATCCGCGGGTGGTCTGTATGGAAAAGACCAACATCCGCTACGTGACGCCGGAGGAACTGGCGGAGGTGCCTTCCTTTGCCAGTATCGACGTTTCTTTTATTTCTCTGAAGCTCGTTCTCCCGGTGGCACAGACGCTGCTGACCGCGGACGGAGAGATCGCCGCCCTCATCAAGCCTCAGTTTGAGGCCGGGCGCGAGAAGGTGGGCCGCCGCGGCGTTGTCCGGGACAAGGGTGTTCATCGGGAAGTGATCGCCAATGTCGCCGGTTACGCCCGTGAGAGCGGTTTTATCCCGGCCGGTCTCACATTTTCCCCGGTTAAAGGCCCTGAGGGCAATATCGAATACCTGATCCATCTGGTCAAACAGGCACCGGCGGTGCCCTTCGCACTGACAGACCGGCTGATAGCCGAGACTGTCGAGAAAGCACATGAGACCTTAGATACATGAAAAATTTCGGAATAATCAGGAACAGCATCAAGGATCCCGCCTACGAGACGACCCGTATGATATCCGAGCATCTGTCCCGCAGGGGAGCTGTCGTCAGGGAGGTGATGACCGAGCAGGATATCATCCCGGAAATGGAAGCCCTTCTGGTTCTGGGCGGCGACGGCACCATGCTCCGGGCTGCCAAGCTGGCGGTCAGTCACGATCTGCCCATGCTGGGCATCAATCTCGGTACCCTGGGTTATCTGGCCGAGGTCAACCGCGACCGCATCCTGCCGGCGCTCGACAAGCTCCTGCGCAACGAGTTCACGGTGGAGGAGCGGATGATGCTGACGGGCGAAGTCTATCACGGCCGCAGCCTTGTCTGCCGCGAGACGGCCCTTAATGATATCGTGATCTCCCGGGAGGGTGCGCCCCGCGTGATTCTGTTCAAAAACTATGTCAACGGTGAGTTCCTGAATGTCTGGCAGGCCGATGCCATCATCATGTCCACGGCCACCGGCTCCACCGGCTATGCCCTGTCGGCCGGCGGTCCCATCATTTCCCCGACCGCCAGCCTGATCATGATGACGCCTCTGGCTCCCCATACCCTGAATGCCCGCAGCATCATTTTCCCGTCGACGGACGAGCTGATGACGGAAATCGGCCGCGGCCGCACGGAAATGATCGAGAGAGCCCGGGTCGATTTCGACGGTGCCGGCGGTTATGCTGTCGAGACCGGCGATACCATCGTGGTCAGCCAGTCCCGGAAGCGTGCCCGCATCATCAAGATCCGGAGCGTCAGCTTCCTGGAGGTGCTGAGAAATAAGCTGAGCAATAATTGACAGATACCCTTGAGACAACGTCCGCCGCCGAAGAGCGGCCGCAGACGGCAGAGGTAAGACCATGAAAAATGCCCGACACGAACAGATCCTTGAACTGATACGCACAGAAAGCATCGAAACGCAGGAGGTGCTGGCCGACCGGCTCCGCGAATGCGGGTTTCAGGTGACCCAGGCCACGGTGTCACGCGATATCCGCCAGCTGTCCCTGAAAAAGGTGCCCTGCGAGGGCGGCCGCCAGAAATACGCTGCCACGCTGCCGGGTCAGAGTGCCTTCTCGGATCGTTATCAGAGGGTTTTAAGGGATTCGTTTGTCTCTCTGGATATCTCGTTGAATATGGCGGTCATCAAGACCGTCTCCGGTATGGCGATGGCCGCGGCGGCGGCGCTGGATTCCTTCGGCTGGGAGGAACTTCTGGGCTGCACCGCCGGCGACGATACGATCCTGTGCGTCATGCGTTCCCCCGAGGACGGCCCCTCACTCAGGACACGGCTGAAAAATTTTCTGAAAGAATCGTAAAGGACAGTCACCTATGCTGAGAAATCTCCATGTCAAAAATCTGGCCCTTATCCGTGAGGTCGATGTCGATTTTTCTGATGGTCTGACGGTGCTGACCGGTGAGACCGGTGCCGGTAAATCGATCCTGATCGGTTCTCTGGTTCTGGTGCTGGGAGGCCGGCTTCCTAAGGATATGACGACCGGTGACGGCAGCCCGGCTTTGATTGAGGCTGTTTTTGAACCCGGTCCCGGAGCCCTGACCCGTCTTGAGGCCGCCGGGGTGCCGGTGGAGGATGATCTGTTGATCATCTCCCGCCGTATTGACGGGACGCGGTCGGTTTTCCGCCTTAACGGCGAGACGGTGACCGCCGCCCGGGTGCGTACCTGTGCCGATATTCTGATCGATATCCACGGCCAGCACGAGAACCAGACACTGCTGCGGCCCGAGAAGCAGCTGGCTCTTCTGGATGATTTCGGCGGCGAAGCGACAGCCGCCGCCCGGGAAGTCTGCGCTGCTGCCGCGAGGCGTTATCAGGCGCTGAAGGCCGCCGGCAATGCTCACGGTCTGTCCGACGAGGAACGGGCCCGCCGGATGGATTTCCTGCGTTTTGAAATCGGCGAGATCGAAGAGGCGGCCTTGAAGGCCGGTGAGGATGAGGAACTGGAAGAGCGGTATAAAAAGCTCGCCAACATACGGCGTCTCATGGAAGCCGTTTCGGCCGTTCACACGCTGACGGGATATGAGACATCCGACAGTGCCGGTGAACAGATCGGCGCTGCTCTCAGGGAACTGGAGGGAGCGGTGCGCTATGACGCCGTACTTCAGGGGCCGGTCGATGTTCTCCGAGATATTGATGCCCTTCTTAATGATTTCAACCGGGAAATTGCCCGGTATCTGGCGGATGCGGAGGACGATCCCCATCTTCTGGAGGAGACAGGAAAAAGGCTGGATACGATCAATCGTCTGAAAATGAAATACGGCCGGACGCTGGAAGACGTCCTGGCAGCCCTGGACGAGCGCCGGGCCGAGCTGGCAGCCCTCGAAAACTACGAGGAGGAGAAGAGACAGCTGGAGGCCGGGATCGCTGAGGCTTACCGGGAACTTCGGGAGGCAGCCGCGGTTCTGACAGCCCGTCGGCGCGAGGCCGCTGCGGTTTTTGAAAAGGAAGCCGCCGGACATTTTCTGGATCTCAATTTTGACCGGGCCGATTTCCGGATCGATTTCCGGGAGGCCGGCCACATCGGCGAAAACGGCGCGGATGAGATCGAATTTATGATCGCCACCAATCCCGGCAGACCGGTTATGCCTCTCCGCGAGGTGGCTTCCGGCGGCGAACTGTCACGCATTATGCTGGGTATACGGACGATGTTTGCGGCCCGCGACGATACCGACACGCTGATCTTTGATGAGATTGACACCGGCATCAGCGGCCGGACGGCCCAGAAGGTGGCTGAGAAGCTGAATACCGTGGGAAGCCGGCATCAGACGCTGTGCATTACCCATCTGCCTCAGATAGCGGCCATGGCTGATCATCATCTGGCGATCACTAAGGCGGTCACCGCCGACAGCGCCGAGACACAGCTTCAGGTGCTGGATGACGGGGAATCCGTCAGGGAACTGGCGCGTCTGATCGGCGGTGCCAGAATCACGGACAGCACGCTGGCCGCTGCCGAAGAAATGAAAGCCTTATCGCAGAAAATTCGTTTTGGAACGGGACAGAGCGCCGCTGAGCGTGTAAAATAATCATCAGCAAAACTATTCTAAAGAAAAGGAAGAAGACACTATGAAGACAATTCTTTTTGCGGCATCGGAATGCCTGCCGTTCCTCAAAACAGGCGGACTGGCAGACGTAGTCGGCTCACTGCCGAAGGAACTTGACAGACAGTATTTTGACTGTCGTGTGATCATGCCTCTTTATACCTGCATTCCGGCGAAGTGGCAGGAGAAGATGACCTATGTGACTTCTTTTTATATGGATTTCAACTGGGGTTCCTGCTATGTCGGCATCAAGACCTGTCAGTATGAGGGTGTAACCTATTATTTCATCGATAATCTGGATTATTTCTCCGGTGACAAGCCCTATCTCGGCATGCCTCAGGATCTCGGCCGCTTCGGCTTCTTCTGCAAGGCAGTGCTGTCGGCCCTGCCGTCCCTGAACTTCCGTCCCGACGTGATCCACTGCCATGACTGGCAGACGGGCCTGATCCCGGTCTATCTGCACGATGCCTTCCAGGCCAATGAATTCTATCGCGGCATCAGGACCGTCATGACGATCCACAATCTGAAGTTCCAGGGTGTCTGGGATATCCCCACTTTCAAGAATGTCACGGGACTGTCCGACTATTATTTTGTGCCGGATAAGCTGGAATACAAGAAAGATGCGTCTATGATGAAGGGCGGCCTTGTCTATGCCGATGCCATCACCACCGTGTCCCGCACCTATGCCGAGGAGATCAAGACCGCCTTCTACGGCGAAGGTCTCGACGGCCTGATGTGCGCCCGCAGCCACGATCTGAGAGGCATTGTCAACGGCATTGATTATGATGCCTTCAATCCCGATACCGATGCCCATATCCGCTATCATTACAATGTGGATAATTTCCGCCGCAACAAAGTCAAGAATAAGCTCGATCTTCAGAGAGAACTGGGACTTGAGGCGGATGCGAAAAAGATGCTGATCGGTATTGTGTCGCGTCTGACGGATCAGAAGGGATTTGATCTGATTGATTGTGTCATGGATGAGATGTGCGGCGACAATGTTCAGTTTGTTATTCTGGGCACCGGCGAAGAGCGTTACGAAAATATGTTCCGCCACTTTGACTGGAAATACCACGGCCGCGTCTCAGCTCAGATTTATTACAATGAAGCCCTGGCTCACCGCATCTACGCGGCGTCCGATGCCTTTCTGATGCCCTCGCGCTTTGAGCCCTGCGGCTTATCCCAGCTGATGTCCCTGCGTTACGGCTGTCTGCCCATCGTACGCGAGACCGGCGGTCTGAAGGATACGGTTGAGCCCTACAATGAGTTCGAGGGCACCGGTACCGGCTTCTCCTTCACGAATTACAACGCTCACGAGATGATGAACACCGTGCGCTATGCCGAACGCATCTATTATGACCGGAAGCGGGAATGGAACAAGATGATCGAAAGGGCCATGCGTGCCGATTTCTCCTGGCATGCTTCAGCCCTGCAGTATCAGGCCATGTATGACTGGCTGATCGGGTGATCGAAGACAACAGCATGGTGCTGCCGGCTGTCAGAAAAGGTCTGAGACCGGCAGCTTTTTGAAAAGGGAGGATGCCATGAGCAAAAAGGTTCTGGTTATTACCACAAGTCTGAGGGCACACAGCAATTCTGAGGTGCTGGCGGAAGCCTTTGCCCGCGGGGCGTCGGAGGCCGGCCACGAGACGGTGCTGCTGTCGTTAAAAAATAAGAATCTGACATACTGCCGCGGCTGTCTGGTCTGTCAGGAGACCGGCAGCTGTCCGATTAAGGATGATGCCGCAGCCATAGCTGAACAGATCGGGCAGGCAGAGGTGATCGCTTTTGCAACGCCGGTCTATTACTATGAGATGAGCGGACAGATGAAGACGCTTCTGGACCGGACCAATACGCTGTACATAAAGGAAAACCGCTTCGAGGATGTCTATCTTCTGTCGTCGGCAGCTGAGGACGGCGAGATGGCCCGCCTCAGCGGCATTGCCGGGCTGAAAGGCTGGATTGCCTGCTTCGACAAAGCGCGCTTTGCCGGCTCTGTTTTTGCCGGCGGCGTGAAGGAAGGCGGCGATATCACCGGACATCCGGCGGTGGAAGAAGCGTATCGTCTGGGTCTGAACCTCTGAGGCTTCGGGATATCGTCCTGCGCGAAAACAGCATAGAAGACGGCGGAATCTGCAGGAAGCCGTCCTGACGGCAGCAGGATTTTGTGCTGCGGTAACACTTTCGGATCTTTGTCCCGCCGGGCGGTTGACAAGGATCCGTTTTTCCTGTAATATAGCAGTGTCACGAACAAATGTTCGATATAAAGGAGCGCTGAAAGTTGAAAACAGATACTTCAAATAAAACAAAAATTCAGGAAGAAAAAGAGCGGGCTCTTGAGGCTGCCATCGGTCATCTGGAGAAAGAATTCGGCAAAGGCACGGTTATGAAGCTCGGAGACAAGGATTCCGCGATGAATGTGGAATCGGTCCCGACAGGTTCGCTGTCTCTGGACCTTGCCCTGGGCATCGGCGGCATCCCGAAGGGACGCATCATTGAGATCTACGGACCGGAATCCAGCGGCAAGACGACCGTGGCCCTGCACATGGTATCTGAAGTACAGAAGCGCGGCGGCATTGCCGGCTTTGTGGATGCCGAGCATGCTCTTGATCCGATCTACGCCAGAAATATCGGCGTCGATATTGAGAATCTGTATATTTCCCAGCCTGACTCCGGCGAACAGGCTCTGGAGATCACAGAGACGATGGTGCGCTCGGGGGCTGTCGATATTATCGTTGTGGACTCCGTTGCGGCTCTGACGCCTCAGGCCGAGATCGACGGTGACATGGGCGATTCCCATGTCGGACTGCAGGCACGGCTGATGAGCCAGGCTCTGAGAAAGCTTACGGCCACCGTCAGCAAGACAAAGTGCATTGTCATCTTTATCAACCAGCTGCGCGAGAAGATCGGTGTCATGTTCGGCAATCCCGAGACGACGACCGGCGGCCGGGCTCTGAAGTTCTATGCCTCAGTCCGTATGGATGTCCGCCGCATTGAGACGCTGAAGGCCGGCGGTGAGGTCATCGGCAACCGGACAAAGATCAAGATCGTCAAGAACAAGGTGGCGCCTCCCTTTAAGGAGGCCCAGTTTGATATCATGTTCGGCCGGGGCATTTCCCGTTCCGGTGATATTCTGGATCTGGCCGTCAACACCGGTATCGTGGATAAGAGCGGTGCCTGGTTCTCGCTGAACGGCGAGAAGATCGGACAGGGCCGTGAGAATGCCAAGCTGTATCTGGAGGAGAATCCGGCTGTGATGGCCGATATTGAAGCCCGTGTGCGCATGGCCAGTGGTCTGGCTGTGGATGTGGATGAATCCGGTGCGGAAGCCGACAGCGGCGCTGAAGGAAACTGACGGCGATGACCGAAACAGATGATCGTATCCGGGCACGCCGCAAAGTGCTGGCGCTTTTGACGGATCACGACAGAACAGAAAAGGAACTGCGGGACAAGCTGACATCGGCCGGTTTTGAGTCCGGTATCATCGAGGATGCTATCGGGTATGCGAAGAGCTACGGCTATGTCGATGACAGCCTTTTTGCGGCCCGGTATATCGACCGTTTCCGCGACTGCCGGAGCCTGGAGAGAATCCGCTGTGATCTGCTGAAGAAGGGACTGACACGGGATCAGATAAGCCAGGCTCTGGAAGAGGCCGGGCCGATCGATCAGAAGGCGCTGATTCGCCGTCTGGTTCTGAAGAAGGCGCGAACGGAAAGTCCTGCGGACAGTCTGGCCAGACAGAAGCTCATTCAGTCCTTGCTCAGACGCGGTTTTCGCCTTGGTGATGTACTGGCGGTGCTGGGCGGTGCCGATGATATGACAGCAGAGTAGAAACGGATCAGGTGGGTGTTGCAAAAGTCAAACAAAACACTTTGTGTGAAAGCCCGTTGACATAAACTTGACACTCACTTCGAAAACAGATAATATAGATATGTTGTATTATTTGTACAATGAAAACTAAATATGGAGGTGCTCCTGTGACAACTTTGGAGATTATTTTAGTCGTTGCAGTAGTCGCTCTGCTTATTGCTATTCCCGTCACCTGGAAACTGGCACTGGCCCGTAAGAACAGACTTGATGCCGAGAAGATCGGAACTGCCGAGGAAAAAGCAAGAAGTATTATTGATGATGCCATTAAACAGGCAGAAACCAAGAAACGTGAATCCATGATTGAAATCCAGGAAAATTCCCTGCGTGCCCGCAATGAGGTTGAAAAAGAACTGAAGGAGAGACGGGCAGAGATCAGCAAGCAGGAAAGACGTATCCAGTCAAAGGAAGATGTCCTGGACAAAAAGACCGATGCCATGGAAAAGCGGGAAGCCGACTATGCAGCAAAAGAAGCAGCGTTAAACCGCAAACAGAAGGAAGTTGAAGAGCAGCATGAGAGAAGTCTTGCCGAACTGGAAAAGATCTCAGGCATGACCACGGAGGAAGCCAGAACACGATTGCTGGCCGAGGTCCGCGAGGATGCCACAGCGGATATTGCGAAGATCTACCGTGAGATCAATGAACAGGCCAGACACGATGCCGACAAGAAGGCTCAGGAGATCGTTGTCAATACGATCCAGCGCTGTGCCGTCGATCATGTTTCCGATTCAACCATATCTGTTGTCCAGCTCCCCAGTGATGAGATGAAAGGCCGTATCATCGGACGCGAAGGCCGGAATATCAGAACACTGGAAACCCTGACAGGTGTCGACCTGATCATCGATGATACACCGGAAGCTGTTGTTTTGTCCGGTTTTGATCCTGTCAGAAGAGAAATTGCCCGCATTGCACTCGAGAAACTGATTGTTGATGGTCGTATCCATCCTGCCCGCATTGAGGAAATGGTGGAGAAAGCCCGGAAAGAAGTGGAACGCCAGATGAAGGAAGACGGTGAGAATGCCGCCATGGAAGTCGGTGTCAACAACCTTCATCCTGAGATTATCAAGCTTCTCGGACGGATGCGCTACAGAACCTCTTACGGACAGAATGCCTTGAAACATTCCATTGAGGTGGCTCAGCTGTCCGGACTTTTAGCCGGCGAATGCGGCTGTGATGTGAGAATGGCCAAACGTGCCGGTCTCCTTCACGATATCGGCAAATCCATCGATCACGAGATCGAGGGTTCCCACATTCAGATCGGTGCCGACATTTGCCGTAAGTACAAGGAAAACGATATCGTTATTAACGCTGTCGAAAGTCATCACGGTGATACCGAACCGAAGTCTCTTGTCGCCTGCCTTGTTCAGGCTGCGGATGCGATTTCTGCTGCCAGACCGGGTGCCCGTCGGGAAACTCTCGAAACGTACACCAACAGACTTAAGAAACTCGAAGACATCACCAACAGCTTCAAGGGCGTTGATAAATCCTTCGCCATTCAGGCCGGTCGTGAGATCCGCATCGCGGTTGTGCCGGAGGAAGTCAGTGATGCCGAAATGGTGCTCCTGGCCAGAGACATTGCCAAACAGATCGAGGCTGAACTGGAATATCCGGGTCAGATCAAGGTCAACATGGTCAGAGAGAGCCGCGTTGTTGATTACGCCAAATAACAGAAACCCGGATTATTTCTGTGTGACTGTTTGAAATACTGTCGAACCGCTGAGGCGGTTCGGCAGTATTTTTTTTATGCTATACCATATTTTGTGATGCGGGACAACGGATGAAACCAGATATTGAGGGGACTGCGTTATGACAACCATATCAGAAAAAACCCTTAAAATATCAAGGGTTTACCTGACGAAATTATGTAAATAATGTTTGATTTTATGTTAATTAGTTATTATAATTTATCTATGCTCTGGGGAGAGCGTGGGGTTTTGAAGGGTGAATTGCTTCCTTACAATTTTGAAACTGGTGGATATACTGAATGGAAGAAGCAATTCAGAAGTTTATTCGTTATTACCATAAGATAAAAAAGTCTTCGGGCAATACGGAGGCTTCCTATAAGCGGGATCTTGAAAAGCTCAAGGATTATCTGATTGAAGAGCGCCATATCACATCCTGGGATGTCGTTACCGAGACACATCTGAATTCTTATATTCTTTATCTCGAAAGTCATCAGTACGCGGCTTCCTCCATTTCACGGAGCATTGCGTCGACACGGGCCTTCTTTAAGTATCTTGAGAAGAAAAACATGGTGTCGGTCAATCCCTCGGAGGCTATCAAACCGCCAAAGATCGAGAAAAAGGCACCGCAGATCATGAATGTGACGGATGTGGAAAAGCTCCTCAGTGAGCCGGATCTGACGACAGATAAAGGTATCCGCGACAGTGCTATGCTGGAACTGATGTATGCCACCGGCATGCGGGTTTCGGAACTGATCAATCTGAGGCTTCATGATGTGAACCTGTCCATGTGTTATCTGACCTGCATTGACCGTAAGTCGGAGAGGATCATTCCCTTCAGCCAGACAGCCAGAAAGGCACTGGAACGGTACCTGAAGGAGGCCAGACCGCACTTTGTGAAGGACAGTCAGAATGATTTCTTCTTCACCAACTGCAGCGGGACAGCCATGAGCCGGCAGGGGTTCTGGAAAGTGCTGAAGGGTTATGCCCAGGCGGCAGGTGTGGAAAGCGATATCACACCGCATACGCTGCGTCATTCCTTTGCGACACATATGCTTCAGAACGGTGCAGATCTTAAGAGCGTACAGGAAATGCTCGGTCATTCGGACATCAGCACAACACAGATCTATCTGGATGCCGGGATTTCTCATATGCGTGATGTGTATAACAAAGCCCACCCGAGAAAATAGCCTGCAGGCCGTACCGAACAGGGTACGGCTTTTTTGATGACAAAGAGTCAAAGACGGGGAGAGAAAGGCAAGGACAGACACTGTCCGGAAGGATGCAGGGGTTTATGAAAGAAATATATCTTGACAATGCCGCGACGACAGCGCTGAACCCGCGTGCCAGGGAGGCGATGCTGACCTTTCTGGCGGATGACGGCAACCCGTCGGCGATCTACCGGCGGGCCATGAAGAGCCGGGCTGCTCTGACGAAAGCCCGGGAAGCCGCGGCGGCCCTTATCAAGGCTTCGCCTTCCGAGATCTATTTTACCTCCGGCGGAACGGAAGCCGATAACTGGGCGCTGAAAGCCGTTTTCGAAAAAGCCCGGGCTGAGGGAAAGACGCCGCATATGATTACCCAGAAGACGGAACACCACGCGGTGCTGGAGACCTGTCGTTATCTGGAAGAACAGGGCGCAGCCGTTACCTATCTGGATGTGGATCGCTGCGGTATTGTCTCCCCGGCCGCTGTTGAAGCCGCCATCAGACCGGAAACCTGCCTCATCAGTGTCATGACAGCCAACAACGAAACCGGGTGTCTCCAGGATGTGTCCGCTATCGGGCATATAGCCGGTGAGCACGGCGTTCTGTTCCATACGGATGCGGTACAGGCATACGGCCATATCCCTCTTGATGTGAATGCCTCTGCCGTTGATCTGATGAGTGTGAGCGCGCATAAATGCGGCGGCCCCAAGGGCACCGGTTTTCTTTATATACGCAAGGGCACAGCCGTCGGAGCCTTCCTTCACGGAGGCGCACAGGAGAGAGGGCGCCGTGCCGGGACGGAAAATACTGTGGGGATTGTGGGCTTTGGTGCGGCGGCAGAAGCAGCCGCTTCTTCAATGGAAGACAACCGCGTCCGTCTGCTCGAACTGCGACGTTTTCTGACGGAAGGGCTGATGAGGGCGGTGCCGGGCTGCTATCTGAACGGCGGCAGCCATCGCCTGCCCGGCCATGTCAATATGACCTTTCCGGGAATCGACGGTGAGGCACTTCTTATTTATCTGGATATGAAAGGCATCGCGGCCTCGGCCGGATCGGCCTGCGCCTCGGGATCCTTAAGTCCGTCCCATGTGCTCACGGCCATGGGGTTGTCCTACGGCGATGCCCACGGGACGATCCGCATGACACTGTCGCCGGATCTGTCGGAAGAGGATTTGCAGTTTGTTATTGACACAATAAAAAAAGGCTGTGACAATATTCGTCGTATGTGACGTGTCAGTGAAAGCTATGAAGAATGGTAAGGGGACAGCAGAGTGAAAAAAGGCACGGTTGTCGTCGGCATGTCCGGCGGCGTTGACAGCTCGGCAGCCGCCTGGCTGCTGAAAGAAGAGGGCTATGACGTCATCGGAGTGACAATGCAGATCTGGCAGGAAGAGGATCCGGCCGTCACAGCGGATAACGGCGGCTGCTGCGGTCTGTCGGCCGTGGAGGATGCCCGTCAGGTGGCCGATCGCCTCGGCATCCCTCATTATGTCATGAATTTCCGGGAGGTTTTCAAAGATAAGGTTATCGACTATTTTATCAGGGAATACCGGGAAGGCCGGACCCCCAATCCCTGCATCGCCTGCAATCGCTATGTCAAATGGGAGGCTCTTCTCAACAAAAGTCTGGCCCTGGGCGCTGATTATATCGCCACAGGACATTATGCCTCGGTGGTTACACTTCCGAACGGACGGCTGACGCTCCAGGCATCGTCATCCTCAAAGGATCAGACCTATGCTCTCTACAATCTGACGCAGGAGCAGCTGAGGCATACGCTGATGCCGGTGGGACGCTATACCAAACCCGAGGTAAGGATGATGGCCGAACAGGCCGGCCTGCCGGTGGCCCATAAGCCGGATTCTCAGGAGATCTGTTTTATTCCGGATCATGATTACGCTTCTTACATCGCCCGGGAGACCGGCATTCCCGATGTCCCCGGCAATTTTGTGGACGATGAGGGACGCATTCTCGGTCGTCACAGGGGCATTTCCCATTATACCATCGGCCAGCGCAAGCACCTGGGCCTGTCTTTCGGCCGACCTGTCTTCGTCAGAGAAATACGGCCCCGGACCAATGAGGTGGTGCTGTCGGACAATGACCGCCTCTTCAGCCGGACGTTGATCGCCGACCGGATGAACTATATGATGGTGGAGGATCTGACGGAGCCTGCCGCGGTCACGGCCAAGATCCGCTACAGCGCCGCGGCCTGCCCGGCTGTCATCGAAAAACGGCCGGACGGCAGTGTTTTATGTACCTTTGAAGAACCGCAGCGGGCGCCCACACCGGGACAGGCGGTTGTCTTTTATCAGGAAAACTGTGTTCTGGGGGGAGGTGTCATTCTATGATCTTCGGCGATACTCATATCCATTCCACCTATTCCGCGGACTGCGAGACGCCGATGGAAGAGGACGTGAAGGCCGCCATTGACGCCGGTCTTCCCTATATCTGCTTCACCGATCATATCGATTACGATTATCCCTATCCCGATGAGGTGTTCGAATACGATATGGCCGCTTATCTGAAAAATATCGCCGCCCTCAGGGATGTCTACGGCGACAGGATAGCGATCTACGCGGGAGCGGAGCTGGGTATGCAGAAACATCTGGGACCGCGCTATGAGGCGCTGATCCGCCGCTGGCCGCTGGATTTCTGCATCGGCTCTCAGCATCTGGTGGATAACTGCGATCCCTATTACCCGGAGACCTTCCGTGACCGCCGCGACAGCGAGATCTACCGCGCCTTTTTCGAAGAGACGCTGAACGATATCCGCAGTTTTCACAGTTTTGACGCGCTGGGACATCTGGATTATATCGTCCGCTACGGCAAGGAACGCCGTTTCTATCATTACAGTGAGTATGCCGATGTGCTGGATGAGATCCTGAAGCTCCTTGTCAAATATAACATTGCCCTTGAGGTCAACACGGCCGGTCTCAAGAAGCATCTGGGCTTTGCCAATCCCCAGCCTGAGGTCCTCCGGCGGTATCGTGAGCTGGGCGGCACCCTGATCACCGTGGGCAGTGATGCCCACCGGACGGGTTTTATCGGATACGGATTTGAGGAAACCGCAAAGCTTTTAAAAAGCATTGGTTTTTCCCATGTCGTTTATTACAAAGCCCATCGGCCAAACTTTGTAAAATTGTGAAATTGAACCAAAAACCCAGAAAGGACTTGTATTTTTTTTAGGGTTTCAGTAAAATAACTTCGTTGGTGAATCAGGTAATTTTTTTATACATATACACAGGGAGGTTTTACAAATGGCTGTTAAAGTCGCAATTAATGGTTTTGGTCGTATCGGTCGTCTGGCTTTCCGTCAGATGTTCCGCGCTGAAGGCTTCGAAATCGTTGCTATCAACGATCTGACAAGCCCGGAGATGCTGGCTTACCTGCTGAAGTATGATTCTTCTCAGGGCCGCTATGCGCTGGCTGACAAGGTTTCCAACACCGATCATTCCATCATCGTGGACGGCACAGAGATCGAGATTTACAAAGAAGCTGACGCTTCCAAGCTGCCGTGGGGCGAACTGGATATCGACGTTGTCCTGGAATGCACAGGCTTCTACACATCCAAAGCCAAATCTCAGGCCCACATCGATGCCGGTGCCAAGAACGTTATCATTTCCGCTCCGGCCGGCAATGACCTGAAGACCATCGTTTACAACACGAACCACGAAACACTGACAGCTGATGATCACATCATCTCCGCTGCTTCCTGCACAACAAACTGCCTGGCTCCGATGGCCAAAGCCCTGAACGAACTGGCTGAGATCAAGTCCGGTATCATGGCTACCATCCATGCCTACACAGGCGATCAGATGATCCTTGACGGCCCGCACAGAAAGGGTGACTTCAGAAGAGGCCGCGCCGGCGCCGAGAACATTGTTCCGAACAGCACAGGTGCTGCCAAGGCTATCGGCCTGGTCGTTCCGGAACTGAACGGCAAGCTGATTGGTGCTGCTCAGCGTGTCCCGGTTCCGACAGGTTCCACCACGATCCTGACAGCCGTTGTCAAGGGCAAGGTCACAAAGGAAGAGATCAACGCCGCCATGAAGGCTGCTTCCAACGAATCCTTCGGCTACAATGAAGACCCGATCGTCTCCAAGGATATCGTCGGCATCACCTACGGTTCTCTGTTCGATGCCACACAGACCATGTGCCTGCCGTGCGGCGAAGACACAGAAGTTCAGGTTGTGTCATGGTATGACAATGAAAATTCCTTCACATCCAATATGTGCCGTACAATCAAATACTTCGGCAAACTGCTGAACAAATAATCGAAACATTAAGTGACAGGGGTTCGGTCCGGATATACGGCACCGGACCCTTCATTTTTAGGAGGACGTTATGCTTAACAAAAAATCTGTTGATGATATCAACGTCAAGGGCCTGAGAGTCCTGTGCCGCTGCGATTTCAATGTTCCGCTCAAAGACGGCAAGATCACCGATGAAAACCGTATCGTCGCCGCCCTGCCGACGATCAAAAAGCTGATTGCCGACGGCGGCCGCGTTATTCTGTGCAGCCATCTGGGCAAGGTCAAAACAGAAGAAGATAAGAAGACCAAGACACTGGCCCCGGTCGCTGTGAGACTGGCCGAACTGCTCGGTCAGGATGTCGTCTTTGCCGCCGATCCGGAAGTGGTTGGTGAGAATGCCAGAAAAGCTGTGGCGGCCATGAAGGACGGCGACGTCGTTCTTCTTGAGAATACCCGTTTCCGTGCTGAAGAGACTAAGAACGGCGAAGCCTTCTCCAAAGATCTGGCTTCTCTGGCCGATGTCTTTGTCAACGACGCCTTTGGTACCGCTCACAGAGCTCACTGCAGCAACGTTGGCGTGACAGCGTATGTCAAGACCTCCGTTGTCGGTTACCTGATGCAGAAGGAGATCGATTTCCTGGGCAATGCCGTCAACAATCCGGTACGTCCCTTCGTGGCCATCCTGGGCGGCGCCAAGGTTGCCGATAAGCTGAATGTTATCTCCAACCTCCTTGAAAAATGTGATACGCTGATCATCGGCGGCGGCATGGCCTATACCTTCATGAAGGCCAAGGGCTATGAAGTCGGCAAATCCCTGGTCGACGATACCAAGATCGATTACTGCAGAGAGATGATGGAAAAGGCCGAAAAGCTGGGCAAGAAGCTTTATCTGCCGATCGATACCGTCATTGCCGCTTCTTTCCCGGATCCGATCGACGGCCCGATCGATGTCAGGACAGTGGATTCCGAAGACATTCCGGCGGATATGGAAGGTCTGGATATCGGCGAGAAGACACGCGAACTCTTCGGCGATGCCGTTAAGTCCGCCCGGACGGTTGTCTGGAACGGCCCGATGGGCGTCTTCGAGAACCCGACTCTGGCTGCCGGTACCATCGCTGTAGCCAAAGCTCTGGCCGAGACGGATGCTACGACCATCATCGGCGGCGGCGACTCTGCAGCGGCTGTCAACCAGCTGGGCTTCGGCGACAAGATGACACATATCTCCACCGGCGGCGGTGCCTCTCTGGAATTCCTGGAAGGCAAGGAACTGCCGGGTGTGGCAGCTGCCAACGATAAAGACTGAATAATGCGAGGGAATCGAGGGAATAAGGTATGAGAAGAAAAATTGCTGCAGGCAACTGGAAAATGAACATGACACCGACTCAGGCGGTGGCTCTTATCGAAAAGCTGAAGCCGCTGGTCAAGAGCGACGACGTGGATGTCATTTTCTGCGTTCCGGCCATCGATATCCCGGCAGCCATGACGGCGGCCGAAGGCTCCAATATCCGTATCGGTGCCGAGAACATGTACTTTGAAGAGAAGGGTGCCTTCACCGGCGAGATCTCTCCGGAAATGCTGGTGGATGCCGGCGTTAAGTACGTGATCATCGGACATTCCGAGAGACGTGACTATTTCGGAGAAACCAACGAAGATGTCAACCGCAAGGTTCTCAAGGCCTTTGAGCACGGCATCACACCGATTATGTGCTGCGGCGAAAGCCTGACTATGAGACAGCAGGGCGTTACGATGGACTGGATCCGTCAGCAGGTCAAGGTCGGCCTCCTCAATGTGAGCGCCGAACAGGCTTCTTCCATGATTATTGCCTATGAACCGATCTGGGCGATCGACACAGGCGAAACGGCAACATCCGATCAGGCCGAGGAAGTCTGCAAGGGCATTCGCGACCTGGTGGAGGAACTCTATGATAAGGCTGTGGCCGACAAGATCCGTATTCTGTACGGCGGTTCGGTCAACGCCGGCAACGCAGCCGAACTGTTCGGCAAAGACAATATCGACGGTGGTCTTGTCGGCGGGGCTTCCCTGAAGGAAGACTTCGGTAAGATCGTGAATTACCGTTAATACTGACCCGGAGGCTATAATGGCAAAAAAAGAAGTAGTACGTATCGGTCTTCTCGGATTGGGAACTGTCGGCTTCGGTGTGTACAAGACACTGAAGCTGCAGCTTGAGAATATGGAGGCTAAGACAGGAAGCCGCATCGAGATCAAGAGAATCCTGGTTCTCAAGATCGCGGATTTCGCCGACAGAGTCGACGATGTGGCGATTCTGACGGAAAATGCCGACGATATTCTGGACGATCCTGAGATCGATATCGTCGTCGAGGTAATCGGCGGCACAAAAGCGGCCTATGAATTCCAGAAGAAAGCCCTTTTGAACGGCAAGCATGTTGTGACAGCCAACAAGGACCTGGTGGCGACGGAAGGCCATAATCTGATCGAGATGGCATCCGAACGCGGCCTGGACTACAGCTTTGAGGCGGCTGTGGCCGGCGGTATTCCGGTCATTCGTCCCTTAAGACGCTGCCTGGCCGGCAACAACATTACGGAGATACTCGGTATCGTCAACGGGACAACGAACTTCATCCTGACCAAGATGGCCAAGGAAAACATGAGCTATCAGGAGGCTCTGAAGATCGCTTCCGAACTGGGCTATGCCGAAGCCAATCCGACGTCCGATGTCGAGGGTCTGGATGCGGCGCGCAAAGTGGCCATTATGGCTTCTCTGGCTTTCCACAGTGATGTCCGTTTCAAGGATGTGTACCACGAAGGCATTACCTCTCTGACCGAGGATGATATTCGCAATGCCGGTGAGCTCGGCTGTGTGATCAAGCTGATGGGTGTCACCCGTCAGATTGACGGTGCTGTCGAAGCCGCCGTTTATCCGATGCTGATTCCGAAGGATCACATGATGGCCAGTGTGGAGGATTCCTTCAATGCCGTCTTTATCCATGGTGATGCCGTGGATGACGTGATGCTTTACGGCCGCGGCGCCGGTGAGATGCCGACAGCCTCCGCCATTGTGGGCGATATCTTTGAGACCGTCAGGAATATTAACAATGACTGCACAGGCAGGCTGGGCAGCTCCGTCTACCGTCAGCTGCCGATTCGTCCGCAGGAGGAGACTGTCAACAAGTTCTTCGTCCGCATGAGAGTACCGGATCGCTGCGGCGTACTGTCTGAGGTCGTCAGCGTCTTCGCCAAGAACAATGTCAGCATCAACTCGGTTATTCAGAAGATCGGTCTTGAAAAGCCCGATGAAGCTGAGATCGTCATCACCACAGAAAAGATCAGCGAAAAGAATTTCCGACACAGCCTGGATGAACTGAAGGCTCTGGATTCAATCAATGAGATTTCTTCCGTGATCCGTGTCTATTGATAAATTGCCTCTTGATACTCGGAGAGGCGTATGTTATTATGAAGAACGGTAATTCATCCGGAGGGGTATTCAATGTCCATTTTAAAGATTATTCTGACAATAATATTTGTTATTGATTGTATCGGCCTCTCAGCCATTGTGCTGATGCAGGAGGGCAAAAGCGCCGGCCTTGGTGCCATCGCCGGTGGTGCTGAATCTTACTGGGGACAGAATAAGGGACGTTCGATGGAAGGCTTCCTTGTCAAGCTGACAAGAGTGATGGCCGTTCTGTTCTTTGTTCTGGCTATTGTTCTTCAGCTGAAGATCTTTAACTGATCTCAAGAGCCCCTGCTGACCGGCAGGGGCTTTTTTCATGATACCGATGCCGACATCCTAACGCCGAAAGGACAGAGCATGAAGGAAGCTGTCAAAATGGTAGCCAATAACAAAAAGGCTTACCATGAGTATTTTATTCTGGAAAAATTCGAAGCCGGTATTTCCCTGGCGGGGACGGAAGTCAAGTCCATCCGCATGGGCAAGTGTTCGGTGAAGGAAGCCTATGTGCAGATTCGCAAGGGAGAGGTCTTCATCGTCGGCATGCATATCACTCCCTATGAAAAGGGCAACATTTTCAACAAAGATCCGCTCCGGGAGAGAAAGCTTCTGCTGCATAAGCGGGAGATTCTGAAGCTCCAGGGTCAGATCCGGGAAAAGGGCCTGACGGTGGTGCCGCTCCAGGTCTATCTGAAGGATTCCCTTGTCAAGGTCGAGATCGGCCTGGCCCGCGGCAAAAAGCTGTATGACAAGAGGGAGGATCTGAAAAAGAAAGAAGATAAGAGGGAGACCGACCGGGCTATGAAGCTGTCGGCACGCTGAAAAAGAGAATTGACAGGGGCACAGCCCCGGTCTATGATAAATACCACAACACAACCTGGGCTAGTAAAGGTTTCGACGGGGATCTTGAAGTCAGGGAAGCCATCCGTGGCCCCGACCACGCTAAAACGGGAACTTAAATATAAACGCAGACAACAGAACAGTTGCCTTAGCAGCTTAAGCTGCTTCGTCGGCCCGGATATACCTGTGTATCCGGTAAACCGGCGTCATGATCACAGGAAACGACACTGCCAAAGCTTTGAGGCAGCGGGCGTATGATGAAGCTACCAAGGTTATAAGGAGGCTGTTCGCCGAGTAACCGAGGGAATGTCAAAGGAACGGCTGTGATGGGAGATGCCTTGAGGGATAGGTTTTCGGACGCGGGTTCGATTCCCGCCTGGTCCATAGCGATGCAAAACCGGCTGATAAACAGCCGGTTTTTTGCTGCCCTTTTTGAAAATGGTATCGACCCTCTGACGCTTTTTCGGTACAATGGGAGAGGAGTTATGACAACAAAAGGATCAAACACGGGTTGTACATCCTTTATTCTTGATAGATCAGTGAGGTAACTCATGATGTTATTCCACAGCCTCCGGCGGCGTATTGTCAAAAGCACCGCCGTCCTTATGGCCGGCCTCTTATTGGCCGGCACCTGCCCCCTGTCAGCGTACGCCGCGCCTGCGGATGATCGTGCTGTTGTGGTGCCGGTTATTGAAGAGAGTGTGACGGGCCGGGTTTCTGAGAGCGGTCATCTGTCCGAAGCTGTCACCATCGACACGCTGTCACCCTCTGTTGACCATACTGCCTATGCCCTGAACGGCAGCAGGACGCTGCCGGCGGCCTATGTGCCCTTCGATGTCTCCTCGCTTTTTCCGGAGCTGGCATCCCATGAGATGACGGTTTCTTCCTATCCTTATGTCACTTCTGTCAAGAATCAGGGTGCCTATGGCTTCTGTTTTGCCTTCGCGGCGGCCGCAGCGATGGAGGCCTCCCTCGTGAAACGCTATTATCCGGCCCTCACTGTCGACACGGTGGATCTGTCGGAGCTTCAGCTGGCTTACTATGCACAGATCCGTGATGAGAAAAGCCAGCCCGCCGGCTGTGAAGGCGATACGTCCTCCCTTAACGGCACCACCTTTGCCCTGGGCGCGGTGGGCGGCAATGACAACATGATCATCAACAGCATCGGACGTCGCGTCGGCGTTGTCAACGAAGCCTCGGCGCCCTACAGCTGGCTGCCGACAATGCCGACGGCCTCTCCCAACAGCGCCCTGGAGCCCCTTGAAGACGGATCGCTGGCTTCTTCGGCCAACACCTATGTCCTCGACAGTGCTGCAGCGGCTCCCGGTGCCGATACGGAGGAAGTCAAGGCCCTGGTGTACGAGCACGGTGCGGTGTCCTGCTGGGTGTACTATCATAATGACGGTCTCAACGAAGACGCCTCCTCTCTCTGTTCTCAGAATGTCACGGAGACCAACCATGAGGGCTGTATCGTCGGCTGGGATGATAATTATCCGAAGGAGAATTTTAGAAATGTTCCCGCGTCCGACGGCGCCTTCCTTGTAAAAAACAGCTACGGTACCTACCGGAACCGGGAAGGCTATTACTGGTTGTCCTATGAAGACTCCGCCTTCCTTGGCAGCACGGTTTTCGCATACGATCTGGTGCCGGCAGACGAAGCAGAGAGCGATATCTTTCAAATGGACGGCGGCATCCAGAGCAAGTTGGTTTTCTGGCCGGCCGGCACGGAACGCCTGTCCGTCGATATGTGCCAGGTCTTTACCTTTGACCAAGGAGCGTCCGTCAGCGCCGTTTCTTTTTATACCACACAGCAAGGGGTGTCCTATCGGATATCCCTTTACCGCAACAGTTCCCAGAGCGATCCCACGGACGGCGAGCTTCTGTCTGCGGAGGCCGCTGCGGGCAGTGTTCTCTTCGCCGGTGTCAACAAGGTCGGTCTTGATAAGGCGTATGTCCTCAAAGCCGGTGACAGTCTGACGGTTCGCGTGACTCTGACCTCGGAGGATGCGGCGTGGAATGCTGACAGCGGCCATTATGTTAAAGGGGCTGCGGAACGGGCGATCAGCAGCTCGCTTTTCAATTCCGCCGTTCACGGCGATCCCGGCGAATCCTATCTCTATAATCCTTATTCCCTGGGGTGGGATGATCTGCAGGAATACAACAACATCAAAGCCAACTGGCGTATCAAGGCCTACGGCAGCAGCGGCTGTGCGGTGACCTTCGACAGCGGCAGCGAAAACCCACTGACACTGTTTTGCCTCAGGGGCGAAAGCGCGTTGTCCGTCAGACCGTCGGATCCCGTTTTGGAGGGCTATATCTTTGACGGCTGGTATGCCGGCGGCCGTGTCTATGATTTTACCTCGTCCGTGACGGAGGATATCACGCTGACAGCGCATTTCAGCTGTCCCCTGTCCGTTGACGTGAAAACCGAAGACCTCAGTCTGACAGGAGCTTCCCGGATACGGGAGGGAGAGGTTCTCTCACTTTGGCTATCCGGTCTCGATGCCGGAACATGCTTCTTTCTGGGAACTGTGGAAGACATGGCAGAGGCCTCAGATCCGTGCTTCGTCACAGCGGCACCGGATGGAACCGTGTCGCTGCCGCTGGAGCTGGATGACGGACCGGCAGCGATAGCGCTGAAACGAGCGGACGGCAGTTGGAGGAACCTGACACTGTCTCTGGACAGCACAGGTCAGATCCTGACGGTGGACAGAGGTCTCACTGTCACCTGTCTCAAGGGTGACAACCGCTATGAGACAGCGGCGGCGATCGCGAAGGCTGCCTTCGGGGAAGTCTGTCCGGAAACGATTATTCTTGTTAAGGGGACTGATTTTCCGGATGCTTTGTCGGCTAATGCACTGGCCGGTTATCTTGATGCTCCTATCCTGATGTCCCATACCCGGGCACTGTCCACGGCGACGGCGGCTCTTCTGGGCGGGGAATGGCAGGGACAGGTGAAAAAGCTGTATGTGGTCGGTCTTGGCTTTTCGGAGGACGTCTATGCGGCTCTGGAATCGCTGTGCGGCCTGAACCGCGGAGACGGCAGCATAGAGACCATCGGCGGCAGCGACCGTTATGCCACGGCTCTTGAGGTCTATCGGAAGCTGCGGACGCTGCAGGAGGAAGACGGCGAGGAGCCGGGTCCGGTCATGTCTTCGGTCATCGTGGCCACGGGTCTTAAAAGCGCTGATGCTCTGGCTGTCTCAGCGGTCAGCTACCGGTATCATATCCCGATCCTTCTGGCCAAATCAGGCGGCCGTGTGACAGAGGAGACGCTGGCAGCAGTCACCGACAATGACCATATCTTTGCTCTGGGCGCTGAGTCCTGCGTCAGCGACACCGTGGAGGAAGCCGCCCGCCGTGTCTGCGGCGAGGCGTTGGATTATCACCGCCTGTACGGCGACAACCGGTATGCCACCTCGCTGGCCATCGCGGGTTTCTTTGATTCGGAAGCCTTCTATGCCTATACACCGGCGGTCCTTTACGGCGGGCTCCTCGGCATTGCCGACGGGACCGACAGCCATTTCCCGGATTCACTGGCGGCAGGTCAGCTGCTGGGGCGTCTGGGAGGAAGCCTGCTTTTGCAGAACGAAAAAAACAACACCTGCGTGACCGCGTATTTCAGAAATAACAGGGAACTGCTCCTTTCGGAGATCCGGGACTGGCAGTTCTACGGTTCGGCGGCCGCGGATACGGCTTCTTCCATCTGCCGCCGTGTCATGGCCGATATCCTGGGCTGAGCCCCGGCTTCGACACAGTTTTGTCACAAAAGCGTTTTATACTGAGGGACATCACGATAACCGAAACCATCAGAGAGGCATTGGCATGAATAATTGCAAGATTCTGGTCGTTGATGACGAAGATCGTATGCGAAAGCTTGTCAGGGATTTCCTGTCAAAGCAGGGGTATCAGGTTCTGGAAGCCGCCAACGGCGAACAGGCCATCGATATTTTCTTCGAGGAAAAGGACATCGCCCTTCTCATACTTGATGTGATGATGCCAAAAATGGACGGGTGGCAGGTCTGCCGCGAGATCCGGCGTTATTCCCAGGTACCGATCATTATGCTGACGGCCCGGTCCGATGAGAAGGATGAACTCAAGGGCTTCGATCTGGGTGTGGATGAGTACATCACGAAGCCTTTTTCGCCTAAGATTCTGGTGGCCCGCGTCGACGCGGTGCTGAGACGCTCCGGCGGTGTCGACAGCGAAGTGCTGGAGGTGAGCGGGATCCATGTGGACAAGGCGGCCCACCGCGTGCTGTGCGACGGACGGGAAGTGGAGCTCTCCTACAAGGAATTCGAGCTGCTGACATATTTCATGGAGAACAAGGGTCTGGCGCTTTCCCGGGAGAAGATATTGAATGCCGTCTGGAATTACGATTATTTCGGTGACGCCAGAACCATCGACACCCATGTCAAGAAGCTGAGAAGCAAGCTCGGCGACAAGGGTGATCTGATCAAGACTATCTGGGGTGTGGGGTATAAATTCGATGCCGAACCGTAACAGTCAGAATAAGAATCATTCGATCAAGGCCCAGCTGATGTGTGTCATGCTGGGTCTTGTTATCTTTGTATTTGTCCTTGTCCTGGTGACGCTTTATGGCTTTCTCGGTCGTTTTTATCAGAAAGAGAAAACAGACGCCCTGGTCAGTGTCTATGACGGGCTGAATGAAGCCGGCGGCGGGAATGATTTTCCCAATGAGATCATACAGGCCACGGCGGAGGGCAATATCCAGGTCCTGATCACGGATCCGAATTTTACGCCGCTTCGGTCGACATCGGCAGATCCCCGTTATCTGTCGACACGGCTTTTCGGCTACTATACCGGGCTTTTCCAGGAGAATTTTAAGACTCTGAAGCAGACGAAGACCTATCGCGTCCAGATCAGCGATGAAGAGCGGCTGGGACTGAATTATCTGGAAATGTGGGGCCAGCTGGATAACGGTGACTGGTTCCTTCTTCGAACACCCATCGACAGCCTGACGGAGACGGTGCATCAGACCTCCCAATTCCTGCTGATCGTTTTCGCTCTGGGGATCATCGCAGCCATGGCCCTCATTGTGATCATTTCCGAGAGGTTCACCAAACCGCTGACGGAACTGACGGTGCTGTCGCAGCGGATGTCGCGTCTGGATTTCGGTGCCCGTTACCGCGGTCATGTGAAAAATGAGATCCAGGTCCTGGGCGAGAATTTCAACAGCATGTCTGATGAACTGCAGAAGACTATCGGGAATCTGAAATCGGCCAACAACGCGCTCCGCCAGGACAACGAGCAGAAGACCCGGATCGATGAGATGCGCAAGGAATTCCTCAACAATGTTTCGCATGAGCTTAAAACGCCCATCGCCCTTATCCAGGGCTATGCGGAGGGGCTCCGGGACGATGTGGCCGACGATGAGGAGAGCCGGCAGTATTACTGTGACGTGATCGTGGACGAAGCGGGCAAGATGAACAAGCTGGTCCGGCAGCTGCTGACGCTCAATCAGCTGGAGTTCGGGCAGGATAGTGTGAAGCTTTCGCGCTTTGACCTGACGGCGCTGATCACGGGGGTGATCGGCAAGATGAGCCTGATGGCCGAGGAAAAGGGCGTGACGGTGACCTTCCCCCATCGTGACGATGTCTGGGCCTGGGGCGATGATTTTAAGATAGAAGAAGTTGTTGTCAATCTTCTGAGCAATGCCATCAATCATGCCGACTACGAGAAGAAGATCGAGATCAGTCTGACCCGTCAGGAGGGCCGGGTGAAGGTCACGGTGTTCAACAGCGGCGATCCGATCCCCGAGGCTGATCTTGACCGGATCTGGGAGAAATTCTACAAGGTGGATAAGGCCAGAACCCGGGCTTACGGCGGCTCCGGCATTGGCCTGTCCATCGTGAAGGCCATCGTCGAGGGGCACGGTCAGCACTGCGGCGTCCGTAATTATGACAACGGTGTGGCCTTCTGGTTCACGCTTGAAGAGCAGAATACCATGTGATATGATTCATAACATGATTGCGATTATTGATTATGATGCCGGAAATATCAAAAGTGTCGAGAAGGCGGTTATCAGTCTCGGTGAGACCCCCATTGTGACGCGTGATCCGTCGGTCATTCGGAGTGCCGACCACGTGATCCTGCCCGGAGTCGGGAACTTCGGGGATGCTATGGGAAAACTGGAGGCCTACGGCCTTGTCGATGTGGTCAAAGCGGTCGTGAGTGCCGGAACGCCCTTCCTGGGTATCTGCCTCGGCCAGCAGCTCCTCTTCGAATCCAGCGAGGAGTCGCCGGGCGTACCGGGCCTGGGGATCCTCAAAGGCACCTGCCGCCGTTTTCGTGCCGATGCGGGGCTGAAGATTCCCCAGATCGGCTGGAATGACCTGAAACTGTCTCATGACGGACGCCTCTTCCGCGGCATCGCGGACGGGTCTTATGTCTATTTTGTCCATACCTATTATTGTCATGCCGAGGACCGTTCGGTCGTCACGGCTTCCTGCACCTATGCCGATGAGGCGGATGCCTCCGTGGAATGCGGTAATGTGTTTGCCTGCCAGTTCCATCCGGAGAAGTCCGGTCGTGTCGGTCTGAAGATCCTCAGCAATTTCCTGGCTGTGGGAAAGGAGGCCGTATGCTGACCAAACGCATTATTCCCTGCCTGGATGTCAACGCGGGCCGTGTGGTCAAGGGTATCAATTTTGTGCAGCTGCAGGACGCCGGCGACCCGGTGGAGACGGCCAGAGCCTATGATGAGGCCGGCGCCGATGAGCTGGTCTTTCTCGATATTACCGCCTCCTCGGATAACCGTGAGACGGTGGTCGATATGGTGCGCCGCGTGGCTGAACAGGTCTTTATACCCTTTACGGTGGGCGGAGGAATCCGGACGGTGGAGGATTTCAAGAAGATCCTCCGGGAGGGCGCCGATAAGATCTCGATCAATTCTGCGGCCATCAATAATCCGACTCTGATCAGTGAAGCCGCCGACAAGTTCGGCAGCCAGTGTGTGGTGGTGGCCATTGACGCCAAGAGACGACCCGACGGCGGCTGGAATATCTACAAGAACGGCGGACGCATTGACTGCGGCATGGATGCCGTGGAATGGGCCGTTCTCTGCGAAAAGCTGGGCTGCGGCGAGATCCTTCTGACATCCATGGATGCCGACGGCACAAAGGCGGGGTACGACATTGCCCTGACAAAAGCCATTTCCTCCAGTGTCGGTATCCCGGTCATCGCCTCCGGCGGGGCCGGTACCATCGATCATTTCTATGAGGCCCTGACGGAGGGCGGTGCCGATGCCGCACTGGCGGCCTCCCTGTTCCATTACAAAGAGCTTGAGATCGGTGATGTCAAGCGCCGTCTGAGGGAAAGAGGTGTATCCGTACGGCTCTGAGCGGTGAGTGGTGCCGGGCTCTCCGGGGAGAGTTCAGCAAGCCCTATTACGCAAAACTTTACGAGACGATAGGACAGGAATACCGGACCCGGCAGATCTTTCCGCCGGCTTCGGATATTTTTCGCGCCTTTGATCTGACACCCCTGGAGAAGGTGCGCGTCGTGATCCTGGGGCAGGATCCTTATCACGGTGACGGACAGGCCAACGGCCTGTGCTTTTCCGTGCATAAGGGCGTGACGATACCGCCGTCCCTTGTCAATATTTATAAGGAACTTCATGAGGATCTGGGCTGCCCGATTCCGCATCACGGCGATCTGACGTCCTGGGCGGAGCAGGGTGTGCTCTTGCTCAACACCGTTCTGACGGTGCGGGCTCACGAGGCCTTTTCTCACCGCGGTCTTGGCTGGGAGACCTTTACCGATGCGGCTATCCGGGTGCTGGCTGAACAGGATCGGCCCCTGGTCTTCATCCTGTGGGGGAGTGCCGCCAGGAAGAAAAAGAGCTTTATCCACAATCCGAAGCATAGTGTCGTCGAATCGGCCCATCCGAGCCCTCTGTCGGCATACAACGGCTTTTTCGGCAGCCGTCCCTTCTCGAAGACCAATGATTATCTGCTCCGGGCGGGTGAGAAGCCGATCGACTGGCAGATCGCGGATTCGTGAGCCTTCCCGGGAAGGCCGGTCCGGATTCAGCCGGGGGGAGAGAGCATGTCTGAGAAAAAAAATACTGTCATTAAACAAGCCTCCTTTCTGATGGCCGCCACGCTCATCTGCCGCGTGATCGGCCTTCTTTACCGCAGCCCGCTGCACGGCATCATGGGTGATGTCGGTGATGGGTATTATTCCTTTGCCTACGAATGGTACAACATGATCCTGCTGATCGCCTCCTACAGCATTCCCATGGCGGTCTCCAAGGTCATGGCCGAGCTTCTGGCTGTCCGACAGTTCAAAAATGCCCAGAAGGTCTTCCACGCTGCCCTTCTCTATGTGACGGTGGTGGGCCTTATCGGCGCTGCCGCCGCGTATTTCGGTGCGCCGTTTTTTCTGGCGAAGCAGCCGGATGCGGTGCTGGCCCTCCGGGTCATGGCGCCGACAATCTTCCTGTCGGGTTTCCTCGGCGTTCTGAGAGGCTATTTTCAGGCTCAGAATACGATGATGCCGACGGCCGTTTCCCAGATCGGTGAGCAGATCGTGAATGCGGTGATCTCGGTGGCGGCGGCCTGGTTTATGACAAGGCCTTACGCGGCCGATGCCAACCTGACCGGAAAATTCGGTGCCGCCGGCGGCACTATCGGAACCGGCGCCGGCGTGGTGACGGGCCTGCTCATCATGGCGGGCATTTATTTCCTTAACCGACGCTTTATCCTGAAGCGGCTGGGTCGGGACAGGACCGGAGAGCTTAAGACCCTCACCGACTGCCTGAAGCTGATCCTTCTGATGGTCACACCGGTCCTTCTGGCGACCTGTGTCTATAACCTCAGCGGTATCGTAGACCAGACGCTTTTTACCTGGCTGATGCCCCTCAAGGGCTTCACGGCTGAGCAGATCAGTACGCAGTATGCCCTGTTCGGTTACCAGTTCCGTCCGATCATCAATATCCCCATTGCGTTGGCTTCCGCCACCTCCACGGCGTTGATCCCGGCGGTGGCCGCCTCCATCGCGTCGAAGGATACGCAGGCGGCCGAAGGAAAGATCACCTCAACGGTCAGCTTCACCATGTTTCTGGCGATCCCGTCAGCGGTGGGCATCGCGGTGCTGTCTCTGCCCATCATCCGCATCCTGTACCCCGGCGCCAATCAAAATGCTGCCGCGGTGCTGTTGTCTCTGGGTGCTGTTTCGGTGATCTTTTACTGTTTGTCAACCGTGACCAACGGTGTTCTGCAGGGCCTCGGCAAGCCGTCTCTGCCGGTCTGTCATGCGGCGGCTGCCCTGGCGGTCAATGCGGTGGTGCTGACAGTCGGTGTGGCTCTGTTCAACATGGGTATCGCGGCGGTCATGCTGGCGACGATCCTCTATGCCATGACCGTATCCTTCCTGAATGCCCTGTCGCTCAAGAAGATCATTCCTTATAAAACCGATATCCGGCGCGCCTATCTGGAGCCTCTGGCGGCAGCGGCTGTCATGGGCGTTGTGGTGGGTGCCCTTTACTGGGGCATGGCCGCCCTGCTGCCGTCCTTAATCGGTCGCTACCTCTTTAATGCCCTCTGGACCGTCTTTGTCGTGCTGGCGGGCATGCTGACCTATGCCGTCGCCTATGTCCTCATTTCGCGCAAGAATGCCGATGAGCTGAAACGGATGCCGATGGGCACGCGTATCCTTCAGGTTTTCCGCCTGCTGCATATTCCGGTCAGAGAGACAGCCGTTGACGGTAAGCCCGACAATAAGAAAGCCGGTAAAGGCCGGTAAGTGACGATGAATGAACAGAAACTCCTGGACGCACTTCTTAAGGATCTTGAAAGGGAGGGGAGGACACCGCGCCTCTTCCTCCACAGCTGCTGCGCTCCCTGCAGCTCCTATGTGCTGAAATACCTGTCCGATTATTTCAGTATCACCGATTTCTATTACAATCCCAATATCACCGACAAGGACGAATACGACAAAAGAAGCCGGGAGCTTCAGCGTCTGATCGAAAAGATGCCGATGAAGAACCCGGTGACTTTTATTGAGGGCGCCTTTGAGCCCGCTCTCTTTTTGGAAGCGGTCAGGGGACTGGAGCACTGTCCCGAGGGTGGAGAGCGCTGCCGCGTCTGCTTTGACCTGAGACTGAAGGAGGCCTGCCGTCTGGCGGCGGAGGGCGCCTATGATTATGTCACCACGACGCTGACCATATCGCCCCTCAAGGATGCTGCTCTGCTCAATGAGATCGGCAGGAGACGGGCCGCGGAGGCCGGCGTAGCCTGGCTGCCGTCGGATTTTAAGAAGAAAAACGGTTATCTGACGTCGGTGCGCCTGTCGGAGGAATATGATCTGTACCGCCAGAATTATTGCGGGTGCGTCTTTTCAAAGAGAAGTCTTTGTGTTAAAATTGCGGAAAAATAATTTTTGAGAGGGAAAACTATGGCTCAGTTATGGGGCGGGCGTTTTACAAAAGAGACTGACGCCCTGGTCAATGACTATAACGCGTCGATCGGCTTTGATAAGCGCTTTTTCGAGCAGGATATCCGCGGCAGCATCGCCCATGTGAAGATGCTCGGCAAGCAGAAGATCCTGACGAAAGAGGAAGCGGCAGCCATCGAAGAGGGACTGAACGGCATTCTCCGCGATGTCAGGGAAGGCAGACTGACGATCACGGATGACTACGAGGATATCCACAGCTTTAATGAAGCCATGCTGATCGAGCGCATCGGCGACACCGGCAAGAAGCTTCACACCGGCCGCAGCCGCAACGATCAGGTGGCGCTGGATATGCGTCTTTATATTCGCGACGAGCTCGATAACACGGCGGCGCTTCTTCTGAAGCTTCTGAAGAGGATCGAGGCCATCATCGAGAAGCATACCGAGACCTATATGCCGGGCTTTACCCATATGCAGAAGGCCCAGCCCGTGACGCTGGCTAATCATTTCGGTGCCTATTTTGAGATGTTTCGTCGTGATCGGGAGAGACTTTTTTCTATTCGAGAGCGCATGAATGTCTGTCCTCTGGGCTCCGGGGCCCTGGCTGGGACGACCTATCCGCTGGATCGGGAGTATACGGCCCGCCTGCTGAAGTTCGACAGAGCCTCCAACAATGCCATGGACGGCGTTTCCGACCGGGATTATGTGGTGGAGTTCCTGAACGCCCTGAGCCTTGTGATGATGCATCTGAGCCGTCTGAGCGAGGAGATCATCACGTGGAATTCCAACGAATACCGCTTTATAGAACTGGACGATGCCTACAGCACCGGTTCCAGCATCATGCCTCAGAAGAAGAATCCGGATATTCCGGAGCTGGTGAGAGGCAAAACCGGGCGTGTCTATGCTGCCCAGGCCTCCCTTCTGGTGACAATGAAGGGTCTGCCGCTGGCATACAATAAGGATATGCAGGAGGATAAGGAGCTGACCTTCGATGCCATCGATACGGTGAAGCATTCCCTGACACTGATGACAGGGCTTCTGAAGACCGCGTCCTTTAATAAGAAGCGTATGGCCGAGAGCGCGACGGGCGGTTATATCAATGCCACCGACGCCGCCGACTACCTGGTCAGAAAGGGTGTGCCCTTCCGGGATGCCCACGGCATCATCGGCAGCCTTGTGCTGACCTGCATCGAGAAAGGGGTAGCCATGGATGACCTGCCTCTGACGGATTATCAGGCAGCCTGCCCGGCCTTCGAAGAGGATATCTATGACGCTATTTCTCTGAAGAGCTGTGTCGTCAGACGTGCCACCAAGGGAGCCCCGGGGGCCATGGACGAGGCTATCGCCGAGAACCGCCGTTACCTGGGTCTTAAGGAAAAGGTCTGAGGACAGCAGCGGCCTGTCAGCATTGTGAACAAGACAATAAAGATAATATGCGGCAGCCAGGGAGCTGCCGCCAGTAAGGAGAGTCAAATGAGTGAGAAACTGAAAGTCGGTATCTTAGGTGCCACCGGTATGGTCGGTCAGCGTTTTATTACACTGCTTTACGATCATCCGTGGTTTGAGATCGAAGTCCTGGCCGCGTCCGCCCGTTCCGCCGGCAAGACCTACGAAGAGGCCGTCGGCGGCAAGTGGAAGATGGATGTCCCGATGCCGGAGTGTGTCAGATCCATGGTGGTCCGCGATGTCTCTGATGTCGAGAATGTGGCCCGTGATGTGGATATGGTCTTCTCCGCCGTCAACATGACAAAAGAAGAAATCAAGGCCATTGAAATCGAATACGCCAAAACCGAGACACCGGTCGTCTCCAACAACAGTGCCCATCGCTGGACCGAGGATGTGCCGATGGTGATTCCGGAGATCAACAGCGAACATTTCCATGTGATCGAAGCTCAGAGAAAGCGCCTCGGCACCACCCGCGGCTTCATCGCCGTCAAGCCGAACTGCTCCATCCAGAGCTACACACCGGCTCTGGCTGCCTGGAAGGCCTTCGAGCCGACACAGCTGGTGGTCAGTACTTATCAGGCTATCTCCGGTGCCGGCAAGACCTTTGCCGACTGGCCCGAGATGGTGGAGAATATCATTCCCTATATCGGCGGCGAGGAAGAGAAGTCCGAACAGGAGCCCCTCAAGATTTTCGGTCATATCGAGGACGGCCGTATCGTGAAGGCAGAAGGCCCGCAGATCACATGCCAGTGCATCCGCGTCCCGGTGCTTAACGGCCACACCGCTACGGTGTTCATCAACTTTGCCAAGAAACCGACCTTTGAGGAACTGGTTCAGGCGCTTCGCGATTTCAAGGGGCCGGCCCAGGAATTGAAGCTGCCCTCCGCACCGGAGCATTTTATCCAGTATCTGGAAGATAATGACAGACCGCAGGTCAAGGCTGACGTCAACTATGCCAACGGCATGGGCGTCTCCATCGGCCGTCTGCGTCCGGATACCCTGTTTGACTGGAAGTTTGTCGGCCTGTCCCACAACACCCTGCGCGGTGCCGCCGGCGGTGCCGTGGAATGCGCCGAAATGCTGAAAGCCCTGGGTTATATCACAAAGAAATAATCGGGTAAGACATTTGGGTAAATGGTTATTTATTGCTGAAAAACCATCCGTCGCTCAGGAATTTGCGCGCGTCCTTCATGTGGAAGGGCGCCGCAGCGACGGTTATATTGAATCGGAGGATAAGATCGTGACCTGGTGCGTCGGTCATCTGGTGACGATGAGTTATCCCGAAAAATATGATATGAAGTATAAAAGGTGGAGTATGAGTACCCTGCCTTTTTTGCCGTCTGAGTTTAAATATGAGATCATACCTGATGTCAGAAAGCAGTTTGACATCGTCAGCCGGCTGCTGGCCCGGCAGGATGTGGAGCGTATCTATGTCTGCACCGACTCCGGACGCGAGGGGGAGTATATCTATCGTCTCGTGGAGCAGATGTCCGATCCCGGCGTGGCTGCCAAGGACAGAAGACGGGTCTGGATCGACTCCCAGACCGAGGAGGAGATACGTCGCGGCATCGCGGAGGCCAGGCCCCTGACCGAGTATGACAATCTGGCCGCTTCGGCCTATCTGCGGGCCAAAGAGGATTATCTCATCGGCATCAATTTTTCCCGGATTCTGACGCTTCGCTACGGCCAGGGCATGACCGATTTTCTGGGCACCAAATGGTCGGCGGTGTCGGCAGGACGCGTGATGACCTGCGTTCTCGGCATGGTTGTCCGGCGGGAGAGGGAGATCCGGTCTTTTGTGAAGACGCCCTTTTTCCGGGTACTGGGCCGGTTCGAGACGAACAGCGGTCTCCTCGAGGCGGAATGGCATGTCTCAGAGGGCAGCGCCTGGGAAGGGTCGTCCGCCCTCTATAAGGACAATGGTTTCCGAAAACGCGAGGACGCCGAGACCCTGCTGCGCTGTCTTGAGGCCCTTGAGCCGCAGGCGGGCGTCGTGGAAAAGGTCGAAAAGAAGCGGGAGAAGAAGGCGGCGCCACTGCTTTACAACCTGGCGGAGCTTCAGAACGATTGCTCGCGCATTTATAAAATGTCACCGGATCAGACGCTGGCCGCGGCCCAGGAACTCTACGAGAAGAAGCTGACGACCTATCCGCGTACCGATGCCCGTGTGCTCTCAACGGCGGCTGCAAAGGAAATCAGCGGCAATCTGAAGGGCCTGACCCATTATCAGCCGGTGGCAGCCTGCGCGGAGGCGGTCCTCAAGGGCGACGCCTGGAAGAAGATCGCTCGTTCCCGCTACACGAATGATAAAGCCATCACCGACCACTATGCGATCATACCGACGGGCAGCGGCCTTAAGAGCCTTTCGTCTCTCAGCCGTCAGACGGCGGCAGTCTACGATGAGATAGTCCGCCGTTTTCTGGCGATTTTCTATCCGCCGGCTGAATACGATAAGATGTCTCTGGTGATTCGCACCGGGAACGAACGCTTTTATGCCTCAGCCCGAACCCTGGTCAATCCCGGTTATCTGGCCGCCGACGAGCGGCGGAAACGGGAGGAGGAAACCGTTCCGGGACAAGCGTTCGGAAGCCTTCGCAAGGGACAGTTGCTGCCGGTGACGGATTTTCAGATCAAGGAAGGTGAGACCACGCCGCCGAAGCGTTACACCTCAGGGTCCATGATCCTGGCGATGGAAAATGCAGGCCAGCTCATCGAGGATGAGAGTCTCCGGGAGCAGATCCGCGGTTCCGGCATCGGCACCTCCGCCACCCGGGCTGAGATCCTGAAAAAACTCGTTAAAATCAAGTATCTGTCTCTTAATAAAAAAACGCAGGTGATCACACCCGAGCTTTTCGGCGAAATGGTCTATGATGCGGTGGAGGTTTCCATTCGGCCTCTGCTCAATCCCGAGCTGACAGCCAGCTGGGAAAGGGGCCTCACTTATGTGGCTGAAGGCACCATCACGCCGGAAGAGTATATGGCGAAACTGAATCATTTTATTACTGTCCGTGTCGACGCTGTCAAGGCCATGTCCGATGACGGCCGTATCCGTGAACTCTACCGGAGGGATGCGGCCTTCTATCAGAAGATGCCGAAAGCGGCGCCGAAAAAGAGGGAAAGGAGCCGGCATGGGACATGAATGCATCGAAACAGCACAACTGTTTGACCTGACACGGTCACTGGCAGGAGATTATCTGAAGACCTGCCGATATCCCTGGGAAGCACTGGGGCAAATCCATGACCTGATTCTCGAGATTGGCTCTCATCTGCCTGAAGACCGTTATGAAAAGAGAGGCGAGGATGTCTGGGTTGCCCGTTCCGCCCGGGTTTTTGAATCCGCCTATATCGGCGGGGCCTGCATCATCGGCGAAAACGCCCAGGTGCGTCACGGGGCCTTCATCCGCGGCGATGCCCTGGTGGGTGCCGGCTGTGTCATCGGCAACTCCGTCGAGCTGAAAAATGTCATCCTGTTCGATGACTGTGAAGTGCCCCATTACAATTATGTGGGCGATTCGATACTCGGCCGCCACGCTCATATGGGCGCCGGTGCCATCACCTCCAATATCCGCGCCGACAGGAAGAATATCATCATTCACGGCAGTCAGGACTACGAGACCGGCCGCCGGAAGATCGGTGCTTTTCTGGGGGATTTTGCCGAGATCGGCTGCAATGCCGTTCTGAATCCGGGCTGCATCGTCGGCCCGCGGGCCATGGTCTATCCGACGACCTGCCTGCGCGGCGTGGTGCCTGCGGATACCATCGTCACCCAGGACGGACGCCGCAAGGCTAAGTACTGATCCGCAAAGATCAGCGCGTGGCCGTAGGATACGGGCGGTTCCCGTCAGCCGGCCAGCCGGCTGAGACCGTAAAGCAGAAGCATATGAACGGGATAGAAGAGATAGAAGAACCATCGGTTCTGTCGGCCCCGGCAGCCGTTATAGGCGCCGATCAGGAGGAAGGACGGCAGAGAGGCCCATTCCCAGCTCATCACGACCGCTCCGGCAAGACATTGCCAGGGGCGGTTTTCACGAAAAAGAAAGAAGAGCAGAATAAGAAGGATGCCGGCGATGTCGTAATCGGTCTTCAGGAAAAAGGCCAGTCCCGCCGCGGCTCCCGTGATGAGGACGATGGCGGCCGGCCGGTTCTGATACATCAGGATGAGACGCAGCATCATCAGGCCTATGACAAAGGTCAGCAGCACATTCTGGCCTTCGGAGGCAAAGGGGCGGCCGTATACCAGAAGATCGTAGGGCAGCTCCGACAGACAGGCAAAGAGCAGCATTCTGCCGAGATAAGAGCGGAAGTGTCCTGTATTCAGAAAGCCTTCGACGATAAAAAAGGCGAAGAGTGGAAAGGCCGTTCTGCTGATGCCCCGCAGGAGATCAAAAAGAACCGGTGTCAGACTCTCCTGAAGGGCCAGGGCCAGATGATCGAGCAGCATGGCGGCAGCGGCCAGATATTTTAATTGAGCAGCATTGAAAATTCTGTACTTTTCCATGCCGCTATTATAGCAGGATTGTACAGAAATAAAAACAAAGTCTTGCCATAGGTACAGGAATAAGACTATTATGTTATCTATGGGTCTTTTGTTTTTCCGGGAGACCCCAGATTTTAGAGTAAGGAGTAAGATCATGAACGGAGCGGAAGCTTTAGTGAAATGCCTTGAAGCCGAAAAAGTCGAATACGTTTTCAGCTATCCGGGCGCAGCCATTTGTCCGTTTTTTGATGCCCTTCTGGAAACCGATATCAAAACGATTCTTGTTCGTCAGGAACAGAACTGTGCTCACGAAGCCAGCGGTTATGCCAGAATGACGGGCAAGGTCGGCGTCGCCTGCGTTACCAGCGGCCCAGGCGCCACCAATCTGATTACCGGTATTGCCACCGCCTTCGCGGATTCGGTACCGCTGGTGTGCCTGTCGGGTCAGGTGGAGAGCCGTCTGATGGGAACCGACGGCTTTCAGGAAGCCGACATCTCGGGTTCTGTGGAATCCTTTGTCAAATACAGCTATATTGTCCATGATCCGGCTGATATTCCGAGGATCGTGAAGGAGGCCTTCTACATCGCCGGCAGCGGCCGTAAGGGCCCGGTGCTCATCGACCTTCCCTTCGATATGCAGACGGCGGAGATCGGCCGCTTTGTCTATCCGGAAAAGGCTGAGCTGAGAACCTACAAGCCCACGGTTCAGGGTCACAGCGTCCAGATCAAGAAGGTCATCAAGCAGCTGGAGCGAGCCGAGAAGCCGCTGATCTGCGTCGGCGGCGGCGTCCACCTGAGTGATGCCGTCAAGGCGGTGCGCCAGTTTATCGGCCAGCGTCATATCCCGGTGGTTTCCACCATGATGGGGCTGGGTGTCCTGCCTTCCGAGGACCCGGATTATTTCGGCATGGTCGGCAATAACGGTTCCCCGACGGCTATGTATGCGTTGAAAAATGCGGACACCATCCTGATGGTCGGCGCCCGCGTGGCCGACAGAACCATCCGCGATCCCAATCTGATCGCTGAGAAGATGCTGATCCACATCGACGTGGATCCGGCCGAGATCGGCAAGAATGCCGGCCCGGCGATACCTCTGGTCGGTGATATACGCCATATTTTCAATGAATTCAACAAAAGCGAGACGAAGCGGGAGTATGAAGACTGGCACGAAGAACTGGCTTCTGTCCGCGCTGACGAGAAGGCCCGCCCGGTGAAGCGTCCGTCCTGCGGTGCCGACCCGCGTGCCTTTATTCGTCATCTGTCCCTGTCCATGGATGAGAACGGCGTCTACATCGCCGACGTCGGTCAGAACCAGATTTGGTCCTGCAAAAATGCGGTTATCCGCCGCGGCCGCTTCATGACCTCCGGCGGCATGGGAACCATGGGCTACGCCCTGCCGGCGGCCATCGGTGCCAGACTGGCCTGTCCGGACCGGCAGGTTGTCGCCGTCTGCGGCGACGGCGCCTTCCAGATGACGATGATGGAGCTGGCAACAGCCCGTCAGTATCAGGTGCCGGTCAAACTGGTCATACTGAGCAATAAGACGCTGGGGCTGGTGCGCCAGTATCAGAACCGCCTTTACAGGAGCCGTTATACGGTGACGACGCTGGAGGGCGATCCGGATCTTGAGAAGCTGGCGGAGGCCTACGGCATGGCGTATCTGAGAATCGACGATGACAGCGATGTGGACCGCGTGACGGCCGAATTCCTGAAGGATGACCGCTCCACGATCCTGGAATGCGTCGTCGATCCGGATCTCTGGGTATGAAAGGAGAGGACGGCAGATCATGAAGAGAATCTATTCTGTGCTTGTGGAAAACCAGGCCGGTGTTCTGAGCAAGGTGTCGGGCCTTTTCTGGAGACGCGGCTTCAATATCGATTCCCTGGCCGTCGGCGAAACAGCCGATCCGGCCACTTCCAATATGATCATCGTCTCCAGCGGTGACGAGAGGACCCTGGAGCAGATCGAAAAGCAGCTGAATAAAAAGCTGGATGTCATCAAGGTCAGGACCTTCAGCCCGGCCGATGCGGTTTCCCGGGAGCTGATGCTGGTAAAGGTGCGCTATACCAGGGATAACCGCCGCGACATCATCGAAAACTGTCAGCTGATGAATGCCCAGGTCATTGATATGTCGGAGACAATGATGACGATACAGATGTGCGATACGCCGGAGCGCGTGGATATTTTCCTGCACAATCTGAAATCCATCCGCATTGTTGAATTGACGCGGACGGGCATGCTGTCGATGGTCAAATGCGCCGAGACATAAGGAACAGGGGTATTTATCGGCGAAAGCCGACACAATGAATAAGTTTATCATATTCTTTTCGTATATATTGACAAAGGAAAAGAGTATTGTTAGTATTTAGAGATAAAGATTCAAGCGTCGTCTTGAGTCTTAAGGCATAGGAGTGTGACATGAATCAGATCGTCATTTCATTGTTAATGGATAATGTTCCGGGTGTTCTGTCCCGGATCGCCGGACTTTTCAGCCGGAGAGCCTACAATATCGAGAGTATTACGGCCGGCGTGACGAAAAACCCGAAGATCACACGCATGACGATCGTTACCCGCGGGGATGAGGGGATCCTTGTCCAGATCATAGCTCAGCTTCAGAAGCAGGTGGATGTCCGCCATATCAAGATCCTTGATCCGGAGGGCTCCGTGCTGCGCGAACTGATGCTGGTGAAGGTTCTGGCGGATGATACGAACCGCCGCGATATCATTTCCATTGCTGATATCTTCCGCGCCAAGATCGTCGACGTCGAAAGAGACTGCCTGATCATCGAACTGACGGGGACGCAGGCTAAGCTGGAGGCATTCCTTGAGATGCTCAGCAATTATCAGATCGCAGAAATAGCCAGGACAGGCATAGCCGGTCTGTCCAGAGGCACTGATGATATCAAGTACTATTGATATCAGTTAAGATTGTCGTGACTGACATAGTTTAGGAGGAACAAAAAATGTCAATGGATGCAAAGGTTTACTATCAGGAAGACTGCAACTTATCAGAACTTGACGGCAAGAAGATTGCCATTATCGGTTACGGCAGCCAGGGTCATGCCCACGCTCTTAACCTGAAGGAGTCAGGCTGTGATGTTGTTATCGGTCTCTATGAAGGCTCCAAGTCCTGGGCCAGAGCCGAAGCACAGGGCCTTAAGGTTTACACTGCCGCCGAAGCTGCCAGGATGGCTGACATCATCATGATCCTGATCAATGATGAAAAGCAGGCTAAGCTTTATAAAGAAGATATCGAACCGAACCTGGAAGAAGGCAACATGCTGATGTTCGCCCACGGCTTCAACATTCATTTCGGCCAGATCGTCCCGCCGAAATTCGTCGACGTCACCATGATCGCCCCGAAGGGTCCGGGCCATACGGTCAGATCCGAGTATCAGGCGGGCAAGGGTGTGCCGTGCCTCGTTGCTGTGGAACAGGATTACACAGGCAAAGCCCTCGACAAAGCTCTCGCTTATGCTGCCGGTATCGGCGGCGCCAGAGCCGGTGTCCTGGAGACCACCTTCCGTACCGAGACCGAGACTGACCTCTTCGGTGAGCAGGCTGTTCTGTGCGGCGGCGTTGTCAAACTGATGCAGACCGGTTTCGAAGTCCTGACAGAGGCCGGCTACGATCCGAGAAATGCTTATTTCGAATGCATCCATGAGATGAAGCTGATCGTTGACCTGATCTACGAAAGCGGCTTTGCCGGCATGCGTTATTCCATCTCCAACACAGCCGAGTACGGTGACTATGTGACAGGTCCGAAGATCATCACAGACGACACTAAGAAAGCTATGCAGAAGGTTCTCAAGGAGATCCAGGACGGCACCTTCGCCCATGAATTCCTGACCGACATGAGCCCGGCGGCCGGTATGGCTCATTTCAAGGCCATGCGCAAGCTCGCTGCCGAGCATCCGTCGGAAAAGGTCGGTGCCCAGATCCGTGAGCTCTATGCCTGGAATGACACAGAGAAGCTGATCAACAACTAAGCGTCGCTCCCTCTCGGGACGACCGAACGAGAACTGTCAGCGGGGACGGACTGTCAAGGTCCGTCCCCTTTTAAAAGGGAGACTACTCATATGAGCATGACTATGTCGCAGAAAATCCTGGCGGCCCACGCCGGTCTTGACAGTGTGGTGCCGGGACAGCTGATCGAGGCGGATCTGGATCTCGTCCTCGGCAATGACATCACCTCCCCGGTGGCCATCAAGGCCATGGAGAGCATGGAAAAGCAGGGCGTTTTCGATAAAAACAAGATCGCTCTGGTCATGGACCATTTTATTCCGAACAAAGATATTAAGTCCGCCGAACACTGCAAGTGTGTCCGCGAATTTGCCCGCCGTTTTGATGTGACCCACTATTATGATGTGGGCGAAATGGGCATCGAGCACGCCCTGGTTCCCGAAAAGGGCCTCATCGCCGCCGGCGAGCTGTGCATCGGCGCCGATTCGCATACCTGTACCTACGGCGCTCTGGGTGCTTTCTCCACCGGTGTCGGCTCTACCGATATGGCCGCGGGTATGGCCACGGGCAAGGCCTGGTTCAAGGTGCCGGAGGCGATCCGCGTCAACGTGACAGGCAGGAAGGCGCCTTATGTGACGGGCAAGGATGTCATCCTTCATCTGATCGGCCTGATCGGTGTTGATGGCGCCCTGTATCGTTCTCTGGAGTTCACCGGCGACGGCATCGCCGAGCTGTCCATGGATGACCGTTTTACCATCGCCAATATGGCCATCGAAGCCGGTGCCAAGAACGGGATTTTCCCGGTGGATGACCTGACGCTGGCTTATCTTGATGAGCATGCCGGCCGTCACGGCAGTATTTACGAAGCCGATCCGGATGCCGTCTATGCCTCTGAAGTTACCATCGATCTGGCGGCCCTTAAGCCGACGGTATCCTTCCCGCATCTGCCTTCCAACACGCGCACGATCGACACCTGCGGCGAGGTGACGGTGGATCAGGCCGTCATCGGCTCCTGCACCAACGGCCGCATCGGCGATCTGAGGGCTGCCGCCGAGGTGCTTAAAGGCCGTCATGTCAAAAAGGGCGTTCGCTGTATCATTATCCCGGCCACACAGGCGATCTACCTGCAGGCGATGGAAGAGGGGCTTCTGAAGATATTCATCGAAGCCGGCGCCGTCGTTTCCACCCCCACCTGCGGCCCCTGCCTGGGTGGTTATATGGGTATCCTGGCTGCCGGTGAGAAATGTATCTCCACCACCAACCGCAACTTCATCGGCCGTATGGGCGATGTGACGTCGGAGGTCTATCTGGCCAGTCCCTATGTGGCGGCGGCCAGTGCCGTCACCGGCTATATCTGTTCACCGGAGGAACTGAAATGAAAGCAAACGGAGCAGTTTTTAAATACGGCGACAACATTGATACGGATGTTATCATTCCCGCCCGTTATCTGAATTCGTCGGATCCGGCGGAACTGGCCACCCATTGTATGGAGGATATCGACAAGACCTTTACGGCCCGCGTCAAGGCCGGTGACATCATCGTCGGATGCAAGAATTTCGGCTGCGGCTCCTCCCGCGAGCATGCACCGATCGCCATCAAGGCCGCCGGCGTCAGCTGTGTCATCGCCGAGACTTTCGCGCGCATCTTCTATCGCAACAGCATCAACATCGGCCTGCCCATCGTGGAGTGCCCCGAGGCAGCCCGCGAGATCAAGGACGGCGACCGGGTTGAGGTGGATTTTGACAGCGGTGTGATCCGTGATCTGACAACAGGCAGGAGCTTCAAGGCTCAGCCGTTCCCGCCGTTTATGCAGAAAATCATTAACTGCGGCGGCCTGATGAATTACGTCAATTCAGCTGAATAAGGGTTTAGGTTTCCGGGCGGCCCGGCGCTTACGGTGCCGCCCGATCTTTTCTGTTTCCATGTCCGCTGGGGTGAGATGGCGCCCGGGAGGTCAGACAGAACTCCCTGACGGCGAAGCAGGATATCGTGAAATGAGGCTTGCCTTTATCGGCGCAAACTGTTATAATCACTTTTCGTACGGGGTATGGCGTAGCTTGGTAGCGCGCACGGCTGGGGGCCGTGAGGTCGCGAGTTCGAATCTCGCTGCCCCGATTGACCGGATGACCGGTGATACAATTTCATAAAAGAAAAGCAATGACAGGGAATAGTACACAGCTGCCCGGAGCGCAGAGAGCTGTCGGTCGGTGTAAGACAGCGGAAGGAATCTGTGGAACTCGCCCTCGAGCTTCTGCCCGAAATCCCGAACGGGAGAGTAGACGCAGACGTGCGCCCCACGTGACCGGGCAGGATATCGAAGTACACTTCCGTATCCGTTAAGGGCATGGCCAGACCATGAAGAAGAGTGGTACCGCGCAGGACTTGACAGTCTTTCGTCTCTTGAACATCAAGGGGACGGAAGGCTTTTTCTTTTATGAAAAAACAAGAAAGGAGAACAGGATGTTCGATTACAGAAAGTACAAAAGACAGTATTACATGCCGCCCGAAGAATGCTTTGACTGGGTAAAGAAAGATCACATTGACAAAGCCCCGATCTGGTGCAGCGTCGACCTGCGTGACGGCAATCAGGCCCTGGTGATCCCCATGAGCCTTGAGCAGAAGCTGGACTTTTTTAAGCTTCTGGTGGACGTGGGTTTCAAAGAGATTGAGATCGGCTTCCCGGCCGCTTCCGATACCGAGTATGAGCTCTGCCGTGCCCTGATCGACAACAACCTGATCCCGGACGACGTGACGATCCAGGTGCTGACCCAGGCCCGTGAGCATATTATCCGTAAGACCTTTGAGGCTATCAAGGGTGCACCCCATGCCATCGTGCATGTCTACAACTCCACCTCCTATGCCCAGAGACAGCAGGTCTTCCGTAAGTCACGCGAGGACATCAAGAAGATCGCCATTGCCGGTGCCGAACTGCTGAAGGCACTGGCCGCCGAGACCGATCAGGATCTGCGCTTTGAATACAGCCCGGAGAGCTTTACCGGCACAGAGCCGGAATACGCCCTCGAGGTGGTCAATGCGGTTCTGGATGTCTGGCAGCCGACAGCCGATAAGAAGGCGATCATCAACCTGCCGATGACGGTAGAACTGTCAAGTCCCCATGTGGTGGCCCAGCAGGTAGAATACATGTCGAAGAACATGCATTTCCGAGACAATGTTGTCCTGTCCCTCCACCCGCACAACGACAGGGGCTGCGGCGTGGCGGATGCTGAGCTTGGCATTCTGGCCGGCGCCGACCGCGTGGAAGGTACCCTGTTCGGCAACGGAGAGCGCACCGGCAACGTGGATATCATCACCGTTGCCATGAACCTGTATGCTCAGGGTGTGGATCCTGAACTGGACTTCTCAGATATGCCAAACATCGCCGCTCATTACGAAGCGGCCACCGGCATGAGCATCAATGAAAGAAGCCCCTACGCCGGCCACCTGGTCTTTGCCGCTTTCTCGGGCTCCCACCAGGATGCCATCGCCAAAGGCATGAAGTGGATCGAAGAGAAGGATCCGGATCACTGGACTGTCCCGTATCTGCCGATCAATCCGCAGGATGTGGGACGCAGCTACGATGCCGATGTTATCCGTATCAACAGCCAGTCCGGCAAGGGCGGTGTCGGCTATATTCTTGAAACACGCTACGGCCTGATGCTTCCGAAGAAGATGAAGGAGGCCATGGGCTACGCCGCCAAGGCTGTCTCCGACAGAACTCACGCTGAACTGAAGCCGGAGGAGATCTTCGAACTGTTCAAGAGCGAGTTTGAGAATCACACCTTCCCGCTGAACATCACCGAGGTTCATTTCCGTCAGGAAAACGGCATCTCGACCCAGGTCACGGCGGAACTGGACGGTGTCAGAGCCGTCACGGAAGCCTCGGGCAACGGTCGTCTCGATGCGGTCAGCAACGCCCTCAAGAAGGCCTACGGCTACGATTACTCTCTGGAGGTCTATACTGAGCACGCACTGGAGAAGAGCTCCTCATCCCGGGCCATTGCCTATGTGGGTCTGTCCTGGCCGGACGGCCGCATGAGCTGGGGGGCCGCCTGCGATCCCGATATTATCCGCGCCTCCATCGCCGCTCTGGTAACGGCTATCAATAATCATTGAATTAGGGAAAAAAAGCGGCTATAATCGAATACAGTATGGATAAAAGCGGATAGCATTTATCCGCTTTTTCCTGTTTTTGTGAGTCTTTTTAAGGAGCAGAATTACGACTATGGAAATCATGTACAAAAGCACACGCAGCGATGCCGCACCGGTCACTGCCTCACGGGCGATTCTGACGGGACTGAGCCCCGACGGTGGTCTGTATGTCCCGACAGCCATTCCGCCCCTTCCCTGTTCACTGGAAGAACTGGCCGGGATGGATTACCGTGAACTGGCCTACCGTATCATGAGCTGCTATCTGACGGATTTTACGGAAGAAGAGCTTCGCGGCTGCATCGCCGGCGCGTATGACGATAAATTCGATACCCCGGTCATCGCTCCGCTTGTCAAGGCGGACGGCGCCTATTATCTTGAGCTGTATCACGGCGCCACCATCGCCTTCAAGGATATGGCCCTTTCCATTCTGCCGCATCTGATGACGACAGCGGCGAAGAAGAACGGCCTGACGAAGGAGATCGTCATCCTGACAGCGACCTCGGGTGATACGGGCAAAGCGGCCATGGCCGGTTTTGCCGATGTCCCGGGAACACGGATCATCGTTTTCTACCCGAAGGATGGTGTTTCCCGGGTCCAGGAGAAGCAGATGGTCACCCAGCGCGGCGACAATACCCATGTCGTGGCGATCCACGGCAATTTCGACGATGCCCAGAACCGCGTCAAGGCCATGTTCAACGACCGCGAACTGGCGGCTGAGCTTGCTGAAGCCGGTTATCAGTTCTCCTCGGCCAATTCCATCAATATCGGCCGTCTGGTGCCGCAAATTGTCTACTATGTCTACGCCTACGCCAACCTGGTAAAAAATGAGGAGATAAAAGCCGGCGATCAGATCAACATCACCGTGCCCACCGGCAACTTCGGCAACATCCTGGCCGCTTACTACGCCAAGGTCATGGGCCTGCCGGTCAAGACGCTGATCTGCGCCTCCAACGAGAACAAGGTCCTCTTTGACTTCTTCAGAAGCGGCAGCTATGACCGCCGCCGGGAGTTCATTCTGACCTCATCCCCGTCCATGGATATCCTGATCTCCAGCAATCTGGAACGTCTGATCTACCGTCTGGCGGACAATGATCCGGAGCGCAGCCGCACGCTGATGGAAGCTCTGGTCAGAGACGGCCACTACGCGATTACACCGGATATGAAGGCAGGCCTGAAGGATTTTGCCGGCGGTTTTGCCACCGAGGAGGAGAACTTTGACGGCATCCGTCGTCTCTATAAGAAGACGGGCTATGTCATCGATACCCACACCGGTATCGCCAATGCGGTTTACAGACAGTACCGGGAGGAGACGGGCGATGAGACACCGACCGTTATCGCCTCCACGGCCAGCCCCTTCAAGTTTGCCCGGGATGTTATGAATGCCATTGAACCTGAGGTGAAGGTGGAGGATGATTTCGCCCTGATCGATGCACTGGCGAAGGCCAGCGGCCGTGAAGAGCCCCCGGCGATCACCGATATCCGTACCGCGCCGGTGCGTCACAACACGGTCGTGGACCGCGACGAGATGAAGGCGGCGGTCAAGGCAATCCTGAATATCGACGGAATCAGATAATAAGAATGCGGTGACACTATGGAATGGCGTCAGCTTTTATCGGAAAAAAGAAGAGGGAACTACGCGCGCGCCCGGGATCGGAAGCATGACCTTCGCAGCGAATTTGAGAAGGATTACCATCGGATCATCGGCAGCGCCTCCTTTCGCCGCCTGCAGGACAAGACTCAGGTTTTTCCGCTGGACAGGAGTGATTTTATCCGCACCAGGCTGACTCATTCTCTGGAGGTGTCCTCCTTCGGCCGCTCCCTGGCGGAGAATATCTCGGCCTCAATCATGACCCGGGGCGTCGATCCGGCCTTCTCCTATGAGACGAAGGAAGCCATCTGCGAGATCCTGCAGTGCGCCGGTCTCATTCATGACATCGGCAACCCACCCTTCGGGCATTTCGGTGAGGAATCCATTCGTGAATGGTTTGCTTCTCATCTGGATACGCTGCTGTATCATGGCCGCCCGGTGAGCGACATCCTCGGGGAGCAGGAGAAGAAGGATTTGCTGAACTATGACGGCAACGCCCAGGGACTGAGACTGGTGTCGCGGCTGCATTTCCTTGTCAACGAAAACGGCATGAATCTGACCTACGGCCTGTTGTCGGCTGTGATGAAATATCCGGTGTCTTCCCTGGAGATTAACAAAAGTGCCTCCGATAAGAAATATCACAAGGCCGGGTATTTCAAATCCGAAGAGGATCTATTCCGGGATATTCAGAAGACCTGCGGCACCCACGGCTGCCGCAGCCCTCTGGCGTATATTCTGGAGGCGGCCGATGATATTGCCTATGCCACAGCGGATATCGAGGATGCCTTCAAAAAGGGCTTTCTTACGTATCAGGACCTCCTTCGGGAACTCAAAGCCCGCGGCGTGACGGCCCACTATACCTCTAAGCTGGAGGATGCCTACCGGATGGGTGAAGCCATGAAGGCGGGCAATCCCGAGGAATATGCGGTGATGAACGCGCTGGTGGCTTTCCAGGGATCCCTCCTGCATTCCGCCACCGAAGGCTTTATGTCACATTATCAGGTCATTATGAAGGGCGGGTACCCCTATGACCTGTTTTATCATACACCGGCCGAGAAGCTGCTGGCGGCTCTCAAGAGCATTGCCTATGACTACGCTTTTACCACGGCTTCGATCTTCAGAACGGAGATCGCCGCCAATACGATACTGACTTATCTGATGGATCACCTGGTCAGTGCGGCACTGTCCTATGACGAAGGCCGCTATCCGGGACTTCTGGAGGAAAAATTCCTGTCACTGATCTCCGAGAATTACCGGGAGGTCTACCACCGCATGAGTGCCGGTGCCGATGAAGCGGGCCGTCTGTATCTGAAGCTGCTCCTGGCGACGGACTGCATCTCCGGCATGACGGATTCCTATGCCAGGGATCTGTACCACGAACTGACAGGCAGCGGCGCCCTGCGCTGACGGCATTATTGAAAACATTTAGAAAAACATTTATAATGTAGGCATTTCCTGGGGTGTTCGACGCCCTATTTTTCCTGAACCTACATGAGACTTAATGGGATTCCAAGAGCTTTGTTATCAATGTCAGGCCTCAACCAGGCAAGCGGAGGAAGACAGCGAAACAGATGAGGTTGCCCACCTGGCAGTGGCTAGGCGTCAGTATGATAGGAACGGCATCCCGGGTTTTCTATAAGCGGTATCATGGTTTCGGTTATTGGAAAGTGAAGGCATGATCAACGATATTATCAAAGGTGTGAGAGCATTCAACGCGCGGATCCGGGAGGACCACCTTGGCGCCTACGCGGCTTCCTGTGCGTTTTTTCTTATCATCTCTTTTACGCCTCTGACCATGATCATGCTGGCTATTGTCAGACTGACAGTGCTGAACGAGACGGCAATGATGAACAACATCATGCTGGTTGTGCCGGCCGGGATTCGGGACTATGTCTCCATGATCATCAATGAGGTCTACACAAAAACATACGGTGTGGTGCCGATCTCGGTCATTGTGCTGCTCTGGTCGGCTTCCAAGACGATTCACGCGCTGACAAACAGCCTGAATGTGATCAACCGTGTCCGTGAGACACGAGGCTGGGTTTATACGCGTCTCAGATCAATGCTGGTCATTGTGATCCTCCTGCTGGGACTCGGCGGGTTATCGGTGCTCAAGACTCTCAGCCTCATGATAGGCCGTCACTCGGCGGCGGCTCTCACCGCCATCGAGGAGATCCTGTTTTTCCTGATGCCCTTCCGGAACCTTCTGGGTTATATCATCATGATCCTGCTGTTTATGCTGATCTACGTGCTTCTGCCGAACGGCCGTTACACTTTCCGTTCTCAGTTTCCGGGAGCCCTGATGGTCGCGACGATATGGACGATCGTGTCCTATTTCCTGACGCTGTACTATATGCATAACCGCAGTTTCAGTTCGATCTACGGCAGCCTGACCGGTATCATCCTGGCCATGATCTGGCTGTATTTTTGTATGTATTTTCTGCTGCTCGGTGCGGAGATCAACCGCATCATTGCAGAGAATCCCGAGGATAATGTCATCATGAATACGATACAGGATGTCCGGACTGAGGCCTATCTCAGAGGAGAAGCTTCGCGGCGGGAACAGGAGAGGATAAAGAGCGGCAATGACGATGAAGACCACGATCTCGACGAGGAGACGGGCATAGACTTAAGTCTCGTGCGGCAGGTCGTTTATCAACATGAAGATATCATGGAGGACGAAGATGATTGATATTGAAGGAAAAGTCAAAGAGATAATGGAAAACGGTCTCCGCGAGATCAGAGAGGCCAAAGACATCGATAAACTCAATGACGTGCGGGTGGCTTTTCTGGGCAAGAAGGGCCAGCTGACGTCGATTATGAAGGCGATGAAGGATGTGCCGGCGGAGGATCGCCCGAAGATCGGCAAGTGGGTCAACGATGCCCGGGCTTCCATTGAAAACAGCCTGGATCTGATGCGTGAGAAGCTGGATGAGGCCCAGCAGGAAGCCTTCATGAAGGCGGAGACCATCGATGTGACCCTGCCGGCCAAGACACCGATCGCCGGTCATCGTCATCCGAATACCATCGCGCTGGAGGAAGTCGAGCGTATCTTCATCGGTATGGGCTATGAAGTTATCGAAGGCCCTGAGATCGAATACGACGAGTACAACTTTACAAAGCTTAATATTCCTGCCAACCATCCGGCCAAGGATGAGCAGGATACGTTTTATATCACCAAGGATATCCTGCTTCGTACCCAGACATCGCCGGTACAGGCCCGTGTCATGGAGAAGGGCCATCTGCCGATACGCATGATCTCCCCGGGCCGTGTCTTCCGTTCCGATGAGGTGGATGCCACGCATTCTCCGTCCTTCCATCAGATCGAGGGCCTTGTCATCGACAGGGACATCACCTTCGCCGATCTGAAGGGCACGCTGGATGTCTTTGCCAAGGAACTGTTCGGACCGGAGACGAAGACCAAGTTCAGACCCCATCATTTCCCGTTCACGGAACCGTCAGCCGAGGTGGATGTCAGCTGCTTCAAATGCGGCGGCAAGGGCTGCCGTTTCTGCAAGGGCGAAGGCTGGATCGAGATCCTGGGCTGCGGCATGGTCCATCCGCATGTGCTTGAAATGTGCGGCATCGACCCGAATGAATATCAGGGCTTTGCCTTCGGTGTCGGTCTCGAAAGAATCGCTCTCCTGAAGTATGAGATCGATGACATGAGACTTCTCTACGAAAACGACATCCGTTTCCTGAATCAGTTCTGATAAGTCAAAGCGAAGGAGAATAAGACATGAAAACTTCATTGTCCTGGATTAAAAGATATGTGCCCGATCTTGATGTGACGGCAAAACAATACATGGACGCCATGACACTGTCGGGAACGAAGGTCGAAGGTGTCGAAGAGCTGGATCGTGATCTGGATAAGATCGTGGTCGGATTGGTCAGAACCTGCGAAGCCCATCCGGATTCCGATCATCTGCACGTCTGCCGGGTGGATGTGGGCAGCGGCGAAGATCTGCAGATCGTCTGCGGTGCGCCGAATGTCTGTGCCGGTCAGAAGGTACCGGTGGTCCTGGCAGGCGGCCGTGTGGCCGGCGGCCATGACGGCAGCCGTACCGAAGGCGGCATCGAAATCAAAAAGGGCAAGCTCAGGGGCGTGGAATCCATGGGTATGATCTGCTCTATCGAAGAGCTGGGCTCCACCCGTGAGATGTATCCGGAAGCGCCGGAATACGGCATCTATGTCTTCCCGGAAGACACACCGATAGGCGCCGATGCCATCGAACTTCTCGGTCTGCACGATGCCGTTGTGGAATACGAGGTCACTTCAAATCGTGTCGACTGCTACAGTGTGATCGGCATTGCCCGTGAAGCGGCCGCCACCTTCAGCAGGAGCTTCTGTCCGCCGGTCATCAAAGAGACCGGCAACGACGAGGATGCCCATGACTATGTGGACGTGGAGATTCAGAATAAGGAGCTCTGCCGCCGTTACTGCGCCCGTGTGGTAAAAAATGTCAAAATCGGTCCGTCACCGCTGTGGATGCAGCGCTGCCTGCGTTCCAACGGCATTCGTCCGATCAACAATATTGTTGATATCACGAACTTCATCATGGAAGAATACGGCCAGCCTATGCATGCCTTTGATTATGACACGGTGGCCGGCCACAGGATCATTGTCAAGACTGCCGAAAACGGAGAAACCTTCACCACACTGGATGGCCAGGAACGTCAGCTGGACGATCAGATACTGATGATCTGTGACGCCGAGAAGCCCATCGGCATCGCCGGTATCATGGGCGGTGAAAATTCCATGATCACCGATGATGTCAAAACCGTTCTTTTCGAAGCGGCCTGCTTTGACGGCACCAACATCCGTCTGTCCTCCAAGCGTCTCGGTCTGCAGACCGATGCCTCCGCCAAGTTTGACAAGGGCCTGGATCCGAACACTGCCGAGGAAGCCATCAACCGTGCCTGCGAACTGATGGAAGAGTTCGGCGCCGGTGAGGTGGTCGGCGGTATCGTCGATGTCCATGAAGCCCTTCCGGCACCGGAGGCCATTCCCTTTGATCCGGGTGCCATCAACCGCCTCCTGGGTACCGATTTCCCGGAGGATGACATGATTGCCATTTTCGAAAGAGCCGGTCTTCGTTATGACGAATTCAACCGTGCGGTGATCGTGCCGACCTTCCGCCAGGATATCCACAGAACCTGTGACCTCGCCGAGGAGGTCGCCCGTTTCTGGGGCTATGACAAGATCCCGACGACGCTGCCCCACGGTGAGGCCACCACAGGCCGTCTCCAGAGACCGATGCGTCTGATGGAAATGGGCCGCCGTGTCGCTGAGGACTGCGGCTTCTCCCAGGCTTACTGTTATTCCTTCGAAAGCCCGAAGGTTTTCAACCGCCTCAACCTCGATGCCAATGATCCGCTGCGTCAGGCCATTGCCATCGCCAATCCTCTGGGAGAAGACTTCTCGATCATGAGAACCACTTCTCTTAACGGTATCCTGACAGCCCTGGCCCTGAACAGCAGCCGCCGCAACCGTAACGTCCGTCTTTATGAGATGGGCAATATCTATCTTCCCAAGGCCCTGCCCCTGACGGAACTGCCGGATGAACGCATGACCTTTACGCTGGGCTTCTACGGCGAAGGCGATTTCTTCGATCTGAAGGGTGTCGTCGAGCTGTTCTTCCAACGTCTCGGCATGACGGGCGAGGCGGTCTATACGACCGATGATCTGAAGCCCTTCCTGCATCCGGGCCGTCAGGCTGATATCAGTTATAACGGCGAAAAGGCCGGCTATATAGGAGAGGTTCATCCGAAGGTCAGAAAGACCTACGGTCTCAGAGAGAGAACGTATGTGGCGGTGATCGACATGCCGGTGGTGGAAAAGTATGCCACCTTTGACCGCAAGTATGAGGGTATCGCTCGCTTCCCGGTCATGACCCGCGACATCAGCCTTGTGGTACCGAAGGCACTGACCCATGCCGCGGTGGAGGGCATGATCAGACAACGCGGCGGCAAGCTGCTGGAATCCTGCCGTCTGTTCGATATCTACGAAGGCCCGGGCATTGCCCCGGGTTATAAGTCCATGGCCTACAGCCTGGATTTCAGACACAAGGAAAAGACACTGGAGGAAGCGGAGGTCAGCGCAGCCATGAAGAAGATCATGAACGGCCTGGAATCCCTGGGCGTAACGATGCGTTCCTGATCCGAGGACGCTGATATCAGACAGCTGAAATATAAGATACTATGAAAACTTCTGACTTTTACTATGATCTTCCGGAGGAACTGATCGCGCAGGATCCTCTGGAGGATCGTGCCTCATCCCGTCTGCTGCACCTTGACCGCCAAAGCGGAGCGGTGACGCATGACGTTTTCCGGAATGTGGGCAGCTATCTCCGGGAAGGCGATGTCCTTGTCATCAACGATACCAAGGTCATTCCGGCCCGTCTCATCGGTGTCAGAAAAGACAGCGGCGGCAAAGCCGAGCTCCTGCTTCTCAGGCGCCTGACGGATACGGACTGGGAATGCCTTGTCAAGCCGGGCAAGCGCTGCCGCACAGGCGCTGTCCTCAGCTTTGGCGAAGGCCTTCTGGAGGGAACGATCACCGAGGTGCTGCCGGATGGCAACCGGCATATCCGTTTTTCCTATGAGGGCATCTTCGAAGAGGTCCTGGATAAGCTGGGTGAAATGCCCCTGCCGCCGTATATTCATCATCGGCTGGAGGACGGCAGCCGCTATAACACGGTCTATGCCCGCTGCGAGGGCAGTGCCGCGGCACCGACAGCCGGTCTTCATTTCACGGAGTCTCTCCTGCAGGCACTGAAGGAAAAGGGAGTCATCATCGCTCCGGTGACGCTTCATGTGGGTCTGGGGACTTTCCGTCCCGTCAAGGCCGAAAGGATTGAAGATCATCTGATGCATTCGGAATTCTATATGGTATCGGAAGAGAGTGCCGGGGCCATCAACCGGGCCAAAGCCGAAGGCCGCCGCGTGATCTGCGTCGGTACCACCAGCTGCCGGACCGTCGAATCGGCCTCTGACAGAAAAGGCCATATTAGTGCGGGCAGCGGCTGGACTGAGATATTTATTTATCCGGGATATGACTTTAAGATCATGGACGGCCTGATTACGAACTTCCACCTGCCGGAAAGCACTCTGGTGATGCTGGTGTCGGCCTTTGCGGGCCGGAATCATGTGCTGGCTGCCTATGAGACGGCCGTGAAGGAGAGATACCGTTTCTTCTCCTTTGGGGATGCGATGATCATCCTGTAAGCCTGAATAATGTCCAAAGAGATAAGATGAGAGTCCTCGGAAGCGAGGGCTCTTTTTTTATACCTGCAAAACCTTATAGCAACTATAAGGCAAAAATCGCGAAAAGAGAGCGTAATCATGCAAAATGGACTAAAAATGGCGGATATATATTAGCAATAATATCAAAAACAGCGAGAAAAATCGGTTTTAAAAAAGGGATTGACATTATTCTAACAAGATAGACGAAAATAACTGTAAGGATAGCCCGTGGTGAGCCGGGCTGCACCCGTTAACTAAGTCTTGTTTGGAGAGAGGAGAACAGCATGGATTACAGTTCCGCTAAAATCAAGATCAACCGCTGGCTGATCGTTCTTATTCTGGGCCTGACCTTAGGTTTTTCCTATGAACCGCCCTACATTCGTTACACCTTCCATGAACAGCTGACCAATATCTGCGGTTATACCGATACCCAGCTCGGCCTGATGCTGAGCGTCTACGGTACCGTTGCGCTGATTTTCTATATTATCGGCGGTGTCAGTGCCGATAAGTATTCCTGCCGCACACTGATCGTGACGTCACTTCTGGGTACGGCCTTCGGCTGTGTGGTGATGGCTTTCTATCCGCCGTTCTGGGTAGCCCTTGGTGTTGAGGCCCTGTTCGTTGTTACAACGATCGGTCTTCTGTGGAGTCCGGTCTACAAAGTGGCGGCTCTTT
>JAQXFO010000082.1 GCA_029005135.1 Lachnospiraceae bacterium
AACGGTCTTTTTCGGCTCAGGCAGCGGGGATCGGCGTCATCGCGGCAGCGGCGGCGGTGAGATGGCTGTTCTGACAGCGTGCGGTATAAGACAGGGAAAAATGGAGAAAAGATACGATGATAAGACAGATGAGGGCTTCCGATTACGAGGCGATGGCCGCGATCTACCGGCAGAGCCTTGAGAAGGGAAATGTGACATTTCAGATGACCTGTCCCACTTACGTAGAATGGGATGCATCCCATATCCCGACATGCCGTCTTGTCTTCGAAGAGGACGGACGCGTCGTCGGCTATGCCATGATCGCTCCGACCTCGTCCCGGGATTGTTACCGCGGCGTGGCGGAGTCGTCGGTCTATGTCGACGAGACGTATCGGCGTCGGGGCATCGGGCGAACACTGCTTTCCGCCCTGATGGCAGAGGCCCGGGCTGAGGGCTTCTGGATGCTGTATGCGGCGATATTTTCAAACAATGAAGCCAGTATCCGCCTTCATAAGGCCTGCGGGTTCCGGGTGATCGGCACCCGGGAGAGGATCGCCAGAGACCGCTTCGGTCAATGGCAGTCTACGACCGTGATGGAATGGCGGAATGACATTGATTAAACTGAATACTATGCCATAGAGCAGGCAGAAAAGGGATCTGACAGCCTCCGTACGATAACGGCAGGCTGTTTTTATTTTCCCCAAAAACAGGACAAGGAGGTTGCACTATGGGAAAGAGTTACGGGTATATGCGGGTTTCGACGGCGGAACAGAATGAGGATAGGCAGCTTAGGGCGCTCACGGAGGCCGGGATCGAGGAGCGGCGGCTCTACTGTGATAAGCTGTCGGGCAAGGATTTCAACCGGCCTCAGTATCAGAAAATGGTTCGGCGCCTGAGGGAGGGCGACACGCTCTATGTCCTCAGCATTGATCGCCTCGGCCGGAATTACGGCGAGATCCAGGAGGCGTGGCGGCATCTGACAAAGGATATCGGGGCGGATATCTGCGTGCTGGATATGCCGCTGCTCGATACCAGAACCAGCAAGGACCTGATGGGGGCCTTTATCGCGGATCTGGTGCTGCAGATCCTGTCCTTCGTCGCGCAGAATGAGCGGGAAAATATCCGGAAACGGCAGGCTGAGGGCATCGCGGCTGCCAGGGCCCGGGGCGTTCATCTGGGACGGCCGGCAAGACAAATGCCGGAAAACTTCGGTGAGATGGTGACCCGGTGGGAGAGCGGGGATCTGGCACTGGAAAAGGTGCTGACGGCGTGTGGGATATCCCGGGCGACGTTCTTCCGGCGGGTGAAGGAAGGGCGAAGAGGGGAAAGGTAAAGCTCTCAAAAGGTGTACCTTTTGAGAGCCTGTTTCTATATGAAAATTTATCACAAAGCGGGCTAAGCATCAATAAAATGCAGGCCATTTCTCGTGCGATTTGCCGTGTTTGACAATGTTTCTAATTCGAACGGCAATAGTCAAAAGGTACACCTTTTGCCACTGTTTTAGAGTGTGACAATAAGTTTTTCAGCATAGACAGGATAGGGTAGAGATCATCATGGCGTTATCAGAACTGATAAAATACGAAGGCGATAATTCAACATTCATTTGGAAATACCCTCATGAAGATTTTAACAACATGACGGAGCTGGTTGTTCATGAGAGTCAAGAAGCCATTTTCTTTGCCAACGGTCAGGCCGCGGATACATTCGGGCCCGGTCGCTACAAATTGGATGCGGAGAACATCCCGATTCTGACAAAGCTTGTCAATATCGTGACGGGTGTCAGCGTTTTTCACTGCGAGGTCTATTTCATCAATAAAACCGTACAGATGGCCGTGAAGTGGGGCACGGATTCCAAGGTGCGCTTTAATGAGCCCACGCTGGGTGTCCCCATTGAACTGGGAGCTTCCGGTGAAATGAATCTGGCGGTTGCCGACGGCCGCAAGCTGCTGATCAAACTTGTCGGCACCACGACGGGCATCGACTGGGATAAGGAAGGGGCTGGCTTCACCAAGTCGCTGCAGACATCTTTCAGACCGCTGATCTCCACGGCGGTGAAGTCCAATCTTTCTGCCGCTATCAAACAGAAGAACATTGATATCGTTGAAGTGGATGAACACTTAACGGAGCTTTCAGACGCACTCCGTGAAAAGATCGTGTCCGGATTTGAGGAGTATGGTCTTACCATCCCGCAGTTCTATCTGACAAATCTCGTTCTTCCGGAAAATGATCCGAATTTCAAGCGTCTCCGGGATTTACATACGCTTAGCCTGCAGAAGCGCATGGCAGCGGCAGAAGCCGAAGTGCGTATGTCACAGGCTCAGAGCCGCGCTTCGTATATGACTGCGGAGGCCGAAGCTGAAGCACAGATCAAGGCGGCACAGAGAGGCGCCATACTCGAAAGTCAGACGACGGAGACCGAGATCGCCAGACGTGAAGCTGAGAGAAGATTGATTCAGGCTCAGGCTGAGGCGCAGGCCGCACAGATGGCCGGCATGGCGGAAGCGGCTGTCATGCAGGCGAAAGGCTACAATCAGAAGGATGTGCTTCAGGCCGAAGTGCAGAAAGCCTATGCGGAGGGCATCGGCAATATGGGCCCGGCGATCACAGCCGGCGGCGGCTCTTCGGTGATGGGCGACATGCTCGGCCTCGGCGTCGGCATGGCCGCGATAGGGGCCATGGCACCGCAGGTCGGAGAAATGATGAAAGGCTTTAATCCCGGCGCTTTCGGAGGTGCAGCGACAGCGGCACCGGTCAACCCGACCGCTCAGGAAACGAAATGTCCGAAATGCGGGAATACACTTCCGGCCAATGCCAGGTTCTGTCTGGAATGCGGTAC
>JAQXFO010000083.1 GCA_029005135.1 Lachnospiraceae bacterium
ACAGCAGGATCCCGATAACGGTATGAACGCGGACGAGACAGAAGTGACGGATGTCCGCCCGGATATCCGGGTGGAGGATCTTGAGGACAAGATCACGGCTTCCACTGTCGTGACGGCCTCTCATCCTGCACCGGAAGACGACGGCTACGACGATTACGATGAGTCTTACGATGATGATGACGATGAGGAAGAGGTGCCGGAGGATCGTGTCCAGCGCCGGAAACGCAATGTGCGGATCACAGCCATTCTTCTTCTTGGCCTGGTTTTGATCATCGGCGGCGTCTATCTGGGTATGGCCTGGTATTTCAACGGCCATTTCTTCAGCGGCACACGGATCAACGGGCAGGATGTGTCCGGCATGACCGTTGAGAATGCGAAGAAGACGATCACCCGGGAGATCACGAATTATAAGCTGACGATTCGCGGACGCGATGATGTCACGGAAGTGATCTCGGCCGAGGACATCGGGTTGACCTATGTCGATGACGGCGCCGTCGAGCGCCTGATGGACGGCCAGGTGCCGTGGAAATGGTTCCTGTCGCCGGCTATGAGCAAGATCTACGATATCAATGCCGATACGACCTACGATCAGGATAAGCTGGCGGAAGCCGTTGACGGACTGACCTTCATGCAGGAGGACAATATCATCGAGCCGCAGGATGCGGTTCTGGTGGAGACAGCCGAAGGCGCCTCCATCACACCGGAGGTGCCGGGCACCCGCGTCGACAGGGACAAGCTGATCGCAGCGGTGACGGCGGCTGTCGAGACTATGGCGGACTCGATCGATATGACGGAGCCGGATATCTATGTTTCTCCGGCGATCCTGTCTGATGACGAGAGCCTGAACCGCCGTATGGAGGAATGGAACGCCTACCTGACACTGGAGATCAGCTACCGTTTCGGTGACAATGTTGAAACCGTCAGCAAGGAACAGATCGCTTCCGGTCTGAAGGACGACGGCAAAGAGGTGACGGTCGATACGACATGGGCCCGCGATATTGTCGGCGAATGGGCCGATAAATACAATACCTTCGGCCGCGAGAGGACCTTCAAGACACATAACGGTACCATGGTGACCCTGCCGGCGTATACGCTGGATACCGGCGAGCTTGACCCGAAGACGAAGGAAGAACTGACTCACACCTCCGATTACGGCTGGCTTCTGAATTCGGATGCCACGGCGGAGGATCTGGCATCGGCGATCCTGAACCGGGAGTCGGGCGAGCGCGAACCGATCTTCAAATATAAGGCCCGAGGCTGGGACAACGGCGACCTTACCGGTACCTATGTGGAGATATCGCTGAAGGAACAGCACATGTGGGTCTACGTTGACTACGAGCTGGTGGTGGATACGGATGTGGTTACCGGTCTTCCGGTATCCGACAGGGCGACCTATCCGGGCTGCTATGCCATCGATGCGATGAAATCGCCGGCCACCCTCGGCACCATCGCCACGCAGGGGTATTCGACCCAGGTTCAGTTCTGGGCACCCTTTGACGGAGGCCGCGGTCTTCACGATGCGAAGTGGCGTACCGTCTTCGGCGGTACCGAGTATGAGAGTAACGGTTCCCACGGCTGTGTCAACACACCGCCGGACAAGATGGCCAAGGTCTATGAGAATATCGTGATCGGTGAAGCCGTCTGTGTGTATTAAGGAGGCTTATGAGCCGTCATTCATCAAAAAAGAAAAAAAGCTCAAACATCGCAAAAGCGGTCAGGATCCTGATCCTGATAACCGCTTTTGCGGTTTTTTTCTATGCCCTGTATCAGATCCTGACGATACGGAGCGGCTATCAGGGGGCCGTGGATGAATACACGGCGCTTCAGGAGAGCTTTACTTCCGCTTATGACGGAAACTCTCAGGCCTCCTCCGGGAGTGAGGCTGACCTTCCCGTTCTGACGCCGGAGGAGGAAAACTGGCTCATCGAGGATGCCGATCCGCCGCTGAGTGTGGATTTTGCCTCCCTTCAGGCGATCAATCCCGAGATCGTCGGCTGGATCTACATCGATGCCAGACCGACGATTTCCTACCCGATCCTGCGCGGCAGCGATAACGATTATTATCTGCATCATACGTTCCGGGGAGAGGATAATTTCTCGGGATCGATTTTCATGGAATACACGAACAGTGCAGATTTTTCCGATCCGAACACTATTGTCTACGGCCACAACATGAAGAATCAGAGTATGTTCGGTCTGCTCAAGTATCTGCGGGATCAATCGGTGTACGACAGTGCGCCGTATTTCTGGATACTGACTCCTGAGGGCAATTACCGGTATCATATTTATGCCGCCTTTGAGACTCCCTATGACAGCGATGCCTACACGCTGTTCTACGGCCGCGGCGATGATTTCCTGGCCTGGGAAGAGAAGATGCAGAAGAATTCCGAGGTGATCAATGATGTGGCCCTGGCTGTGTCCGATCACACGGTCCTTCTGTCTACCTGTACGTCGGACAGCAATATCCGCTGCGTCGTTCTCGGCAAATGTGTCTCCTCCGCCCGTCCGCCGATGGCAAAGGAGGTGCCGCATGACTCTTGAAGAGGCGGCTGCCCGGCTGCAGACCCTTATCGACACCCATGACCGCATTGTCTTTTTCGGCGGCGCCGGCGTCTCCACCGAAAGCGGCATTCCGGATTTCCGTTCACAGGACGGTCTCTATAATATGAAGTATCGCTATCCGCCGGAGACGATCATCAGCCACAGCTTCTTCGTCCGGGAGCCGGAGGAATTCTGGCGCTTCTACCGGGATAAGATGCTGATCACCGATGCCGAGCCCAACGCGGCGCACCGCAAGCTGGCGGAGCTGGAAGCGGCCGGCCGGCTGACGGCGGTGATTACCCAGAATATCGACGGCCTGCATCAGAAGGCCGGCAGCCGCCATGTGGCGGAGCTGCACGGCTCGGTCCTGCGCAATTACTGTCTGTCCTGTCACCGTTTTTACGACGGTGACTTTGTCAGACAGGCGCCCGGCACGATTCCGCGCTGCCCGGTCTGCGGCGGCATGATCAAGCCCGATGTCGTGCTTTATGAGGAAGGTCTCGATGACGCGGTGATCGAGGATGCGGTGACGGCGATCCGGCAGGCGGACCTGCTGATTATCGGCGGCACCTCTCTGGTGGTCTATCCGGCGGCGGGGCTTATTGACTATTTCCGCGGCGACACCATCGTTCTCATCAACAAGGGCGCCACGTCCCGGGACGACAGCGCCGATCTGGTGATCCGGGAGCCCATCGGCGAAGTGATGGCCTGTATCCGGGTCTGAGACCGCTGACGGCACAGAAGGGGTAAGGCAGCGGACAGCAAAGGCAAAAATATGGCTTGAACTTGCCTCCGGGATATGCTATACTGACGAATCGTGAGAGTTTTTGACAAAACCTTGTCTCCCGGCCATCGGGAGGCCATAGACCGAAAGGAGGAAAACAGCATGAACGAGTACGAACTGGCTTTAGTCGTGAATGCCAAGATCACGGATGAAGAGCGTGCCAAAGTCGTCGAGAAAGCCAAGGGTTATATCACCCGTTTTGGCGGTGAGGTCGGCGAAGTCGAAGAATGGGGTAAGCGCAAGCTGGCTTATCTGATTCAGAAGATGGACGAAGCTTATTATTATTTCATCCCGTTTACGGCAGATTCCGAATGCCCGAACCATCTTGAGAAGGAAATGCGCATCCTGGACAATGTCCTGCGTTACCTTATCGTCCGTCAGGACGGCGATGACGGTTTCCACGTCAGCGCAGCTCAGGAAGCTCCGGCTGAAGAAGCTCAGGCAGAAGAAGTTCCGGCTGAAGAAGCCCCGACAGAAGAAGCCTGATCTTTGATGAACATGAAACCTCAGCACTGTTAACAGCAGAAGAAAGAGGTGAAAGATTATGAATCAAGTCGTATTAATGGGACGTCTGACAAGGGATCCGGAAGTTCGCTATTCCGGCGGTGAAAGCTCACTGGCTATTGCCCGCTACACCCTCGCCGTTGACCGCCGCTTCAAGAGAGACGGCGAGCCGACAGCCGACTTTATCAACTGTGTCGCCTTCGGCCGCACAGCAGAGTTCGCCGAGCGCTATTTCCACAAGGGAACCAAGCTCGTGATTTCGGGCCGTATCCAGACAGGCTCCTACACCAACAAGGAAGGTGTCAGAGTTTTCACAACGGAGGTCGTTGTTGAAAACCAGGAATTTGCGGAGAGTAAAGCCGCGTCAGATGAATCCAGCAGAAGCTATCAGGCCCCGCAGCCGCATGCCGCGGCTCCGGCACCGGATACCATGGGAGACGGCTTCATGAACATTCCGGAAGGAATCGATGAAGAGCTTCCCTTCGCCTGATTAAGAAAGGAGTAATAAGCCATGGCCTTTAATAAAGCAGCCGGAAGCCGTGAAGGCGGTTTCAAAAAAAGAGGCGGTTTCCGCAGAAGAAAGAAAGTCTGCGTGTTCTGTGGTAAAGTCAACAACGGTATCAGCTACAAAGATGCCAACAAGCTGAAAAAATACATCTCAGAACGCGGCAAGATCCTGCCCAGAAGAATCACAGGCAACTGTGCCGAGCATCAGAGAGCGCTGACAACAGCGATCAAGCGTGCCCGTCACCTGGCCATTCTTCCGTATGTACAGGACTAATTAAGTTTGTTATAATGAGACCGTCATCGCAGAGAAGCGATGGCGGTTTTTTATCTCACGTTTTTCGGAAATGGGGGGCGCTGACCGTTTATGAACGATATTACCGTCAAGGGTCAACTGAAGAGATATTTATCCTGGCCGCTGTATCTGACGGTTTTCTGGCTGCTGTTTGTCGTGATGGCATTCTTCATCAACCCGGTGGCCGGCGGCGTCGGCGCGGCCTTCCTGGTCGTTCAGATCGTCGTCGTGGTTATCATTTCGGTCTTTGCCAGACGACGCATCGCCGCTGATCTTATTGATTTTGCCGTCGGTTACGGCCAGATACAGAAAAAACTTCTTCAGGATTTTGTTCTTCCCTATGCCCTTCTGGATGCCGACGGTCATCTTCTCTGGATGAATGAGGCTTTCAAGGACCTGATCGGCCGTGATATTGCCCTGAGCCGCCATGTGACGGCGGTGATTCCTGAACTGACGCGGGAGCGTCTGCCGGGACGGGAAGAGAAGACAGAATGCAGCATCCGCCTGAAGAATCGGGATTTCTGTGCTGCCATGGAGATGGTCGAGCTGGGAGACTTCAATGCCGATCAGAAGATGCTGAATATGGAGGGGGCCAATTACCTCATTGCCCTTTATCTCTTTGATGAGACGGAGGTCAACAGCCTTCTGAATGAAAAGGAAGCCAACCGTCCTGTCTGCGGTGTGATCTCTCTTGACAACTACGATGAAGCCATCGAGTCGGTGGAAGCTGTCCGCCAGTCCCTGCTTCTGGCCCTTGTGGAGAGAAAAATCAACCGGTGTTTCAGCGATGCAGCCGGTGCTTTGCGTAAGCTGGATAATGAACGGTATTTCTTCGTTATTCGCAAAAGTGCCTTTGAGGAGATGAAGGCAGCCCGGTTCCCTCTTCTGGATGAAGTCAAGAGCGTCAATATCGGCAACACCATGGCGGTCACGATCTCCATCGGTATCGGTCTGGGCGGTGCCTCCTATGCGGCCGATGAGGAGTCTGCCCGCGGAGCGCTGGAAATGGCGTTGGGCCGCGGCGGCGACCAGGTCGTCGTCCGTGACGGCGAGACCACGACCTATTACGGCGGCAAGACAGTCTCCATCGAGAAGGGCAACCGTGTCAAGGCCCGCGTGAAGGCACGTGCCCTTTATGAGATCATCAAGTCCAAGGATAATATTCTGGTCATGGGTCACCAACTGACGGACATCGACGCCCTCGGCGCCGGCATCGGCATCTTCGCGGCATGCCGTGCGGTGGACAAGGAGGCTCATCTGGTCATCAACGACCCGCAGCCCTCTATTGCCGAGATTATCGGCGAATTCAGGAGCAATCCGATCTATCCGGATGATATGTTCCTGAATTCGGCCAGAGCTCTGGAAACCGTCAATGCCAATACGGCCCTGGTTGTGGTGGATACAAACCGGCCGAGCTACACCGAATGCAGCGAGCTTCTCAATAAGGTCAGCACCATCGTGGTGATCGATCACCACCGTCAGAGCAAGGAAGTTGTGCGTGGTGCCCAGCTCAGCTATGTCGAGCCCTACGCCTCTTCCGCCTGTGAGATGGTAGCCGAGATCCTGCAGTATTTCGGTGAGGTGGTGAAGCTCAAGCCGATCGAGGCCGATATGATGTACGGCGGCATTATGATCGATACGAACAATTACAAGTCCCGGGCCGGTGTCAGAACCTTTGAGGCGGCTGCCTATCTGCGCCGCAGCGGTGCCGACATCACCCGCGTGCGCAAGCGCTTCCGTGAGAGCATCGAGGATTACAAAACCCGGGCCCGTATCATTGCGGCAGCGGAGATCTTCGACAAGGTCTACGCTATTTCGGTCTGTCCGTCCGAGGGGCTCACAAGCCCGACCATTGTCAGCGCGGAAGCCGCCAATGAACTGCTGAATATCATTGGCGTCAAGGCTTCCTTTGTTCTGACAAAATATAATGATATGATCTATATCAGTGCCCGCGCCATTGACGAGGTTAATGTGCAGCTGATTATGGAGAGACTGGGAGGCGGCGGCCATATGAATATCGCCGGTGCCCAGCTCAAGGATATGACACTTGAAGAAGCCCGTCTGCTTCTTCGCGATACGATAACAGAAATGACTAAGGAAGGTGAAATATAATGAAAGTTATTCTTCTCAGCGATGTCAAAGCTCTCGGCAAAAAAGATCAGGTCGTGAACGTCAGCGACGGTTATGCCCGCAATATGCTGATGCCCAAAGGTCTGGCGGTGCCGGCCGATTCCAAAAATATGAATGCGCTGAAAGTCAGAAAGAAGGTGGAGGAGAAGATCGCCGCCGAGAATCTGGCTGAAGCCGAGGCGCTGGCTGCGTCTCTTAACGACAAAAAGGTGACGGTGGGCATCAAGGTCGGTGCCGGCGGCCGTGTCTTCGGGTCTGTTTCCACCAAGGAGATCGCCGAGGCGATTCAGGATCAGCTGGGCATCACCGTCGATAAGAAAAAGATGAACCTGTCCGCTCCGATCAAGGAACTGGGCATCACGGAGGTCTCCATCCGCCTGCATCCCCAGGTGGCCGCCGTTGTCAAGGTTGAAGTGAAGGAAAGCTAAGATGGAAGATGCTGTCATCAAAAGGATCCCGCCCCACAGCCGGGAAGCGGAGCAGGCAGTCATCGGTGCGATGCTGATGAATGCCGATGCCATCACGGCGGCTTCCGAGATCCTGACGCAGGATGATTTCTATGAGGCCCGGTACGGTCTTGTCTTCAAGGCTATGTGCGAGCTCAATGAAGCCGGCAAACCGGCCGACACGGTCACCCTGGCCGATAAGCTCAGAGAATCGGGGGCACCCGAAGAACTGTTGGAGCCGGCTTTCATCAGAACGCTCCTGATGTCGGTGCCCACGTCGGCCAATGTGCGCCATTACGCGGAGATCGTCAGCCAGAAGGCGACTCTCAGACGGCTTATCAAGGTAACCGCCGGGATCGAGAATCGCTGCTATGATGACAGAGAAGATCTGCAGGACATCCTGGATACTACCGAAAAGGAGATCTTCCAGGTGCTGCAGCAGAAGACATCGGTCGATTATACGCCGATTCGCGAACTGGCGGGCATCGTTCTTGACAATATCGAGAGTGCTGCCCGTACCGACAGCCATATCACCGGCATCTCGACCGGCTTCATCGATCTCGATTACAAGACCTCCGGCTTTCAGCGGTCGGATCTTATTCTGATAGCGGCCCGCCCGTCCATGGGTAAGACGGCCCTGGTTCTGAATATCGCTCAGTATATGGCTTTCCGGAAGAATATGCCGGTGGCGATATTTTCGCTGGAAATGTCCAAGGAGCAGCTGATGAACCGTCTGCTGGCCATGGAATCCACCGTCAATTCCCAGAGCATCCGGACCGGCAAGCTGACGGACGATGAATGGTCCAAGATCATTCAGAGCCTGACGGAGATGAGTGAGTCCAACATGATCATCGACGACACGCCGAGTATCTCACTGGCCGAGCTGCGGTCCCGGGCCCGCAAATACAAACTGGATCACGATATTCAGGCAATCTTTATCGACTACCTGCAGCTGATGTCAGCCGGCGGCAGCGGCCGCCGCAGCGAGAACCGGCAGCAGGAGATCTCGGATATTTCCCGGGCGCTTAAGTCTCTGGCCCGTGAACTGAATATCCCGGTCGTGGCCCTGTCCCAGCTGAACCGCAGTGTTGAGCAGCGTGACGACCACCGCCCGATGCTTTCCGATCTGCGTGAATCCGGCGCCATCGAGCAGGACGCCGACGTGGTCATGTTCATCTACCGCGACGATTACTACAACAAGGATACGGAAGAAAAGAACGTAGCGGAGATCATTATCGCCAAGCAGCGTAACGGCCCCGTCGGCACGATCAAGATGATCTGGCTGCCGGAGTACACCAAGTTCGCCAACATGAAGCACGACAGGCAGAAGAGTGCCCCGTCGTCCGAAGAAGTGCCGTTTGCATAAAGAAAGGTATGGTTCTATGTATTCATTTGAAGAAATTGAAGCTGTTGACCCGGAGGTGGCCGCGGCAATCGCGGCGGAGATCCATCGTCAGCAGACCCATCTGGAGCTGATCGCTTCGGAAAACTGGGCCAGCAAGGCCTGTATGGCCGCACTGGGAAGTCCGCTGACCAATAAGTATGCGGAAGGGTATCCGGCTCACCGCTATTACGGCGGCTGTGAATACGTGGATATCGTGGAGAACCTGGCCCGGGAGAGAGCGAAGAAGCTGTTCGGCTGCACCTATGCCAATGTCCAGCCCCATTCCGGCGCCCAGGCCAATATGGCTGTTTTTTACGCCCTGCTTCAGCCGGGAGATACCTTCATGGGGATGAATCTGTCCGAGGGTGGTCATTTGTCCCACGGCTCGCCGGCCAACATTTCCGGCAACTATTATCACTGTGTTTCCTACGGCGTGGATGCCGACGGCTTTCTGGATTATGACGCCTGCGAGCGGATTGCCCGGGAATGTCGTCCGAAGCTCATCGTAGCCGGTGCCTCGGCCTATTGCCGCATCATCGATTTCCGGAGAATGCGTGAGATCGCCGATGCCGTCGGGGCGTATCTCATGGTGGATATGGCTCATATCGCCGGTCTGGTGGCGACGGGACTTCATCCGTCCCCGATGCCCTATGCCCATGTGGTGACCACGACCACGCACAAGACGCTGCGCGGTCCCCGCGGCGGCATGATCCTCTCATCTGAGGAATTCGCCAAAGAGCATAAGCTCGGCAAGGCTGTCTTCCCGGGGATTCAGGGCGGTCCGCAGATGCACACGATCGCGGCCAAGGCCATCGCCCTTAAGGAAAATCTGCAGCCTGAGTTTGCGGCATACGCCAAAGCGGTCGTGGCCAACGCCAAAGCGCTGTGCAAGGGTCTTACCGACCGCGGTCTTGAGATCATCACGGGAGGTACCGACAACCATCTGATGCTGCTGAGCCTGCGTGACCGTGATGTGACGGGCAAGGAACTGGAGGCTCGTCTTGACAGTGCCAATATCACCGCCAATAAGAATACGATCCCGAATGAACCGCGCAGCATGTTCGTAACCTCCGGTCTCCGTCTCGGCACGCCGGCGGTGACGACCCGCGGTCTCAATGAAGCCGATATGGATCGGATCGCCGAGGCTATTGCTCTGATGATCGCCTCCGAAGATAACCGTGATCAGGCGGCAGCCATCGTGGAGACTCTGACGAAGGCCCATCCGCTGGAGGCCTGATAAGTCTGAAGCAGCGGCATTTTCAAAAGGTAGACGTATGTGGAATAAAAAATATCAGAGAATCGTGGTTTCTGTGATCGCGATTCTCATCGCCCTTATCATGATCCTGACGCTGGTGGCTCCGGCCCTGGCAGCAGGCAGGGATGCGGCGGACGGAGAGGAGAAAACCGTCAGCTTCCTCAGTACCGAGATGACGGATACCATCCTGCCGGGCATCAAGGTCAGAAATATCGACATATCCGGTCTGACAGACGAGGAAGCCGAAGCCAGAGTGTCCGCCTATGTGGAGGAACGCAAGGAGGACCGCCTGACGATCCGCGTCAACGGTCAGGAACATGTCATCACCCTGGGAAATCTGGGGCTGACCTGGACTAATCCCGGCGACATCACCGGGGCGGCGCATCTGGGCAAGCGCGGCAACATCATCAATCGCTACAAATTCTTTAAGGACTGCGCGGAGGCGGATTACACGATCCCGCTGTCCTTTTCTATCGTCGATTCGGCGGTGGTCTCCTTCGTTGCCCAGGCGGCTCAGATGTACAATATCAGCAGTGTCGAGCCTTCCCTTACGGTGGCAGATGACGGCAGCTTTCAGGTGACGCCCGGTCAGGACGGTCTGGAGGTCAGCCAGAGCGAGGGTGTGTCTCTGGTCATGGAGGCCTTTCACAGCTGGACCGAGGGCGATATCACGGTGGATATCCCTTATGAGATCACCCATCCGACAGTATCCGATGAAGTGATGTACAATGTCAATGCGGTCATCGGCAGCGGTTCGACGGACTTCGGCGGCAGTACGGACGATCGTATTCAGAATATCGTTAATGCTGTCGGCAAGGTCAACAATACGGTGCTGATGCCCGGAGAAGCGCTGTCATTAACAGGCCTGCTGGTGCCCTTTGATGCGGAGAACGGCTATGCGGTGGCGCCCTCCTATTCCGGCGGTACGGTAACGGAGTCCTATGGCGGCGGTGTCTGCCAGGTCTCCACGACACTGTATATCGCGGTAATGAAAGCTGAGCTGCAGATCGATGAGCGTCATTCTCACTCCATGATGGTCAGTTATATCAACCCCTCCATGGATGCGGCCATTGCCGAGGGCGCTAAGGATTTCCGTTTTACCAATAATACCGATGCCCCCATCGTGATCAAGGGCTGGACCGAGGGAACGGTGATCCATTTTGAGATCTACGGTCATGAGACACGGCCCGAAGGCCGGTCTGTGGAATACGCCAGTGAGATTCTCGATAAGACACCGGCCGCCGACAAGATCATTCTCGATGATACGCTGGACTTCGGCAAAGTGCTTCAGACAGACTTCGGCCATAACGGCATGAGCTCGCGCCTGTGGAAAAAGATCACCGTTAACGGGGAGACGACCCAGGAGATCGTGAATCAGGATGATTATCAGATGGCGCCGATCTGCTATACCATCGGTGTCAAAGGGGCTTCGCCCGAGGCTGTGGCGGCGGTCAACAAGGCCATCGCGGACACCGGTCTCATCGGTGATGCCATAGCGGCCGTCAATGCCAACGGCGGATCGGCCCGGGTCATCAAGACGGCAGCCGGGGAGTCGGCTGACGATGAATCGCCTGTGGCGGCGGCCAATACCGGTACCGGCAATACCGGGGCGGCGGACGGCAGCCCGACGCCGGCACCGGCAGCATAAGAGGTTGATTATGGGAAAGGCTATGGAAAAGGGGAAGGTACCGGAGGAGGTCCTGATCCGTTCTGTTTTGAATACAATAGGGCATCGCCGGAGAGAGGTGCTGGTGGGACCGGCCGTCGGCCAGGACTGCAGCGCCGCCGCCGTCGATGAGGGAGATGTGATCGTCCTGTCCACGGATCCCATTACCGGTACCAGCCGGGGACTCGGGCGCCTGGGAACACTGATCACCACCAACGATATCGCCGCCGCCGGTGCTGAGCCGATCGGCATTATGATGACGCTGCTTTTGCCGGAGGGCTTTGAAGAAGAGGCACTTGCGGCACTGATGGCGGAGGCGGAAGAAACCTGCCAGGCTATCAATGTGGAGATCATGGGCGGGCACACTGAGATGACCGATGCCGTTAACAGGCCGGTTATTACGGTTACCGGTATCGGCCGGATCCGACGGGATAAGCTCAATACGCTGGGAGACATCCGCCCCGGTGATGCGATCATCGTGACGAAATCGCTGGCACTGGAGGCTGTCTCCATTCTGGCGGCCGAACGGGGCGAAGAATTGAAGGCGTATCTGCCGGAAGCTCTGGTGACAGAGGCCGCCGGTTTCGGCCGTTATCTGTCGATCATCACCGAGGCCGCTGCGGCGGCCTCCTGTAAGATCACCTCGATGCATGACATCACGGAGGGCGGAGTCTACGGGGCGCTCTGGGAAATGGGTGCCGGCGCCGGTCTGGGGCTGGAGGTAGACGGCAGCACGCTGCCGGTCACCGAAGCAGCCCGTGCCGTCTGCCGTGTGATGCGGATCGACCCCTGCCGCGCCATGTCAAGCGGGTCTCTTCTCATTACCACCCCGGAGCCGGAGACTGTTCTTCGTGCCATCCGGGAGGCCGGCGTCGAAGCCGTTGTTATCGGTCACATGACCGGAGCCGGTGAGGATCGCCTTGTCCGGTATGACGACGGACGCGTGAGGATCCTTGACAGGCCGGAGACCGATGCCCTCTACGAGGCGATTTCGCGGAAAATAAGCACATAGCGTTAAGCCAGAAGGCCGGCCCCGTGGGGGCCGG
>JAQXFO010000084.1 GCA_029005135.1 Lachnospiraceae bacterium
AATATCAAAGAACAGTTTACAGTCGCCGACGGCGGCATTATCGGATCCAGTATCAAGAAGGGCGGCATTCTGACCAATCCCGTCGATCCTGAACTGGCCCGAAAGGTCGTTGACGCGACAAAATAGAGTCATTTAACAGGAGGTTTACTATCATGATGAGACCGATGAAACTGGCGGGTTCCGAGCTGATGTTCGGGCAGGGCTGCCTGGATTACATCAAAACACTGCCGTATAAGAGGGTGTCGATCGTTATCGGCGGCGCCAGCATGCAGAAGAGCGGTATGCTGGACAAGATCACGGGTCTTTTTAAAGAGGCGGGGGCTGATGTGCAGGTGATCACGGGTGTTGAGCCGGATCCCAGCATCGCCACCGTCCGCCGCGGCCGTGACGAGATGCTGACCTTCGGACCGGACCTTATCGTGGGTCTGGGCGGTGGTTCCGCCATGGATGCGGCTAAGACGATGTGGGTGTTCTATGAGCATCCGGAACTGAATACGATGGCGGATATCCTGCCGCCGAATCCGTTCCCGAAGCTGCGTGCCAAAGCCAGATTTGCCTGCATCCCGTCCACCTCGGGATCGGCCAGTGAGGTCTCACGTTCTGTTGTTATCACGGATGACAGCGGTATGAAGCGGGGCCTTGGCAACATGGAAATGATGCCGGATATCGCGATCGTCGCCCCGGAGGTCTGTGTCTCCATGCCGAAACGGGTGACGGCTGAGACCGGTATGGATGCCCTGACGCATGCGTTGGAGGCGATGGTCTCGAACCGTGTCAACTATGTGGCGGATACGCTGGCCCGCCGTGCTGCCCGGGACATTATCGCCGTGCTGCCGCAGGCTGTCGCCAATGGCGAAGACCTGGCTGCCCGTGAGACCATGGCCAACGCTTCGATGAGCGCCGGCATGGCTTTTACCAATGTCTCTCTGGGCATCGTTCACTCCATCGCCCAGACCCTGGGAAGCTATTTCCACATTTCTCACGGACTGGCGGATGCCATCGTGCTGCCGTATATTATCGAATACAACAGCGGCGCTCCCTATGCCAAAGCGATCTATGACAGCTTTGCCGCGGAGATCGGTGTTGACAGCCTGGCGGATAAAGTCCGCGAGCTGAATGCATCTCTGGGCATTCCGGCGACACTTAAGGAAGCCCTGCCGGATGAAGAGAAGTTCCTCGAGGTGATCGATGCCATGGCTGCCATGTCAAAGGCCGACGGCTGCACCAAGACGAATCCGATCATTCCGACGGTGCCGGAATTCCGGGAACTGATCCTTAAGTGCTACTACGGAAAAGAGGTGCAGGCATGAATATTATCTGTTATCTGAACAACGGTTACCCCAACTTTGAGCGCAGCCGGGAGATCGCTCATGCCTACGTTGAAGCCGGTGCCGGCATCCTGGAGATTGACTTCCCCAGCCGTGATCCTTATCTGGAGAGCGCGCTGATCGCCGATCGCATGGCGAAGGCTCTGGAAAATTGTGCCGATTACGACGTTTATATGGAGGAACTCCTGCGTCTCCGCCGGGAATTGCCGGACACGAAGATGTTTATCGTGATTTACGAATCCACCATTGCCGAGATCGGTCCGGAGAAATTTGCCGATTTCTGCTGTGATAACGGTTTTGAGAACCTTCTTATGGTCGGTATCGATGAAAGCCGCGGCATCAAGGCGATGATGATCGAGCGGGGACTCAAGGTCACCTGTTATGTCCAGTTCCAGATGCTGGAGGAGGAGATCGCCACGGCGGCCAGTTCCAACGGCTTTGTCTATATGCAGTATAAGCCGGCTCCGGGCCAGGGCTATGTCAATCCGGCGTATCCGACGCTGAAGGACTGCATCCGGGGGCTGAGAGACCACGGCATCACAGCGCCGATTTACTGCGGCGTCGGTGTTCACACACCGGAGGATGTCCGTGTCGTCCGCGAGGCCGGCGGCGATGCCGCCTTTGTCGGCAGCGCGATCCTGAAGCTGCAGGAGGATCTGCCGGCTATGAAGGCCAGAATCAGGGAATTTGCGGCAATGTGCGAATAAAACCGGGATATTGAAAAGCCTGTCCGGAATACGTTTGCCGGACAGGCTTTTTCTGAAAACCACGATAAAAAACATTGGTATTGTGATCTCAAGTTGCTATAATTACCATATCAAAAACATCAGAGGCATTTCTTATGGCGATCTCAGCTCCTGTGCCGCTTTATTACACGATTATTGAATATCTGATGCGGGAAATCGAGGACGGTCTTATCGGACCGGATGAGATGATCAAATCAGAGCGGGAACTTATGGAAACCTTCGGCATGAGCCGCACGACGGTGCGCAAGGCGCTGGATGTGATGGTTAACGAAGGCTACCTGTACCGGGTTCAGGGCAAGGGCACCTTTGTCGCCAAAAAGAAGCGCGAACACGGTCTGAATCTTTTCGTCAGCAATTCGGAGGAGATCCGTGCCCAGGGACGGGTGCCGTCCTACCGGGTGATCTCCTGCGAAGTGGTCAATCCCCGTCCGAGCGTGGCGGCCAAGCTGGGAATAGAAGAGACGGAGAAGATATTCCGGCTGGAGCGAATTCTATATGCCGACGAAGAACCGGTCAATATCACGATTTCTCATATACCCTATAAATACGTGCCGGGGATGGCCCGCATCGATTTCTCAAAAAATTCTCTTTATAATGTACTGGAGAGCGATTACGGCCTGACGATCTGCCGCTCGGTGCGGACGATCGAAGCCACCTTCTGCGGCGATAAGGACAGCGGTTATCTCAATGCCGCACCGTCGCTGCCGGTCCTTCTCTTCAAGGGTATCATGAAGGGACGTTTTGCCGACGATGCCGAGGAGCGGGTGATCGAGTATTTTTTCTCCAAGACGCGTTCCGACAAATACGAACTCCATATCGAGCAGGTCAGGGATCTGGGAGACGGCCGAGGCTGACAGGGCCCGTTTCGCGGCCGCAGGCCCCTTCATAAAGACAATCATCATAAAAGCATTCAAAAAGGATCGACGCACATGACGGTGCG
>JAQXFO010000085.1 GCA_029005135.1 Lachnospiraceae bacterium
AGGAAGTAAGTCCCCTTCAAGACGAGGAGGTAGATAGGGCAGAGGTGGAAGTGCCGCGAGGCATGGAGCTGACTGTTACTAATCGGACGAGGGCTTGACCAAAAGCTAAGAAGAGCGGTAACGCAAGGGACGGCGCGGCACAGTATGTGCCGGCGGCGAGACCGAAGCGGTACACAGGGTTTGCGGAGCAAACCTTATGAGCAGCGTCAGCTGCGAATGACTCTTCGACTAGCAGGTTTAAGGAAGCTGCTTAGTATGTATATGCGGTTTTGAGGGTGTGTTTTCACCTTAGTAGGGGAATCTTCTAATGGTAGGAAAGCGGTCTCCAAAACCGTCAATGGGGGTTCGACTCCCTCTTCCCCTGCTTAACAGGAATGAGAAATCATTCCTGTTTTTTTTATGCCCGAAAGGCAGTACGTTTTGAAGAGACTTTTTCTTCGGGAGTGTGGGTAAGAGTATTGTCATGATACATTTTCCTCTTGTAATATGAAAAGCAGATAAGTGGGGACGCGCATGATGAAGTTAAACGATATGTGACAGAAGCGAAACCGGGAAGAAACTGGGATCTGACGATCAGATCTCAAGGTCAGTGAAGAACACTCAGGAGCTTGGAGACGATTATGAACGAAGTGAAACAGGAAGCTGTTAATGTGGAACGTGTTACGCTGTGTCATGACGGGAAATACCGCTGGGTCTATGAGTATCCTATGCTTAAAAACCCCGTGATCTTCTTTACGATAATGAAGGTCTTCTGCCTGTGCGCCCTGGTGCCGGCGCTGGTCACCTTTTTCAGCGATCTCAGGTACAGCGGCTTTGTGACGTCTTTTCTGACATCCGCGAAGGTCTTTTTGCTGATTGTGGCCATCGTGGGCGTCTTGACCTTTATTGGCTATCTGATCGTGGCGATAAGCTATGGCTGGAAGTATGTCGTTGTCTTCGTGATGGATGAGGAAGGCGTCGAGCATATGCAGCAGCCGAAGCAGTTCAAAAAGGCCCAGGTGATCGGTATCGTGACGGCTCTGGCCGGCGGTCATACGGGAAATGTGGGAAGAGTCGGTCAGGGTCTGCTGGCGGCGTCCCATGGCAGTCTCTATTCAAAATTCTGTGTGGTGAAAAGCATCAAAGGCAATCCGCGCAGCCAGGTGATCAAGGTGAACTCACTGCTGGCTAAAAACCAGATCTATGTGCCCTCCGAGGATTATGATTTTGTCTGGGAGTACATTACCGCAAGATGTCCGAAGGCGAAGATATCCTGAGGGACGACAGGCGTATGACTGAGAAAAGAAAGAACAAATCGTGTAAGATTTTACTAATGTCGCTGACGGCGGCTTTATTGGTCACGGCCTGCGGGACAGCGGAACCGTCATCGACCGATACCAAAAATGAGGCTGCCGTGGACGATTATCTTGCTCCGGTGAGGGCGGAGGCCGAAACCCTGTTTTCGGAAATAGCCGAGACCGCGGCAGGAACCCGGCCGAAGGAGATCCGCATCGGTTTCCGTCAGGCTGACGCCGACAGTCTGAAAGAGTCCAAAAGCCTCCCGGAGCTTCTGGCCGATGCCGACCCGGTGCTTTTCGTGGGCTATATCGCGTCTTCGGATAAGGGCTTTTCCGATGATGAGATACACGACATCATCGCCGAAATAGTCAGCCGTGACATCTGCGTGGATCTGTATTTTAATTATCAGGACGACTATGTGTACCAGGTCCGCCGCGACGGTGTCGTCATCGATAAAGCAACCGGAAAAGACGGCGGTGCCCTTCGGGAACAGATACCGTATGAGCTGTGACCGGCACCTGCGATGTGATAAAAAACATAAAAAAACCTTCATGTTTTATATGGCTCACCGCTCTTGTGATATCTCACAAAGTCTGTTATATTGAGTGAGTAATATTATGTGAACCTGACTTGGGGAGGTCGGGTTGGCATAGTTTCAGGTCTGAGGGGAGTTACGACTTGATATGACGAATAACAGAAAAAACAATGCCGCAGCTGCTGATTCCGACGGCTGCGTTTATAATGAGTATGTCCGCGTTTTTCAGCCGATCATGCCGGACGAATTCATGAGTTCGGACGAGAAGCTGGACAGAGCCGTTGAGAAGATGATGAAGGAAACCATCGATGATCTGCCGCTGCATCGCTCTGTGAAAAAAGGGGGCGAAGGCAGTAAAGCCCACGCAAAAAAGGCGAAGAAGGACACGAAAGCGTCCTCCGGCAACGGAGGCAAAAAGCTCTCCGGTCTTCAGCTTTTCTTCATTTTCCTGGCGGTTATCGTTGTCGTTTTCGGCGGTATTTACGTCGGTATCGCTCAGTATTACACCGATCATTTTATTCGCGGTACCTTTATTAACGGTATGGCCGTGGACGATTTGACAGTGGACGAGGTGACGGCCTCGCTGGCGGACTATATCGATAAATACAGCATACAGCTTCATTTCCGTGACGGCAGTGAGGCGGAGATCACCGGTGCCGATTTTGATTATCATTTTACGCCGGGGGATACCATCCGGAACCTTCTTGAGGAACAGAACGAGTGGCTGTGGTTCAATGTCTATTTGAATAAGACTGTTCATAAGACGGTGGATGAGACCGTCTCCTATGATGCGGAAGCCCTGGAGGCTCTGGCATTTTCTCTGGACGAGTTCAGTGAGGCGAATCAGACCGTGCCGGAGAATGCCTATCTGACGGTGGAAGAGGATCACTTTGTGATCGTGCCGGAGACCGAGGGGAATCGAATCAACCGGACTGTCTTCATGCAGGGCCTGACGGAGGCTGTCAACAGCGCGGCCGACAGCTTTGATGCCGCCATTGAGGGCGTTTACGAGACAGCGGCCGTGACGAAGGATGATGAGGATCTGAAGGCGCAGTGTCAGGATCTGAATGCGTTTCTTGATACGACGGTCACCTATGAGCTTTATGAAGGCAAGGAAGCGCAGGTGGACAGAAGCCGTCTGATCGACTGGGTCGACAAAAGCAGCGACGGCTATTATTTTATCAATACTGATACACTGAAGACCGATATCAGCGCCTATGTGGAAGAATTAGCGGATATGGTCGACTCCAAGAAGGAGACACGTCTCTTCAACAGCACGAAGCGAGGTCAGTGTGAGATAAAATGTCCGGCTTACGGGACGATCGTGGACCGGGAGGGTGAAGCCGAGGCGCTGTACAGCAACCTGATCGAACGCCGTTCCGAGACACGCAAGCCTGTTTATTCTCAGGATGACGGCGAGAAGGACCCTTCTTTCGGCGGCACCTATGTGGAAGTCGATATCGAAAACCAGCATATGTACTATTATAAGGACGGCGTGCTGACGGTGGATTCGGATGTTGTCACGGGCCTGTCTTACCAGTACCCCACACCGAAGGGCGTCTATGCCATTTATGCCATGCAGAAGAACAGGATACTGCGCGGTCAGCAGCTGCCGGACGGCACCTTCGAATACGAAACGCCGGTCAGCTACTGGATGCCCTTCTATCGCGGCTACGGTCTGCACGACGCCACCTGGCGGGGAGCCTTCGGCGGGACTATTTATAAGACGGGCGGCTCCCACGGCTGCGTCAACCTGCCCCTGGATGTGGCGGGACGGCTGTATGACGTGCTGGAGGTGGATACCCCGGTCATCGTGTTCTGATGGGAAAAATGATTCTTATGCCATGGCAAATGCGTCTGCGGGAAAGTGTGTTGCCCTTTGCAGGCGCATTTTCTATAATGAGGGATATCTGTGAGAGGGGAATGATGATGAAAAAATCAAAAGGATACGCGGGGGCTGCGGTTCTGAGTGTGGCCTTCGTCTGGTTTACCACCCATTTCGGCGGCGGCTTCGCTTCCGGCGCCCAGCTGTACACGTATTTTGTCAAATACGGCGTCTGGTGCCTGCTCCTGCCGGTGCTGGCGATGGCCTATGACGCCCTGTTTTTCGGCTATGCCCTGCATTTTGCCAGAAAGCATGAGGTGTATGATTACCGTTCCTATAACAATGCCTTTTACGGCCGTTTTGCCCCGGTCTTTTCCAACTTGTTCGAGATCATTTATCTGGTCACGATGTGTCTGGCACCGGCGGTGGCCTTTGCCACGGGCGGGGCGACCCTGAGTGCGGTGACGGGCCTGCCCTATCTGGCCTGTACCCTGATCATTGGTCTGTTTATTTTTGTGGTGGCGATCTTTGGCAGTCATCTTGTCCGCAAGGTGGCGTCGGTGCTGTCGATCCTGATCATTGCCGGTCTTTGCGTCGTCTATCTGCCAAACATTATTGCCGGTACCGGCCGCATCGCCGAAGCCTTTGCCTTGATGGGGGCGGCGGAGCTGCCCTTCGGCAAAGCACTGTATTCCGCCTTTCTCTACGGCAGCTTCCAGCTTATCAATATTGCGGTCTTTGTCCAGCATGCCGAGGCCTTTGATGAACCCTCTGAGGCTAAGAAGAGCATGACAGTGGGTTTTGTCATCAACGCGGTGATGATGGTGGTGGTGGCTCTCGGCCTGATGACGGTCTGCACCGATCCCGAGATGGCCTCTCAGAGTGTGCCGACACTTTTTGTTGTCAGCAAAGGGGTGGGATCAGCCTTCATGATCCCGCTGATCTCGATCCTTATCATCCTCGGCGCTGTGTCCACCGCCGTCAATATGGTGGCTGCCATGGTCCGCCGTATCGGCTCCCGTGTGCTGACGGGTGATGAGAAGAGCCATGAAGAGAAAACCGGCCGGCCTGTTCTGAAGACGGTGGTCATCGCTCTTGTCTGCTGCCTGGTGGACTTCGGCATCGCCCAGTTCGGCCTTTTGACGCTGGTCTCGAAGGCTTACAGTTTTCTGGCTTATCTGGAGATTCCGGTTATTCTGATCCCGTATATCATTCACATGATCGTGACGCGCTTTGATACTGTCACGCCCGCCGGGAAGGCATCATAAAGGAGGCTGACGATGGTGTTGGACAATTATGAAATGCATCTGCCCAGTTATTCGATCGGCGATGACTGCTATGCGAAGATCCCCGGTGTCTGTCTGTCCTACGGCCGCACCGTCCTTCTCATCGGCGGCCGCCGGGCTCTTCAGGCCGCAGAGGGTGAGATCCGCCGGGCTGTGGAGGGCAGCGGGTTGACGATCATCGGCGTCGAGCTCTACGGCAGCGACTGCACCTATGCTGCCGTGGCACGTCTGCGCGCTCTGGCGGTGTACCATCAGGCGGATATGGTTTTCGGCGTCGGCGGCGGCAAGGCCCTGGATACGGTCAAATGCCTCTGCATCGAGGATGACAAGCCTGTCTTTACCTTCCCGACCATCGCCTCCAACTGTGCGGCGACCACCTCGGTCTCGATCATGTACCGGGACGACGGCAGCTTCCTGAAGCCGCATTTCTTCATAAGACCGGCGATGCATGCTTTTATCAATACCCGTATTATCGCCGCAGCGCCGCCGTGCTATATGTGGGCCGGCCTCGGTGATACGTACGCGAAATACTATGAGGCGACGATCTCTTCCCGGGGAGACCGCCTGGAGCATTACACGGCGATGGGTGTCAATATCAGCCGCCTCTGCTGCGAGCCGATCCTGGAATACGGCGTCAAAGGTCTGGAGGACCATCGCCTGAAGAAGGCTTCCTATGAGCTGGAACAGCTGGTTCTGTCGATCGTGGTGACGACGGGGCTCGCTTCCATCTTTCTGACCAGGGATTTCACGCCGGATTACAACAGCGGCCTGGCCCATGCGATCTTCTACGCGCTGACCTCGTATCCCGTGATAGAAGAGAAGCATCTGCACGGGGAGGTTGTGGGCTTCGGTGTTCTCTTTGCTTTGCTGTGTGACGGACAGATGGAGGAATTCCGCCGTATCTATGATTTCAATAAGGCTGTGGGTCTGCCCACAAGCCTGTCGGATATCGAGATCAGCGATGAAGAATTCCGCGAAGCCATCACACGGATTCCGGCTATGTCGGATGTCCGGCATTATCCCTATCCCGTGACGGAAGCGATGCTTTACGCGGCCTGGGAGAACCTGAAAAAGGCCTGACGGAAAAAGAACTGACTGACAATCGGCACAGTAAAAGACTGTGATCCGGCAGAAGGGACAGAATCGGAATTCTGTTCCGGTGCCGGTTTCACAGCCTTTTTTGTCAGAGTGTTTCGATCAGGTGCGGCAGCTCGTTAAAGCGCGTCAGCACACCGGCGGGAGCTTCGGCTTCACCAAAGCCGTAGGCGGCATGGATGAAGGGGACGCCGGCTTCACGGCAGGCAGCCTCATCGCCGGCGGTATCCCCGATATAGACCGGTGTCGTCAGGGCGTAACGCTCGATGAGGAGACGGATGTTGTCGGCCTTCAGAAGGCCGGTGTCTCCGGGACACAGGTGATCCATGATCAGGGGTTCAAGACCGTGAGTCTCGATGAAGCATTCGGCATAACCGGCCTGACAGTTGCTGACGATGAAGAGCCGGCAGGTCTCAGACAGGGCTTTCAGCGTTTCAATGACGCCGGGATAGGCCGGCTGGATGTGGCTGCGCAGCCAGGCCACCTCGTGATCGCACATGCGGTCGATAATGCGGTTGTTTTCTTCCTTCGGCACGGCCGGGAAGAGACTGTAGCCGATATCGTAGAGCGGTTTGCCGAATTCGCGTTTCAGGTCTTCGGCCGTCAGCGGGTAGTAGGGCTGCACGAGCGGCTCCTCCAGGAGTATTTCGTTAAAGGCGCCGGCGATGCCGTCGGTGCTGTCCCAGAGTGTGCCGTCGATGTCAAATATCAGATCTTTTGCCATGATGTGTTCCTTTTCCGACGGTCTGTCTTACCGGATGCCGGTTGACATAAAAAGATTCGACAGAACCGTCAATTTGTGATAAAGATAGTACTATGGATGAAAAGATAATGTCAATGGAAGATAATCAGAGTCTTGAGGGGACGGCTTCCCTGCCGACGGAGGCTGAGATGCCCGATCCGGCATTTGCGGCATGCCTGGCGGACTGGCATCGCCGGTCGGCCCGCGACCTGCCCTGGCGGCGGGATCGGGATCCCTATCATGTCTGGGTGTCAGAGATCATGCTTCAGCAGACGACGATCGGTGCCGTGATCGGTTATTACGAACGGTTCATCCGTGAACTGCCGACGGTGGCGGCTTTGGCGGCCTGCCCCGATGACCGGCTGATGAAGCTGTGGGAGGGTCTGGGATACTACAGCCGGGCACGGCATCTCAAGGAGGCTGCGGTCTGTCTTATTGAGCAGGGAAGGACGAACCTGCCGGCCGATTATGATGCCCTTCGGGCTTTGCCGGGCATCGGCGCCTATACCGCCGGCGCCATCGCTTCCATGGCCTTTGACTTGCCTTATCCGGCGGTGGACGGCAACGTGCTTCGGATCATGGCCCGCCTCAGTGCCTGCCGCGCCGATGTGATGAAGACAGCCACCCGGCGCTTCTTCGAAAAGACCCTCACAGACCTGCTCCGCTCTGCGGGAGGACCGCCGCCGGGTCTCTTCAACGAAGGCCTGATGGAACTGGGGGAGGTGATCTGCCTGCCCCACGGTGAGGCTCTCTGCGGGAAATGTCCTATCGCCGGTTACTGCCGGGGCTGCCATCTGGGTGTACAAAACGACCTGCCGGTGCGCATTTTAAAAAATAAACGCCGCATCGAGAAGAAGACGGTTTTTCTTATTGAGACGGCGGACGGTATCGTGCTTCATCGCCGGGAGGACACGGGTCTTCTGGCCGGTCTCTATGAATTCCCGAATGCGGAGGGACATCTGTCGCCGGAGGAGGCGAAGAGTTTTCTGATGAAGGCCGGAACAGAGGCGGAGACACTCATGCCTTTGCCGTCGGCCAGACATCTCTTCAGCCATATCGAGTGGCAGATGACGGGTTATCGCGTGCAGGCGTCCCGTATGACGACGGCGGGGTGGTTCACCGTGTCGCAGGATGAGCTTGGCGGCGTGTATGCCGTGCCGGGGGCCTTCAGGGCGTATCGGAAGCTGGTCTGACGCGGGCGCTTTTCAGATCCGTGTTTTTGTGATATGATACAAAAATGTTTCCGCTATTCAGAAACGAAGATATGAGGCTTTGCTATGAAAAACAGAAAAATCTGGAACGGTCTGGCGATCGCCGTCACCGGTGCGATGCTGATGGCCGGGCCTGTGGCGGCGGCTTCCGCCGATGAGATTTCCCTGGAGTATAACGATAAGCGCTATATCCTTGAGGATGAAGCGCTGGCCCCCGAGGACTGGGAGTCGATGACGGACGAAGAGAAGGAAGCGTATCTTGAAGCGCTTCTTGAAAATCATGAGGATCAGGTCACTGTTAAGTCACTGAAGACGCCGGTGCCCGCGCCTTCGGAGGCGGAAGAGGGCAGCGGTGAGGCGATCGTGCCCGCAGAGGGCGTGATCCCCGAGGCGACGGAAGGCGTGGAAACGGCACCGGTTGGTGATGAAGAGCCCGCCGGGGACAGTACCGCTGAGGAGAGCCCCGCTGAGGACAGTACGGCTGAAGACAGTGCCGCTGAGGAGGACGCTGCCGAGGACATTACGGCTGAAGACAGTGCCGCTGAGGAGGACGCTGCCGAGGACAGTGCCGCCGAAGAGAGCCCCGCTGAGGACAGTACGGCTGAAGACAGCACCGTTGAGGACAGTACGGCTGAAGACAGCACCGTTGAGGATAGTACCACTGAGGAGAGCCCCGCTGAGGACAGTACGGCTGAAGACAGTGCCGCTGAAAACAGTACCGGGGAAAACGGTGCTGATGTGACGGTCGAGACAGCTGATGCCGCCGACACGGCGGCTGACGGCACTTTGACGGCGCCGGTCGATCTGGGGACACCTCTGGTTGGGGCCGTGTCAGCTCCTGAGCTTGAGTCGGAGGAAGACGAGGCTGCGCTTAACGGCACATCCTTCAATAAGGCAGGCCCGGGCAGCACCGAACTTGTTGGCAAGGTGGATGAGGTCGTGACGGGCAGCGGCACGGGCGGCTCATCAGCCGGTTCGGGGGCTTCTGCGGGCTCGGCCGGGAATGCCTCTCAAGGCGGTACCGGCAGCAGCGCTCTGGTCTCCCAGGGCTCCTCTCAGGGAAGTGCCGTGACGCAGACCGGTACGACGACGGCGAAACCGACGGATACCGGGAAGAAGACGACGAATCCGAAGACCGGAGACGGCAGCGGGGTCGGCCGTTATGCGATGATGGCCCTGGCCGCAGGGGCGGTCGGAGCGTCTGCTGTGTTCGGCCGCCGAAAAGAGCGTCAGGAAACCGGCAAGAATTCGTAACGAGCTCTTTTCAAGTCAGAAAGGCCGTGCTATACTATCACAAAAGAAGAGGAGGAACAGTACCATGAAACATGTCAAAACTCTTGCTACCAAGAATCTTCAGCAGACAGTCAAGAAGGGCGGCTGCGGTGAATGCCAGACATCTTGCCAGAGTGCCTGCAAGACAAGCTGTACAGTCGGCAACCAGAGCTGTGAACATAAGAACTGATCAGATCGGTGATGAGACGACTGTAGGCCGTGAAAATATTTAGTGAAAGGTAAGCAGCGGTAACTCCGCTGCTTATATTTTGTGTGATATGCAAATCCATCAGTATGAAAACAACGGTTTGAAAATAATCCTGGATGTGCCGAGCGGTTCGGTTCATGTGGCGGACGACCTTTTCTATGAGGCGGTCGGTCTGCTCAACGACAACGATGACCGCGCGGCTGTGAGAGAACAGCTGGCCGCGGCTCATGATGCCGCCGAGGTGGATGAGATGCTCGCCGAGATCGATGAGCTCCGTGCTTCCGGAACGCTATTCAGCCCCGATGAATACCAGCCCCATATCGAGGCCTTTTCCCATCACAAGACGGTGGTGAAGGCGCTCTGCCTTCATATTGCTCACGACTGCAACCTGGCCTGCCGTTACTGCTTCGCCGAAGAGGGCGAATACCACGGCCGCCGGGCCCTGATGTCCTATGAGACAGGCCGGAAGGCCCTGGATTTCCTGGTCAGAGAATCCGGGTCCCGCGTCAACCTGGAGGTGGACTTTTTCGGCGGTGAGCCGCTGATGAACTGGCAGGTCGTGAAGGACCTGGTGGCCTACGGCCGCTCCCTGGAAAAGGAACACAACAAGAATTTCCGCTTTACGCTGACGACCAACGGCGTACTGCTCAATGATGAGGTGATGGCCTTCTGCAACCGGGAGATGGACAATGTGGTCCTGTCCATCGACGGCCGCCGGGAAGTGCATGACAGGATGCGCCCCTTCCGCAGCGGACAGGGAAGTTATGATCTGATCCTGCCGAAGTTCCTGGAATTTGCCCGTCAGCGCCGTGAGCTGGGGCTGAAGTACTATGTCCGGGGGACATTTACACACTTCAACCTGGACTTTGCCAACGATGTTCTGCATCTGGCCGATCTGGGCTTTGATCAGATCTCAGTGGAGCCGGTCGTGGCGCCGAAGGAAGAACCCTACGCGATAAAGCCGGAGGATATCCCGGTTATTCTGGAGCAGTACGACATTCTGGCCCGGGAGATGATCCGCCGGGAGAAGGCGAATAAGGGTTTTAATTTCTTCCATTTTATGATAGATTTAACGGGTGGTCCCTGCGTTTACAAGCGGCTGACAGGCTGCGGCTCAGGGACGGAGTATCTGGCTGTGACGCCGTGGGGCGACCTCTATCCCTGCCATCAGTTTGTGGGGCAGGAGGGCTTCCTTCTCGGCAATGTCGATGACGGCGTGGTGCGTCAGGATACCGTGCAGACCTTCAAAGGCTGCAATGTTTACGCCAAGGAAGAATGCCGTCAGTGCTTTGCCCGCTTCTACTGCAGCGGCGGCTGCGCGGCCAACTCCTATAATTTCACGGGACGCATCGATGACACCTATGAGATCGGCTGCATTCTGCAGAAGAAGCGTGTCGAATGTGCGATCATGCTGAAAGCCGCCCTGGCGGATTGAAAGAATAGTGACACGAAGGGAATAAGATCATGAAAAAAAGAACAGGGATTGTCGTTGTCCTCATTACGCTCATCCTGACGGGCCTGATGTATTTCACGGCCATTCAGGGCTGGGGACCGACAGGCACGGGGGCTGCCTCCAACATTCACACCGGTCTTGATCTGTCCGGCGGTGTATCCATCACCTACGAGACGGATGAAGCCATGCCTTCCAAGGAAGACATGGATGATACGATCATGAAGCTTCAGAAGCGTGTTGACGGTTACAGCACCGAAGCGCAGGTCTATCAGGAAGGTGCCAACCGTATCAATGTTGAGATCCCGGGCGTCAGTGATGCCAATGAGATCCTTGAAGATCTGGGCACACCGGGTTCGCTGTATTTCATCGCTGAAAAAGATGCGGAAGGCAATGCCAACTTCTCTTATTATCAGGGTTATGGCTATTTCCTGATGAAGACGATCGATGAACTCGAGGCGGACGGCAGCATTATCTGCACCGGTGCCGATGTTGTCGACGCCCAGGGCGGTGTCCAGCCGGATCAGCAGACCGGCAATAACGAGTATGTGGTATCCCTGGAATTCACCAAGGAGGGAACCGCCAAGTTCGCCGAGGCCACGAAAACGGCTTATGAAAACAGCGAATCCATCGCGATTTATTATGACGGCCAGCTGATCTCCGTTCCGCGGGTCAGCGCGGTCATCACCGACGGCAAAGCCATCATCGAGGGTCAGACTTCTATCGAGGAAGCCCAGAACCTGGCCTCGTATATCCGCATCGGCGGCCTGTCCCTGACATTGAACGAGATCCGTTCCAATGTGGTCGGTGCTTCCCTCGGTCAGGAAGCTATCAAGACATCCCTGATGGGCGGTGCCATCGGTCTTGGCCTTATCTGTCTGATCATGATCATCGTCTATCTGGTTCCGGGCGTGGTGGCAGCGGTCTCACTGATCATCTACACCGCTTTGATGCTGCTTCTTCTGAACGCTTTTGACCTGACGCTGACGCTGCCGGGTATCGCCGGTATTATCCTGTCAATCGGTATGGCGGTGGATGCCAATGTCATCATCTATACCCGTATCCGTGAAGAGATCGCCGCCGGCACCTCGGTCCGCAGCGCGATCCGCGCCGGCTTCAGCAAGGCGATGTCCGCCATTATCGACGGCAATGTGACGACACTGATTGCCGCCGCGGTGCTGGGCTTCCTTGGCACCGGCACGATCAAGGGCTTTGCCATGACGCTGGCCCTCGGTGTCGTGCTGTCGCTGTTCACAGCCTGCGTGCTGTCCCGGCTTCTGGTCAATGCCGTCTACGCCCTGGGCATTCATGATGAAAAATTCTGGGCCCGCCGGACGAAGACACCGGCCATCCGTTTTGTGGCTAACCGCCTGAAATACGCTATTCTGGCTGTTGTCGTTATTGTCATCGGCTTTGCCGCCATGGGCATTCATGCCGCCGGCGGTGAGCACAGCCTGAACTTCAGCCTGGATTTCCTGGGCGGCACCTCCACCACCGTGGATTTCAACGAGGATATGACCCTTCAGGAGCTTGACGATCAGGTGAAGCCCTATGTGATGGAAATTACCGGTGACGCCAATGTCGTGATGCAGAAGGTTGTCAATGCCAACCAGGTCATCATCAAGACAAGAACGCTGAACAATGACGAAAGAACCGCCATGACCGATGTTCTGACTGAGAACTTCGGTATTGAAGAGTCCGCCATCACCGCCGAGAGCATTTCCGCCACCGTCGGCAATGAGATGAGACGTGACGCGGTGCTGGCCGTGGTGATCGCAGTTATCCTGATGCTCCTTTACATTTTCATCCGCTTCAGAGATATCCGCTTTGCCACTGCCGCCGTTATCGCCCTGTGCCATGACGTACTGGTCACGCTGACAGCCTACGCGCTGCTGCGTATTTCGGTGGGCAATGCCTTTATCGCGGTCATGCTGACGATCCTCGGCTACTCGATCAACTCGACGATCGTTATCTTTGACCGTATCCGTGAGAAGCTGCCGCTTCTGAAACGCGGCGGCCGTCTGGCCGATCTGGTCGACAGTGCCGTCAACCAGACGCTGACACGAAGCATCTTCACCAACCTGACGACCTTTGCCTCGATTCTGGTCCTCTATATCGTCGGTGTGGCTTCTATCAAGGAATTCACGCTGCCGATGATGGTCGGTATTGTGGCCGGTACCTTCTCCTCTGTCTTCCTGACAGGTGCGCTGTGGTTCGTCCTCAGAACCCGTGTCGGCAAGGATAAGGATTTCTATTCTGCCGCGGTGCTGCCGCTTCCGGCCGCCGGGGCCGATGCCGAAGCGTCTCCTGCCGTGGAAGAGGCTGTCGTGAAAGCCTCTGCACAGGCCGATGGCAAGGCGTCTTCCGTCCGAGCCGGCAATCCGAAGGTTATTCGCAAGAAGAAAAAGAAATAACGGGTCTGACATTGGAAAACTGGGTCATTACCGCGAAAAGAGCGGATTTTAACGAAATAGGCCGTAAGTTCCATATCGATCCGGTGACCGCCCGTCTGATCCGCAATCGTGACATCGTCGGGGATGACGCCATCGCGCTCTTCCTCAACGGTACCACGGCGGATATCCCCGATCCCTTCCTGATGAAGGGAATGCGGGAGGCGGCGGCTATACTGACTGATAAGATCGCCGACGGTGCGTCCATACGTGTCGTCGGCGATTATGATATCGACGGCGTTATGGCTACTTACATCCTGAAGCAGGGCATTGCCGCTATGGGCGGCCGCGTCAGCTCTGCGATCCCGCACCGTATACTGGACGGGTATGGGATCAGTGAACGCATCATCCGGCAGGCACTTCGGGACGGGGTGGATACGATCGTCACCTGCGACAACGGCATTTCCGCCTGGGATGTCCTGCGGGAAGCCCGGGCACAGGGACTGACGACGATCGTGACCGATCACCATGAAGTGACGGCGGTGCCGGAGGCCGATGCCGTTGTCGATCCGAAGCAGCCGGGCTGCGGCTATCCTTTTAAACAGATGTGCGGGGCGGGCATCGCCTGGATGCTGATGCGGGCCGTCAACTGTCCGATTCTGGAGACGCTGCTTCCTTATGCCGCCTTCGGAACCATCGGCGATATTGTCAGTCTGACCGGGTGCAACCGCATCCTGGTCCGTGACGGTCTTGAAAAGCTGCGGCAGACGACCAACCCCGGCCTTCTCAGCCTGGCAGAGGCCTGCGGCATCACCATGGGCGAGATCGATACTTATGAGATCGGTTTTGTCCTCGGTCCCTGTCTCAACGCCTGCGGCCGTCTGGACAGTGCCGATACGGCGCTGGCGCTGCTGGAGGAGACAGACCGGGATGAGGCAGTGAGAAAAGCGATTCAGGTCAAAGCCCTCAACGACCGCCGCAAGGTGATGACGGAAGAGGGGGTGCTCCAGGCGGAACGCTGCCTGAGTGAGGACGGCTGCGCCAATGACAGCGTCTATGTCCTTTACCTGCCCGGCTGTCATGAAAGCATCGCCGGCATTATCGCGGGCCGGATCCGGGAAAAATACGGTCATCCGACCATTATTCTGACGGACAGCGGCGACGTGCTGAAAGGTTCGGGCCGTTCGGTGGAGGGGATGGATATGTTTGTCACCCTCAGCCGCTGTGAGGATCTGTTGCTGCGCTTCGGCGGACACAGCCTGGCGGCGGGACTTTCCCTCGAGAGGCAGAATCTCGACGCTTTCCGGCAGGCGGTCAATGCCGAAAGTCATCTGAAGAGCGAGGATCTCATCACCAAGGTGAAGATCGATATGGCGATGCCGATGTCCTATGTGACGGAGGGACTTATCGAAGAAATGGCATGCCTGAAGCCTTTCGGGACGGACAATCCCCAGCCTTTGTTTGCCATGAAGGATGTGACGGCTGAAAATGTCCGGCTCATCGGCCGTGACGGCAGTGTTCTGAAGATGACGCTGACAGAACCGGGCGGACGCTCTTGTGAAGCCATCGCCTTCCGCCGGGCGGCGGAGCTCTATGACCGTATCCGGCAGAATCGCGTTCTCTCGGTTACCTATTATCCCACGATCAATGAGTTCCGGGGCCGCCGGACACTGCAGGCTGTGATCACGCATTTTCGCTGATGCGGAAAGACCTTCTATGATGTTGAAAAAACGCAGGAAAAATTATATACTTTCCATGTTGAACTGAGGGCCCTGTCCTCAGCATGTCCTGTGCCAAGCGCGAGGTAATAATTATGAAAAAGGTTGAAGACTATATTCGTTCGATTCCGGATTTTCCCGAACCGGGAATCATTTTTCGGGATGTGACGTCTGTACTGATGGACGCCGACGGTCTGCAGCTGGCCATCAATGAGATGCAGAAGAAGCTGGAAGGCCTTGATTTTGACGTGGTCGCCGGGACAGAGTCCCGCGGCTTCATCTTCGGCATGCCGATCGCTTACAATCTGAAAAAGCCTTTCGTTCTTATCCGTAAGCAGGGCAAGCTTCCCTGCGAGACGGTTTCCAAAACCTATGATCTGGAATACGGACAGGCCACGATCGAGATGCACAAGGATGCCGTCAAGCCGGGGCAGAAGGTCGTCATCGTCGACGATCTGATCGCCACAGGCGGCACCGTGGAAGCGGCTGCTCAGCTGATCGAAGAACTCGGCGGGGAAGTGGCCGGCATGGTTTTCCTTATCGAACTGGCCGGTCTGAAAGGCCGTGATAAGTTAAGCAAGTACAAGATAGACAGCGTTGTTTGCTATCCGGGCAAATAATTGAGGATACAACGTGGCTGAAACCATCAATGTTCCGGTAGGACTGGACGGAAAAGAAATCAGTTTAATAAAACGCGCCGACAGCGAATTGATCGATCCCGGCGAAGGCAAAACTCCCGAGCAGCTGTACGAGGAGCTTATTGCGCGTGTTCGCCGTTACCATCCCTCAGCCGATATCAGCATCATTGAGAAGGCTTATGAGGTGGCGAAGCAGGCTCACGGCGATCAGGTGCGCAAGTCGGGAGAACCCTATATCATCCATCCGCTCTGCGTGGCGATCATTCTGGCCGATCTCGAGCTTGATAAGGAGACGATCGCGGCCGGGCTTCTTCATGATGTCATTGAGGATACGGCGATGTCCCCCGAGGATATGAAAGCCATCTTCGGCGAGGAAGTCCTGCTTCTGGTCGACGGCGTCACCAAGCTGGGCCGTCTGGATTATTCGGCCGACAAGGTGGAGGTCCAGGCTGAAAACCTGCGCAAGATGTTCCTGGCGATGGCCAAGGATATCCGGGTCATTCTGATCAAGCTGGCCGACCGTCTGCACAATATGCGGACGCTGCAGTATATGCCGCCCAAAAAGCAGAAGGAAAAGGCCCGTGAGACGATGGATATCTATGCTCCGATCGCGATGCGGCTCGGTATCTCCAAGATCAAGACAGAACTGGATGACCTTGCCCTTAAGTATCTGGAACCGGAGGTCTTCGAGAAGCTTGTCAGCGACATCAAGGTCTCCAAGCCCGACCGTGAGGCATTTATCAACAATATCGTCCTCGAAGTTAAGGAACACATCGCCGAAGCCCATATCCGGGCCGAGGTCTACGGCCGCGTCAAGCATTTCTTCTCGATTTACAAGAAGATGCTGAATCAGGACAAGACGATCGATCAGATCTATGACCTTTTTGCGGTCCGCATCGTGGTCGATACGGTCAAGGACTGCTACGCCGCTCTGGGTGTTATCCATGAAATGTACAAGCCGATCCCGGGACGTTTTAAGGATTATATCGCCATGCCCAAGGCGAATATGTACCAGTCGCTGCATACCACGCTGATCGGACCGGGAGGCCAGCCCTTTGAGATTCAGATCCGGACCTTTGATATGCACCGGACGGCGGAATACGGTATCGCCGCCCACTGGAAATATAAGGAACAGTCCGACGGCAAGGCGCCCCAGAAGGATCAGGAGGAGGCTAAGCTGACCTGGCTGCGCCAGATCCTGGAGTGGCAGCGCGACATGTCCGACAACCGCGAATTTATGTCGCTGCTCAAGTCCGATCTGGACCTTTTTAATGAAAATGTTTACTGCTTCTCACCGGCCGGTGATGTGAAGACGCTGCCGAACGGCTCCTGCACCATCGACTTTGCCTATGCGGTCCACTCGGCCGTCGGCAATCGGATGATCGGAGCCCGCGTCAACGGGAAACTGGTACCGATCGAATATGTGCTGAACAACGGAGACCGCGTGGAGATCATCACCTCTCAGAACTCCCACGGCCCAAGCCGCGACTGGCTCAAGATCGTCAAATCGACACAGGCCAAGAACAAGATCAACCAGTGGTTCCGCCAGGAACTGAAGGAAGACAATATCGAGAAGGGCAAGGAACTGGTGACCCAGTATGCCAAGTCCAAGAGCCATGTCCTGGCGGATCTTCTGAAACCGGAGTACATGGAAGCGGTCATGCGCAAGTATGGCTTCCGTGACTGGGATTCGGTTCTGGCTGCCGTCGGTCACGGCGGTCTGAAGGAAGGCCAGGTGGTCAATAAGCTAGTCGACCTTTATGTTCGTGATCATAAGAAAAAGATGACGGACATTGACGTGATCAAGGAAGCGGCAGCTAAGGGCAAGCCTGTCGCCGAACGCTCCCTGTCCAAGGGCGGGATTGTCGTGAAGGGCATTCACGATGTGGCTGTCCGCTTTGCTCACTGCTGCGGCCCGATCCCCGGCGATGAAATCGTCGGTTATATTACCCGCGGCCGCGGTGTCACGATCCATCGGACGGACTGTGTCAATATCCTCAATATGGGGGACAGCGACAGGGCCCGCCTGATCGAGGCCGAGTGGCAGAATACCGGGGACGACACCGGACGCCGGGAACTGTATTCGGCTGAACTGTCGGTCTATGCCTCCAACAGGACCGGCCTGGTGGTGGATATTTCAAAGATTTTCACTGAGAAGAAGATCGATATCGGCTCCATGAATGTCCGAACCTCCAAGCAGGGTACGGCGACGATCGATATGTCCTTCTCGGTTCATACGATCGAGGAACTGAACGAATTGACGCGTCAGATCCGTCGTATCAACAGTGTGCTTGATGTGGAAAGGAAGACCGGCTGATGACAGAGGCTGTGGAGATCAAAGCTGTCGCCGTGGGTTCTCTGGCGACAAACTGTTATCTTGTGATGAACAGGGATACCCGTGAGCTGTTCCTGGTGGATCCGGGCAGCAGCGGGAAGGCCCTGGCCGAGGAGGTCCGCCGTCTGAAGGCGGTGCCGAAGGCGATCCTTCTGACTCACGGTCATTATGATCACACGGGCGGTGTCCGCGCCTTTCTCGAGGCGTATCCCGGCACGGCACTCTATGCCTGCTGCCGCGAAAAGCGGATGCTGGAGGAGCCCGATCTCAATGCCGCCGTCGGTTTTCCGTCCTATACGGTCAGCCCTGATCATTATGTCGAAGAGGGCGATGTGATCGAAGCCGCGGGCATGTCTCTCAGAGTTCTGGAGACACCGGGGCATACGGCCGGTTCCGTCTGCTATTACAGCGAGGCGGAGCAGGTCCTTTTTGCCGGGGATACTCTGTTCAGGGGAAGCTGCGGCCGGACAGATCTGGGCACCGGCTCCGACAGCGCCATGAGACAGTCCCTGACACGGCTGGCGGGCCTCCCCGACAGCACCGATGTGCTGCCAGGCCACGGCCCCATGACGACGATCGCTCACGAAAAAGAAAGCAGTCCTGTCTTATGAAGATTGCCGTGGTATGCAGCCGGGAAGATTTTTACTACGACATCCATGCCCTTGTGAAAAGCTTTTATCCCGACAGTGAGCTTGTTCTGATGACAGAAGCCGAGGAGGCGGAAAAAGCCGCCGGGTGCGAAGCGCGGATCTCCGTTAAGATTCCTGATTATGATGCCGAGGCCGGGGAACGTCCCGAGGCGAAGAATCAGCTGAAAAGAGAACTCTACCGGCAGCTTTCGGCCGATACCGGCCTGGAACTGCCCTGGGGAACCTTGTCCGGCATCCGTCCCACCAAGATTGCCATGAAGGCGATGCGGGAGGGAAAACATGAGGATGAGATATACCGGTATATGGCGGAGACTTATCTGACATCCCGGGAGAAGATTTCGCTGGCCATGACGGTGGCCGGCAGGGAAAAAGCCCTGCTCGACACGCTGAAGCCGGGATGGGATCTTTATGTGGGGATCCCCTTCTGCCCGAGCATCTGTTCCTACTGCACCTTTTCTTCCAGTCCCATCGGCCTGTGGGCATCGTCTCTGGATGCTTATCTGGAGGCTCTTGAGAAGGAACTTGACGCGGCTGTCAGATGGGCGGCCGGGAGAGACGATTATCCGCTGCATACGATCTATATCGGCGGCGGTACGCCGACCTCCCTGGATCCGGCACACCTTGACCGGCTTCTCGCCATGATCTGTGGGCGCTTTGATGCGGAGGCGGTATCGGAGTTTACCGTGGAAGCGGGCCGCCCCGATACGGTAACGCCGGAAAAGCTCAAGGTTCTCCGCAGCTACCCGGTGACCCGCATATCGGTCAATCCCCAGACGATGAACGACCGGACCCTTGAGATCATCGGCCGGCGCCACACCGCCGCGCAGACGGAGGCGGCCTTTGCGATGGCCCGCCGGGCCGGCTTTGACAATATCAACATGGATATGATCCTGGGACTGCCCAATGAGGAGCTGCCCGAGGTGACGGCGACCCTTGACAGAATTCGCGCCCTCGGTCCGGAATCGCTGACGGTGCATTCGCTGGCCATGAAGCGGGCTTCCCGCCTGACGACGGCCTGGGAGCAGTACCGGAGTCTGAGTTTCCACAACTCGGAACAGGTCATGACGCTGTCCCGCCGGGCTGCTGAGGCGATGGGCATGGCGCCTTACTATCTCTATCGCCAGAAAAACATGAAGGGCAATCTGGAAAATGTCGGCTACGCCGTACCGGGCCGCGAATGCCTCTACAACATTCTGATTATGGAGGAATTCGACAGCATTATGGCCTGCGGCGCAGGGGCGTCCACGAAGGCAGTGACGCGTGCGGGCACGATCCGCCGCGTCGTCAATCCCAAGGATGTCAGGACTTATCTGACCCATATCGATGACCTGATTGAGAAAAAACACGAAGCGGGATTATGGACATTTTAAATAAAAGCGGTACTTTTACGGGCCGTATCGTCGATTATAATATCAGGGAGGAACTGGAGCACGGCATCTATGTCAGCAAGCTGGCCCGTGCGACGGCTCACGATATGCACCTTTCCCCGGCGATGGTCTACAATATCGCCCTGGCGGGCCTTCTCCATGATATCGGCAAGCTGAAACTGGAGGAGGAGATGAAAGCGGAGCGGGAGAGCGGCTTTCTGGTGACGGAGGAAATCAAATACGTCCGCAGTCATGCCCGTCATTCCTTCAAGATCCTGGAGGAGCGAGGCTATCCGCTGGAGATCCTTGAGATCGTTCGCTACCACCATGAGAATTATGACGGAACCGGTTATCCGTCACATCTGAGGGGGGAAGAGATCCCCCTGGGCGCCCGCGTTGTCCGTGTCTGTGACGTCTTTGCCGCTTTGACGACAGACCGCCCCTACCGGCAGCGCTTTACCGTTGAAGATGCGATGCAGATGATGATCGATGAGTGTATGCATTACGATATGCAGGTTTTTCTGCATTTCCAGAGGCTGATACACCGTGTCGGCTCATCCTATCAATATCATTTAAGTGAAGGAGATTTAACATGGCTTTGATCAAAAAACCGGTCAACGGGATGAAGGATATCCTGCCCGGCGAGATGGCTCTGCGGGAGTATGTGACGGGGATCATCCGCCGCATTTACACGGCCTACGGCTTTTCCTCGATTGAAACGCCGGCGGTCGAGCATATTGAGAATCTGCTGTCCAAGCAGGGCGGCGATAACGAAAAGCTGATCTTCAAGATCCTGAAGCGCGGCGAGAAGCTGCGTCTGGACACCGCCGAGACGGAGGCGGATGTGACGGATTCCGGCCTGCGCTACGACCTGACTCTGCCGCTGTCCCGCTATTACGCCAATCATGCCGGCGAACTGCCGGCGCCCTTCAAAGCGCTGCAGATGGGACCCGTGTGGCGTGCAGACAGACCGCAGAGAGGCCGTTTCCGTCAGTTTACCCAGTGCGATATCGATATTCTGGGTGAGGCGGACTGTACTGCCGAGGCTGAATTGATCCTGGCCATCGCCGATGTCCTGAGCGCTCTGGAATTCCACGGCTTCACTATCCGCATCAATGACCGGCGTCTCCTGAAGGATACGGCGGCCGAGGCCGGCTTCGACGAGACGGATTATGACAGCGTCTTTATTACGCTGGACAAGATGGACAAGATCGGCCGGGACGGCGTCATCGCCGAGCTGACCGAAAAATTCTCCGAGGAGAAGGCCCTGCGTTATATGGCGGCCTTTGACCGCTCCGAACCCGGCTATGATCTGCCGAAGATTATGTCCCTTGTCAATGCACTGAAGCCGGAGGACTGCCACATCGCCTTCGATCCGACTCTTGTCCGCGGTATGTCCTATTACACCGGTCCGATCTTCGAGATCTCCGTCGATGAATTCGGCAGCTCCGTGGGCGGCGGCGGCCGCTACGACGGCATGATCGGCAAGTTCACGGGACAGCAGGTGCCGGCCGTCGGCTTCTCCATCGGCTTTGAACGCATCATCATGCTGCTGATGGAACGCGGCTTCCAGGTGCCGGGAGCCGCCGAAAAGACAGCCTTCCTGGTGGAAAAGGGCCAGTCGGCCGAGCAGCTGACGGCGATCTTCAGGGAAGCCGCTGCGCTGAGAGCGTCGGGCTGTGTTGTCTGTGTTTCTGTAATGAAGAAAAACCGCCGGTTCCAGAAGGAACAGCTGGCCGGTGAAGGCTATACGACGATAAAGGAGTACTTCAATGGCTGAAAGTATGAAAGGTTTAAAACGGACCGCCCGATGCACCGAGATCACCGCGGAGTCGGCGGGCAGCGTCGTGACGCTGATGGGCTGGGTTGCCCGCAGCCGCAACAAAGGCGGCATCATTTTTGTTGATCTGCGTGACCGCTCCGGTCTGATGCAGGTTATCTTCGACAGCAGTCTGTGCGATGAGGCTGTCTTTGAAAAAGCCGGCCGTCTGCGTTCAGAATTTGTCATCGCCGTGACAGGCCGTGTCGAAAAGCGCAGCGGTGCCGTCAACACGGGTCTGAAGACCGGTGATATCGAAGTGATCGCCGACAGTCTGCGTATCCTCTCAGAATCCGAGACGCCGCCCTTCCTGGTGGAGGATGGTGTTAAGACGAAAGAGGAATTGCGTTTGAAATACCGTTTTCTGGATCTGAGACGACCGGAGATCCAGAAGAACCTGATCATGAGAAGCCGCATCACGAACAGTATCCGCCGTTTCCTTGAAAATGAAGGCTTCCTGGAGATTGAGACCCCCTGTCTTATCAAGAGCACGCCCGAAGGCGCCCGTGATTATCTTGTCCCGAGCCGCGTCCATCAGGGCAGCTTCTACGCTCTGCCTCAGTCACCGCAGCTTTTCAAGCAGCTGCTGATGTGCTCCGGCTATGACCGTTATTTCCAGATCGCCCGCTGCTTCCGTGACGAGGATCTGCGTGCCGACCGTCAGCCGGAATTCACCCAGGTCGATATGGAATTGTCCTTCGTCGATATCGAAGATGTGCTGGATGTCAACACCCGCCTGCTGGGTGAACTTTTGACGGAGCTGGCTGCCGATTATCAGAAGCTGCGTTTCCCGAAGGCCCTGGCCGAGGGCGTGGCCAAAGCCGCCGCCGGTATCCGTGAACACGGCATTGAACGCATGACCTGGCAGACGGCCATGGATCTCTACGGTTCCGACAAGCCGGATCTGCGTTTTGATATGAAGATCGCTGATGTGACGGCGGCGACGCAGGACTGCGGCTTTGCCGTCTTTGCCGGCGCTTCGTCAGCCGGGCATGTGGTAAGAGGTCTTAATCTTAAGGGTCAGGCCGCCATGCCGCGCAAGCGCATCGATAAACTGACCGAGACTGCCAGACTCTTTGGTGCGAAGGGCATGGCTTATCTTGCACTGCAGGAGGACGGTTCTGTCAAATCCTCTTTCGCCAAGTTTATGTCTGAAGAGGATATGGCCCGTCTGTGTGAGGCGATGAAGGCCGAAAAGGGTGACCTTCTGGTCTTTGTTGCCGATAAGCTGAAGGTCGTCAGAAATGCCCTCGGCGCCATTCGTCTCGAGATGGGTGAGGAGATGGGCCTTATCGATCATAATGCCTTCCGTTTCGTCTGGATCACGGAATTTCCTCTGCTGGAATGGTCTGATGAAGAAAACCGTTTCATGGCGATGCATCATCCCTTCACGATGCCGATGGAAGAGGACTGGGACAAGATCGACAGCGATCCGGGTGCCGTCCGCGCGGAAGCCTACGATATCGTCCTCAACGGTACCGAGATCGGCGGCGGTTCCATCCGTATCCATCGCAACGATATCCAGGAGAAGATGCTGGAGGTGATCGGCTTTACGAAGGAACAGGCCAACAGCCAGTTCGGTTTCCTGCTGAATGCCTTCCGCTACGGTGTTCCGCCGCATGCCGGTCTGGCCTTTGGCCTTGACCGCCTGGTGATGATCCTGGTCGGTCGTGATTCCATTCGCGATGTCATGGCCTTCCCGAAGGTCAAGGATGCCTCCGATCTGATGACGGAAGCCCCCGGCACCGTCGATGAGAAGCAGCTTCGGGAACTGGGGCTGGCCATCAGCATAACAGAAGAATAAGACACCCGGCATCCCGGGCGGGATCGTCGGATTCCGACCGGGATGTCCTGATTTTTGAAAAGAAGAGGAACTGACACTATGGAACTGACACAGGTATTATCGGATGTATTAAAGGAAGCCTTTACCGCAGCCGGCTACGATGCCGCCTATGCCCAGGTCAAGGTCTCAGACCGTCCCGACCTCTGCGAATTTCAGTGCAACGGCGCCATGGCGGCAGCCAAGGCCTACCATAAGGCCCCGTTTATGATCGCGGATGATGTGCTGAAGCATCTGCCTGAAAATGACTGCATCGGCAGGATCGAGGTCGTCAAGCCGGGCTTTATCAACATCGACAGCGATCCCGCCTACATCAGCCGCAGTCTGTCATCCCTGTACGGCAGCGGTGAGACACCGATCCCGCAGGCCGCGAAGCCCCGCCGGATCGTCATTGACTACGGCGGACCGAATGTGGCCAAGCCCCTCCATGTCGGACATCTGCGCTCGGCCGTTATCGGCGAGTCTATCAAGCGTATTCTCCGTGCCGTCGGCCACGAGGTCCTGGGCGATGTCCATCTGGGTGACTGGGGTCTCCAGATGGGACTTATCATGACGGAAGTCAGGGAACGCCAGCCGGATCTTATTTATTTCGATGAATCCTACGAGGGCGATTATCCGGAAGAAGCTCCCTTCACCATCAGCGAACTGGAGGAGATCTATCCGGCGGCTTCGGCCAGATCCAAGGAAGACGAGGCCTACAAGGCCCGCGCCATGGAGGCCACCCACAAGCTGCAGATGGGCGTCCGCGGCTACCGCGCGCTCTGGGAACGTATCATGGCGATCTCCATCGCCGATCTGAAGAAGAATTATCAGAAGCTGGATGTCACCTTCGACCTGTGGAAGGCCGAGTCCGATGCCCAGCCCTATATTCCGGATATGGTGACGTATCTCAAGGACGGCGGCTATGCTCACTATGATCAGGGAGCTCTGGTGATCGACGTGGCGGAGGAGACCGACACGGCTGTGATCCCGCCCTGCATGGTGCTGAAGTCCGATGGGGCCTCTCTTTACAACACCACCGACCTGGCCACGATCGTGGAGCGTATGAAGCTGTTCGATCCCGACGAGATCATCTATGTCGTCGACAAGCGCCAGTCCCTGTATTTCACCCAGATCTTCCGTGCTGCCCGCAAGGCGCACCTGGTGAAGGAGGAGACGGGTCTTCGCCACATCGGCTTCGGCACGATGAACGGCAGGGACGGCAAGCCTTTCAAGACCCGCGCCGGCGGTGTCATGCGTCTGGAGACGCTGCTTCAGAACATCTACGATGAGATGGAAAAGAAGATCAGCGAGAACCGGAATGTGAAGGAAGACGATGCCCGCACCACAGCGGCGATCGTCGGCCTGTCTGCCGTCAAGTACGGAGACCTGTCCAATCAGGCCTCGAAGGATTATATCTTTGATGTTGATAAGTTCACCTCCTTCGAGGGCAATACCGGTCCGTATATCCTCTATACGATCGTCCGGATCAAGTCGATCCTGGCCAAATACGGCGCCGAAGGCGGCACCCTTCTGCCGCCGGCCTCCCGCGAGGAGAAGGATCTGATGCTGGCGCTGACGGATTTCGGTTCGGTCATTGCCGATGCCGCTGAGAACATGGCACCGCACCGTATCTGTGCCTACATTTTCCGGACGGCCAACGAATTCAACCGTTTCTATCATGAGACACATATCCTGACAGAGGAAGACAAGGCCCGTCAGGCCTCCTGGATCACTCTTCTGGATATGACAAAGCGTGTTCTGGAAACTTGTATCGACCTTCTCGGCTTCAAGGCTCCGGAGCATATGTAAGGATTTGATTCTGTTATGAAGAAAAAGAAAACACGCCGCCAGATTCTCCGTGAGAGACAGATGACCGCCATGCTCATCCTCGGCATTCTCCTCATTGTCACCGTGATCGGCGTCGTGATCGGGACTAAGATCGGCGCCGGCCGCCGGTCCGAGATCGCGGCAAAGGAACAGGAGGCGATCGAAGCGCAGGCCGAAGAGGAGGCTGCGCGCCGCCGGGAGGAAGAGGCCAGGCAGAGTGCCGCCGAAGAAGCCTCCCGCGCCGAAGCCGAAGACCAGGCAAGGCAGCAGGATCATACGGAGACGCAGCAGCTCCTGGCGGAACAGACGAAGGCAGCCAACAAGGAGAAGGCGGAACAGCTTAAGCTTCTGGCCGCCGCCGGTATCGCTGACGTTTCGGCTTATGCGGTATCTCAGATCGCGCCGCCCCAGGAGGTAACGCCTTCCCATGTGGTCTGTATCGATGCCGGCCACGAGCGCGTGGATCTGCTGGAGCAGGAACCAAACGCCCCGGGCTCCGATGTGATGAAGCAGAAGGTTTCCAGCGGTACCTACGGCAATGCCTCGGGTCTTGAGGAATACGAACTGAATCTGATGGTGGCTTTGAAGCTGCAGGCGGTCCTGGAAAGCCGCGGCTATCAGGTCATCATGACACGAACCGACCACGAGGTGCAGCTGAGCAACATTGACCGCGCCGAGATTGCCAATATGTCCGGCGCCGAGATCATGGTACGTATTCACGCCAACAGTGTCGACGATACCGCCGTGACGGGGGCCCTGACCTTTGGTCCCGGCAATGACAACGCTTACCTATCAGCTGAGCTGATTGCGGAAAGCATTCGTCTCGGCACCGACATCATCAACGCCTTCTGTACCGCTACCGGTGCAAACAACCGCGGTTACTGCGCCGACAACACTCTGACGGGCGTGAACTGGACACAGATACCCTGTACGTATATCGAGATGGGCTTTATGTCGAATCCGGATGAGGACCTTCTTATGGCCGATGACGGTTATCAGAACCGGATGGCCGAAGGCATCGCCAATGGTATCGACGCGTTTTTTGCGGGGAATTGATATGACCTGGTCTGCAGTATTATTTGATCTTGACGGCACGCTCACGGATTCCGGTGAGGGGATCCGCCGCAGTGTGGCCTACGCTCTGGAGAAAATGGGCCGGCCGCCGCTTTCGGAAGCTGAACTTAACAGTTTCATAGGCCCGCCGCTGAAGGATGCCTTCAGGGACTATGCCGGCATGACGGCGGAAGAAGCGGAAGAAGCCATCGGTTTCTACCGGGAGCGCTATGTTGATACCGGTCTCTATGAAAACGAAATCTATCCGGGCATCAAAGCCTGTCTGGACCGGCTCCGAGAGGACGGTATGATCCTGGGTGTGGCTTCCTGCAAGCCCGAGCCGATGGTGAAGGCGGTGCTGGCACATTTTGGTCTGGATGCTTATTTTTCCGTCATGACCGGCAGCCTGATGGACGGCAGCCGCGCCTCCAAGCAGGAGGTGATCGAAACCGCCCTTCGGGAACTGGGCCTTGATGAACACCGGCCATCGGTTGTCTATGTCGGTGACCGCAAATACGATGCTGCCGGTGCCCGGGCCTGCGGTCTTGCGTGCATCGGTGCTCTCTGGGGCTACGGCAGCTTCGATGAGCTGGCTGCCGAGAAAACGCTCTACATCGCGGCGGATCCGTCGCGGGCCGCTGCTTTAATCGAAGAAGAAAATGCCGGCCCGCCCCGTCAGAAGAGACGTCAGTCAGCGCCGTCAGCAAGAGAAACGGTGCCGTCGACGGTGGGACAGAACCGGGATGCGCTGCCGCTGATGCTCTGGCGCGTGCTGTACCCGATGCTGCTCTATGTGATGATGATACAGGCCTGCGTCTTTGCGGCGGTGGCTGTCATTGAGCTTGTCTCAGTCCTGATCGGGATGCCGTCCCTTTCCCTGATGCTGGATGATATGGGGATTCTTCTGGCGGTGCAGGGCCTGGCGGCGGTGCTGTCAGGGCCGATCCTGTACCTTTTTATGAAGCAGGACGATGCGAAACGCTGCCTGGGAGGGCGTTATCGCTTCGGTCCGATGCCGAAAAAGGTCTGTACCCCGGCCGAATGGGTTGCTGCGTCGGTGCTGACGGTGACCTTTGGCATGGTCGTCAGCCTTATCCTGTCCCTCCTTCAGCTGCCCTTTTTCGATCAGGGCTTTCAGGAAGTCAATGACACGCTGTCGGGAGCGGCGATCCCCATTCAGATCTTCGCGGTCTGCCTTGTCTGCCCGATCTGTGAGGAACTGATCTTCCGGGGACTGGTGCAGCGGCGCATACGCGATTATGCGGGGCCGAAAAAGGCCATCATCCTGTCAGCGCTTCTGTTCGGTATCTATCACATGAACCTGACTCAGGGGCTTTTTGCTTTTGCGGTGGGTATCCTGCTGGCAGTCATGTATGAAAAATACGGCGATCTGCGCCCGGTGCTGCTGATGCACATCGCCAACAACACCTGGAACACGCTGATCACGTATATCGACATCCCCATAAGTCCCGTCATTTTCTACGGTCTGGTGATTCTGGTGACGGTGTTTCTGATGATCTATTTCTTTGCCAGGGACCGTCTGGGAAATGCCTGATAAGGCGGCGAAAAACCTTGAAAATCGGGCATTTCCGGCATTGACGGAGACTGCCGGCAATGCTATAATCTCAATGTTGCGAAAAAATCACATATGCCGTTTGCGGTCATCCGGTGCCTGAATTGGTCATGGCCGATAAGCATATGGAAGAAAAAACCATTTAAAGGAGTATCACACATGAGCGTTATTTCCATGAAACAGCTGCTTGAAGCCGGTGTCCACTTCGGTCATCAGACAAGACGCTGGAACCCGAAGATGAAGCCGTACATCTACACTGAGAGAAACGGCATCTACATCATCGACCTTCAGAAGTCCGTCGGTATGGTCGACGCCGCTTACAATGCCATCGCCGGGATCGCTGCCAATGACGGCAAGATTCTCTTCGTCGGCACCAAGAAGCAGGCTCAGGACACCATCCGTACAGAAGCCGAACGCTGCGGCATGTTCTATGTCAACGAACGCTGGCTCGGCGGTATGCTGACCAACTTCAAGACGATCAAAGAGCGTATTGCCCGTCTGAAAGAAATCGAAGAGATGGAAAGCAACGGCACCTTTGATGTTCTGCCGAAGAAGGAAGTCCTGAAGCTGAAGAAGATCCAGAGCAAGCTGGAGAAAACACTGGGCGGCATCAAGAACATGAAGAGCCTGCCTAACGCCATCTTCATCGTTGATCCGAAGAAGGAATCCATCTGTGTCCAGGAAGCTCACAAGCTGAACATCCCGCTGATCGGTATCTGCGATACCAACTGCGATCCTGATGAACTCGACTATGTCATCCCGGGCAACGACGACGCCATCCGCGCCGTCAAGCTGATCGTTTCCAAGATGGCCGACGCCGTCATCGAAGCCAACCAGGGCAAGATGGCTGCTGATCCGGAAGATGTTCCGGCCGAAGGCTACACAGCTTATCCGGATGAAGAATCCGAGAAGGCTGCCAGAGAAGCCGCTGAATAATTAAGATACTGACCGGGAGCCTCCCATCCGCTGGGGGGCTCATTTCAAAAGGAGGATAAGACTATGGCTATTACCGCTGCAATGGTTAAAGAATTAAGAGAGATGACCGGTGCCGGCATGATGGACTGCAAGAAAGCCCTGACCGCCACTGACGGCGACAAGGATGCCGCTGTCGAATGGCTGCGTGAAAAAGGCCTGGCCACTGCTCAGAAGAAGGCCAGCCGTATCGCCGCCGAAGGTGTGGCTTATACGCTCGTTGCCGAAGACGGCAAGTCTGCCGTTGTTGTCGAAGTCAACTCTGAGACCGACTTCGTCGCCAAGAACGAAAAATTCCAGACTTATGTGGCCGAGGTTGCGGCTCAGGCCCTGACAACGGAAGCTGCCGATATTGACGCTTTCCTGGCCGAGACATGGGCTGACGACACATCCAAGACCGTTTCCGAAGCGCTGGCCGCTCAGATCGCCGTCATCGGTGAGAACCTGAAGATCCGCCGCTTCGAACAGGTTAAGGAAGAAAACGGCTTCATCGCTTCTTATGTCCATGCCGGCGGCAAGATCGGTGTTCTGATCGATGTCGTTACCGACGTTGTCAACGATGATGTGAAAGAGATGGCCAGAAATATCGCCATGCAGGTAGCTGCTCTGAAGCCGCTCTACACTACCCGTGCCGAGATCAGTGAAGAGTATATCGCTCGCGAAAAAGAAATCCTGCTGGCTCAGATCATGAACGATCCGAAGGAATCCCAGAAGCCGGAAAAGGTTATTCAGGGCATGATCATGGGTCGTATCCAGAAGGAACTGAAGGAGATCTGCCTTGTCGATCAGGTCTATGTCAGGGCCGAAGACGGCAAGCAGTCCGTCCAGCAGTATGTTGATCAGGTTGCCAAGGCTAACGGCGCCAAGATCAGCATCAAGGGCTTTGTCCGCTTTGAGACAGGCGAAGGCCTTGAGAAGAGAAACGAGGACTTTGCTGCCGAAGTCGCGGCTCAGAGAGGTCAGGCCTGATCACTCGCCTTACAGCAAACATAAACGGCTGTCCCGATACTATCGGGACAGCTTTTTTTGGTTTTTTCCGTATCCTGTGTTACAATAGCCTTTATGAAAAAGAATAGAATCACAAAAATTATCCTTATTGTTCTTGGCATTCTGGTCTCATTGTGTCTTCTGGCTGTTCTGGCCTGGAAGGTGATGCCCCGTGACGCCAGGATGTCACTTATCAAAATGCTGTCCAGAAGCCAGGTCGTGCGCGATGTGGCGGGGGCCGGCGTCAAGGAGACCTACAATGACAAGGTCCGTGATGAGAGCTTTGAGGAGGAAAGCATCGCGGTAACGGAAGAGGCCGAAAAAAAACTGACAGGCTACACGAATATCCTGCTCTTCGGTATCGATTCCCGTGACAGTTCCTTTGATCAGGGCACCAACAGCGACAGCATGATCATCGTCAGCATCAACAACGATACCGGCTCGATCCGCATGGCATCGGTCTATCGCGATACCTATCTGAAGCTGATCGGCGACAGCAAGGGCGAAGTCTTCCGCAAGGCCAACGCGGCTTATGCCCGGGGCGGCGCCGTTGAGGCCATTTCCACTCTGAACACCAACCTGGATCTCAACATCACGGACTATGTCATCGTCAATTTTGCCGGTCTGTCGGAGATCGTCGATATTTTCGGCGGTGTGGATATTCATGTCAGTGAACGCGAGAAGGAGCTCATCAACAGCTTCAGCGACAACATGGCCGATGAAGCCGGCCTGCCGGCACCGGCGCATCTGGCGGCGGGCGGGGATGTCCACCTGACGGGTCTCCAGACCACGGCCTTCTGCCGTATCCGCAGCGCCGTCTTCACGGATGAGGACGGTCGGGAATATCACTACGATTACGGCCGTACGGCCCGCCAGCGCTATGTGATGAAGCGGCTGATGGCTTCGGCCAAGACCGCCGGCGTGACACAGCTTTTGTCCATGGCCGATGCCGTTATGAACCTCAACAGTGAGGACAGGACCGTCATCAGGACAAGCCTGTCGTACGACAGCATCATGGATCTGGTACCTTACCTCATCGATTACCGAATGGAGGGCAGCACCGGCTTCCCCTATACGCTTCTGGGCAAGGATGTGGAAGGTGACGATGCGGTGGTGCCCTGCGGTCTGGCTTACAATGTCAAGGAACTGCATCGGTTCCTTTTTGATGATGAAAGTTATGCCCCTTCTGAGACGGTACAGACGATCAGCGAACAGATCATCGCCCGTACCGGTGTCGGGGAGAAGACCCTTGAGGCTTCCTGACAGCCGGAGAGGAAAGGAGTCAGCTATGACGGTATCCCCCATCAAAGTCATTGAACTGAAGGCCTCAGTGCTGGCCGACAATGACGCCGACGCGGCGCTTCTCCGGGAAGAGAATCGCCGGAAAAAAGTTTTTTACGTCAATATGATGTCTTCACCCGGTGCGGGCAAGACAACGCTATTGCTGGCAGCCCTCAGACGGCTCGATCCGTCCATTGCCGCCGCTGTTATGGAGGCCGACATCGACAGCGACGTGGATGCCGCCGCCGTGAGGGAGGCCGGTTTTCCGGTTGTCCAGCTTCATACGGGCGGCATGTGCCATCTCGATGCGGCCATGAGCCGGCAGGGACTGTCCCAGCCGGAGATAGCAGGCGCGGACATGGTTTTTCTGGAAAATGTGGGCAATCTTGTCTGTCCGGCGGAATTTGACACGGGGGCGGCGCTTAACGTGGTGCTCCTTTCGATTCCCGAGGGGGATGACAAGCCCCTGAAATACCCGCTGATGTTCGAAAAGGCTGACATGATCGTGCTGACCAAGATCGATGCGGCGGAAGCCTTTGATTTTGACGAGGCCCGCTTCCGAGCCAATGCCGCGCTCTGCAATCCCGAAGCGCGGATCTATCCCGTGTCAGCCCTGACAGGCGAGGGAATGGCGGCGTGGTGCCGGGCTCTGGAAGACAGCTGCAAAGCCTTTTTCGGGAGGTGTGAGTCATGAGCCGTGTCAGGACCATCAATGTCGGAGTGGGCATTTTCGAAGACAATGACCGTATCGCCGCCGACGTGCGTCGGATGACGGCGGAAAGCGGTACCTGCCTGATCAATGTGATGGCCAGTCCGGGAGCCGGCAAGACGTCGGTGCTTCTCCGAACGATCGCGGCGCTGAAGGCGCGTTATCGCCTGGGCGTGCTGGAGGCGGATATCGCCGCCGAGGTGGATGCCCTGAAGATGGCCGAAGCCGGTGTGACGGCCCTGCAGGCCCATACGGGCGGCGAGTGCGCCATGGATGCGGCGATGACGCAGGCGGCCCTGTCGGCGATGCCTCTTGAGGATCTGGATGCCGTTTTCCTGGAAAATGTCGGCAATCTGGTCTGTCCGGCGGAGCAGGATACGGGGGCAGATCTCAATGTGGAGATCCTGTCGGTGCCGGAGGGCGACGATAAGCCTCTCAAATACCCGCTGATGTTCCGGGTTTGTCAGGTCATTCTGATCAACAAGATCGACACCCGGCGCTTCTTTGCTTTTGATGATGAGGCGGTCACGGCCCGTATACGGGCGCTGAACCCCGGGGCGAAGATATTCTTTCTCTCGGCGAAGACCGGCGAGGGCTTTGATGACTGGATCGCCTGTCTGGCAGATTGTATCGACGCTGCGAAAAAGGTATAATTTAACGAAACGAAACCGAAAGGAACCATGCTTTTATGAAATTTTTGACTTTCCGGAGCGACGGCTTTGAGATGCTCGGCCTCGTCTCTGAAGACGGCAGGACGGTCTATCCGCTCAATGAGATCGGCCTGTCCTACTTTAATATGACGGATCTGGTGACACGCCTGACGGAAGAGGACCGGCAGAAAGCCATGGACTTTCTCCGGGCTCCCGAGGGCGGTATCCTTTATGAGGAGACAGAAAAGTGTGCACCCATCCCGCGTCCGGCCCAGGACGTGATCTGCCTCGGCATCAACTATCATGCCCATGCCGAGGAGGCGGCCCGCTATGAGAAGCAGGCCTTCGGCGGCGATCGTCCCTATCCGATCTATTTCTCCAAGCGCGTCAACGAGGCGGTGGCGGACGGCGGTTTCATCGAGAGCCATCCGGGCCTGGTGGAACGCCTGGATTATGAGTGCGAGCTGGCGGTGGTCATCGGCCGAGAGGCGGTCAATGTCAGTCCGGAAGAAGCCTATGATTATGTGTTCGGCTACACGATTCTCAACGATGTCAGCGCCCGCGTGCTGCAGACGCGCCATAAGCAGTGGTATTTCGGCAAGAGCCTGGATGGTTTTACGCCGATCGGTCCCTGGATCGTGACGGCGGATGAGCTTCCCGGCCGCCCGGCTCTGCCGATTCGGAGTTATGTCAACGGGGAATTGAGACAGAATTCCAATACCTCGCTGCTGATCTTTGATATTGCCTATGTCATCAGCGAGCTGTCTCAGGGCATGACGCTTCTGCCAGGCACGATCATCGCCATGGGAACGCCGTCGGGTGTCGGCATGGGCTTTGACCCGCCGCGTTTCCTGAAGAGCGGCGATACGGTGGATTGTCAGATCGAGGGTATCGGGACTCTTCACAACACGGTGCGCTGAGATGGGATTGCTGAAGAGGTTCTATCCGGACCGGGAGGCGTCCGATACTTATCATATCGATTTTGAGGCGCTGTACCGGGAGGGATACCGGGGTCTTATTTTTGACATTGACAATACGCTGGTGCCCCACGGTGCCCCCGCCGATGACCGGGCTCTGGCCCTTTTCCGGAGGCTTCGTGATATCGGCTTTCGGGTCTGTCTGCTGTCCAACAACGACAGGGCACGAGTGGAGATGTTCAACCGCGATATCGGGGCCTCCATCATCGAAAAGGCCGGCAAGCCCTCCCGCAGAGGCTATGACCGGGCTCTGGCCCTTATGGGTACATCCGTCGGTGAAACCTGTGCCGTCGGCGATCAGATATTCACGGATATCTGGGGTGCCCGCCGGGCCGGCATCACCGCGATTCTCGTGGGCAGGCTGGATCCCCGGGAGGAGATCCAGATCGTGCTCAAGCGTTATCTGGAGAAGATCGTCTTATACTGTTATCACCGTCGGAAATAAAGAAAGGGAGTCAGATATGGATCATATTATTCTGGAAGGTTTTATCGGCAGCGGAAAAGCCACAGTCGGCAAGAAGATCGCCAAGGATATGGCGCTGAAGCTGTATGAGGTGGAGAAGATGGTGTCGGAGAAGATGAAGCTCTCCACAGCCGATATCCACGATAAGTTCGGAGAGAGCTATCTGAGGGCTCTGGAGACTTCGGTGCTCAACGATCTGCTGCTTCTGGATGAGCGCGCCGTTATCATCATCGGCTCCGATCTGCCGTTGATGCCGTTTAACGCCCCCTATCTTGAGAAGCTGGGCCGGGTCTACTGGCTCAAAGCCTCCCAGAGCAAGATCGTGGCCAAGATCGCCAAGACCAAAAAGTATGCCTGGATGCAGAAGGACGGCATGGAGACCCGCGTCGGGGATATGCTGGCGGAGCGTGAGCCGGCCTATGAGAAGATCGCCGCACATGTGATCGATATGGAGACACTGTCCGCCGATGAGGCGGCGGAGGTCATCGAGAAGCTGGCGGTAGAGGGCTGACGCCGGAACACAGCCGGCGGAAGACTGACAGCGGCGGCTGGCCGCGGCAGACGATGTCGGCCTTAGTCAGCATGAAAAAGGCCGTCTCTACGGAAGAGGCGGCAGCTTATCGACCGGCATCGTCAGACCGGTCCAGAGTTTAAAGGAGACGGCGGCCTGACCGATCAGCATCGGCAGGCCGTTTATAATGGTGCAGCCGGCCTTTTCGGCATCCTCAAGAAGGAGGGTCCTGGCCGGATGGTAGATCGCGTCAAAGACGGTCAGTTCACCGGGAAGGGCAAAGCCGTCGAGGGGTGAGCAGCCGGCTGTCGGCCCCATGCCCACGCTGGTGGCATTGGCCAGCAGGGGATGGGCGGCCAGAGATTGTTTCAGAGCGTCGGTGTCCCCAAAGCGGCGGATCGTGATCGCGGTGGAGGAAACATCGGACAGACGGTCCGCGGCAGTCTCCATACGGTCGAAGGAGCGGTCGCTGCGGCAGTAGACATCGACAGCGGTAAAGCCGTTGAGCGCCGCCGCAATGAGGATCGACGAAGCAGCACCGCCTCCGCCCAGAAGCGTCATGGAACGACCCTCCGGGACAAAGCCGCCCTGTCGCAGGGCATAGAGAAAACCGGCGCCGTCAGAGGTCTCGCCGCGCAGATGCCCATCCCTGCAGATGACGGTATTGACGGCACCTCCGATGCGGGCTTCCAGTGACAGATCATCGAGAAAACCGATGATGGCGGTCTTGTCCGGCATCGTGACGTTAAAGCCGCGGCAGCCTTCGCCCAGAAGATAGTTGATGGTGCCCTCAAGGCCCCTTTCGGCACTGTCCGCCAGGATGTAGACGGCATCGAGGGACAGGGCGGCAAAGGCGGCGTTATGGATTTTCGGCGACAGGCTGTGGGCAACGGGATGACCGATGAGCGCGTAGAGCTGCGTCGTTTCATCGGAACGGTTGACAAGATGTGACATAGAGAACCTCAGGTTTGTTTTTTTCAAGTTTACCACAGAAAGGGCAATTATGAAATCAGTGACAGCGGGAAGTCTGACGATCGGGCACGGGATGCCGAAGATCTTTGTGCCCGTCATGGCGAAGACACGGGAAGAGGTGCTTGCGGCGGTAAAAAAAGCAGCCGCCAGTGCCGCCGATGCCCTGGAATTCCGGGCCGATGCCTGTGATTGTCTGACGGATGCGGAGGCACTGGTCTCGCTTATCTCTGAGATACGGGGGATTATCGGCGTCATGCCGCTGCTTCTGACAATCCGGACGCGGCGGGAGGGAGGCCTGGCCGACCTGACCGATGAGGCGTATCGGCAGCTTCTTCTGGCTCTTATCGAACGAGGCGGGTTTGAACTGCTGGATGCCGAAGAAGCCCGCTGCGGCGATGCTGTGCCGGCGGCAGCGAAGGAAAAGGGCATCGCGGTTGTCATGTCCTATCACGATTTTCAGGCGACACCATCCGCGGAGATCATAACAGAGCGGCTATGCCGGATGGAAGCGCGGGGGGCCGCCATTGCCAAGATCGCGGTCATGCCCTTAGCGCAGGCGGATGTGGCCGCCATTCTGGAGTCGGCCGCCGAAAGCCGTCGCCGTCTGAATATCCCGCATCTTATCATCGGCATGGGCAGGATCGGTCTGGTGACCCGTCTGGCGGGCGAGGCGCTCGGGTTCTGCCTGACCTTTGCCTCCTGCGGCGAGGCGAGTGCCCCGGGACAGATTGACAGCCGTCTTATGCGGCGCTATCTGGCCGGCATTCACCACATCAGGCAGACGGATCGGCTGATTTATCTGACCGGCTTCATGGGCAGCGGCAAATCTACCATTGCCCGTCAGCTCGGTCTTCTGACCGGCCAGATCGTCTACGAACTGGATGACATGATCGAAGAGGAAGCCGGTGCTGCCATCCGCGAGATCTTTGCTGCCGAGGGCGAAGAGGGATTCCGTCGCCGTGAACATGGGATGCTGAAGCGTCTCAGCCGGGAGAAGGGCGGTATCGTCTCGACGGGCGGCGGCGTGCCGATGCGAGCCGAAAATGTGCGTCTGATGACCTATTCCGGCCGCACCGTCTACCTGCGGGCGCAGCCCGGGACGATCCGGGAACACCTGAAGGACCAGATCGCCGTCAGGCCCATGCTGCAGGGCGATGACAGCGGACGCCGCATCACGGAGCTGATGGCGCTGCGCCGGGCCGCTTATGAGGGCGCCGCGGATCACATCATTGATATCGATGAAAAAAGTATCGAAGAGATCGCTCTCGAACTGATTTTGGTAGTTGAAAATGAGGACGAGATGGTATAATATAAAGCGTAATCGTGTGAATTTTCAAATTTTTGACGAGATTCAGGAGGTTTTTCATGGTATCAGCAGGTGATTTCAGAAACGGCATGACAGTCCAGATCGACGGCAACGTTATGCAGATCATCGAATTCCAGCACGTCAAACCGGGCAAAGGCGCTGCCTTCGTTCGTACAAAAATGAAGAATATCATCAGCGGCGGTGTGGTTGAAAAGACCTTCAGACCGACTGAAAAATTTGAGAACGCCATCATTGAGAAGAAAAAGATGCAGTACCTCTACAATGACGGTATGTTCTATGTTTTCATGGATCCGGAATCCTTTGAACAGACAAGCCTTAGCATTGACGAAGTCGGCGATGCCATGAAGTTCGTCAAGGAAAACTTTGAGTGTACCCTGATCTCTTTCCAGGGCAAGGTTTTCAGTGTCGAACCGCCTCTGTTTGTTGAACTTGAGGTTACCGAGACAGAACCGGGTCTGGCCGGCAATACGGCTCAGGGTGCCAGCAAACCGTGCACACTGGAGACAGGTGCTGTTGTTCAGGTCCCGCTGTTCGTCAATATCGGCGATGTCCTTCAGATCGACACCAGAACCGGTGAGTATCTGAAGCGTGTCTGATCCATCCAAAAACCCATAACGTATGATATCTGCGGCAGTCCGAACGGACTGCCGCAGCGTTGTTTCCGGCGAAAATGACAGGATATTATCCCGTCTGACCTTCTTTTCTCTTATTCTGACACGCTATTCCCTTTTTCCTATCCGGTTTTATTCTTACCCGGATCCTCATCCGAATCTTCATCCGCATTATTTCGAAATCTTTTCGCTTTATCTTTTTTTTCGGTTTTTCAGGTCTTTCATTTTTCCCTTCTTTATCATTTCCCTTCCCTATGGTTTTCCTATCACCTCTCTTATTGATGACGCCGCCATGACGGCGCATCGGGCATGCCCGGAAAGGAGTTTTATGAATTACGAAAGCTTTAAATGGTCACTGCTGGAAGCTGTCAGAAATCAGACCGACAGCGGGACAACGGTGAGGCTGCAGCACATCAGCGGCATCAACGGCGTGGATCATGACGGCATCACGCTGTCGGCGCCCCGGGGGCGTCTGGCACCGGTTATTTCACTGGAGCCCTATTATACCCGGTTTCGGAACGGCAGCAGTCTGGCTTGTCTGGCCGGAGATATTATTGACCGTCATATCGCATCGGTGAGGGAGAGGCAGCTGACCCTGCGGGAGAGGCCTGATTTTTCTGCTGTGAAGGACCGGATTTGTTTCCGGGTGATCAACGCGGCCATGAATCGACAGCTGCTGGAAACGATACCTCATGTGCGGAAGCTGGATCTGGCGGTGATTTTCTATATCCGGATGGCCTTTGACGGCGGTTCCGAGCTGTCGGTCATGGTGTCCCTGGAGGACCAGACGCGTTGGGATGTGACGACGGAGACGCTGTACGGGACGGCACTGGCCAATACGGCCCGCCTGAAAAAGCCTGTCCTTCTGCCTCTTGACAGAGCTCTCCGCCGGTGCCTTGAGGAGGCGGACCCCGCGGCGCCCGTCCCCGAAGAGCTGTGGGAACCGGTGTCCGGCATGGGAGAGCACGGTGACTGCGGTCTGTTCCTTATGACGACGGAGGATCGCATCTACGGTGCCTGCTGTCTCTTTTATCCGGCGCTTCTTCAGGAGGCAGCCCGTCTGCTGGACGGTGATCTGCTGATTATTCCCAGTTCGGTCCATGAGATACTGATCCTTGTGGAGGATACGGCCGTCAGCGTTGACATGCTGGAGGAGACGGTGAAGACGGTCAATGAGACGGAAGTCCTGCCGGAGGAGGTGTTGTCGGGACATGTGTACCGCTTTGGCCGGCATGATGATGACATAAGCTACGCCTGACCGGGAAAAGCCGGCCGGGGCAGCCGGAAAAGGACCGGCGCCACCGGCCGGCTGAACCGCAGCCGGTTTGACCGACAGACGAGGGTTGGGGGATTCCTGTGCTTTTTCGGAATTTATACTTGCGAAGAAGGTCCGAATAGGTTATTATATGAATTTGTCAGGGGGATATAGCTCAGTGGGAGAGCGTTCGGTTCGCATCCGAAAGGCCGTGGGTTCAAATCCCATTATCTCCATTTCGTTTGCCGGCTATGCCGGCATATTATTTGCGTCTGTAGCTCAGTGGATAGAGCACCGGATTCCGGTTCCGGGTGCGCGGGTTCGACTCCTGCCAGACGCGTGTCAGGCCTTTTGGCACCGCAAGGTGCCGAAAGGCCTTTTTATTTGCCAGTCAATGCCTGTTATGGTAAACTTATGACAATAATAGTTATTCGCAATAACTATCAATGGGGGTACAAAATTGAACGAATTCAGAGAATGGTTATCCGATAATCTCCGTTATATCATGCTGATAGCGGGCATCATCGTTATTCTGGCGGCACTCTTTTTCGGTGTGCGCGCCCTGTCCGGACTCTATGCCGGCCGCAGCGCATCCCAGGATATGAACGCTGACAGCATGCTGGCTACCGCTGAGGTGCCGGTTCCGACAGAAACGCCTGACAGTGAAAACGAGAGTATCCCGTCCGTGACACCGACGGAAACGGTCTATCTGGGAGGAAAACTGGAGAAGGATGCCGACACGGCCGTCAACACTCTGATCGGCAGTTATTACCAGGCGCTGACAGCGCGGGACGCCGAGGCTGTCCGCGCACTGACACTGGATCTGTCCGATGAGGATGCCGCCGCTGTGACGGCGGCACCGGTCACGCAGTACCGTGATCTGGCAGTTTACACCAAGAAGGCCGAGAGTGACGATATGATGATCGTCTATGCTTATTATCATTATCAGACAGACGGCGCTGCCGTTCTGCCGGGCCTCAGCCAGCTGGTGATCAAAAAAGACGATGCCGGCAGCTGGAAGATCATGACAGCAGAACCGGAAGCGGCCCTGGCGGCCTACCTGACGAAGCTCAATGAGCAGGAGGATGTCAGTACACTGATCGGCAGCGTCCGCACCGAATACGACACGGCCGTCGCGGCGGCGGAAGCCGCCCAGGCCGAAGCGGAGGCCAAGGCCGCCGCCGAAGCCCAGGCCCAGGCCGAAGCGGAAGCCAAAGCCGCCGCCGAAGCCCAGGCCCAGGCCGAGGCGGAAGCCAAGGCTGCCGCCGAAGCCCAGGCAAAGGCCGAAGCGGAAGCCAAGGCTGCCGCCGAAGCCGAGACACCGGCCCGTCTTATCTCAACCTGCAACGTCCGTTCCGGCCCGGGCTATGATTATGCCGTGATTTATCCGGATCTGCCGGGCGGCACCGAGGTGACGGTCATCGGTCGTACCGATGCCGGCTGGCGCCACATCCGCGTTGGTGATATCGACGGCTATGTGGGCGGCCGGTTCATCGCCTACTGATCAGATTGTTTTTGATGACTTTTTGAGTTAACAAGGAGCTGCCGTTATGAAAAAAGGCCTGGCGATCATACTGAGCCTGACATTGATCCTGACTTCCGCCTCCGCTGTTTATGCCGATGAGACAACAGGGGGCTCGCAGACATCTTCTGCCGAAAGTACGCTGACCTCCGAGGCGGCTTCTGACGAGGCGCCGGCAGAGTCAGGCGCGTCAGAAGGGCCTGCTGCGCCGGGAGAGGAGACTCCCGACGGGACATCGGCCGGCGCGGAAGCCGGAACGGAAGAAGCGGCGGATGACAACGGCAGCGACGAGACAGACACACCGTCCGCTATCAGCGGCGGGGACAGGCTTCATAATGCCGGAGAACTGGTATCCGGCGGTCTCTATGTGATCCGCAGTGCGGCTGCCTCCCAATATGTCCTTGATGTGCAGGGCGGCGCCACCGAGATCCGGACGAATATTCAGCTTCACAAATACAACGACACCAATGCCGAAAAGTGGTTTGTGCTGACCAATCGCGACGGCAGCTATACCTTCATATCGGCATCCGCCGGCCGGGCGGTGGATCTGGCGGACAGCTATGCCGCTGACGGCAGCAATCTTCAGATCTATACCGCCAATTTCGAGGCATCTCAGCGCTGGATCCTCCGGGATGCCGGCAGCGGTTCCTATTTCATCTGTCATGCCCAGAGCGGTCTGCCGGTGACAATCGCCGGCGGCTATGCCAACGGTACCAATATCGCCCTCGGCAGCAGCTATACCGATGCCTGCCGTTTTACCTTTGAGAAGCTGACGCCGGAGGATTTGTCGGGCACCTGGCTGCTTCAGTGTGCCGAAGACAGTGCGCTGACGGCCGGCATCACCGGCGGTGAGCTCCGGCTGACGAAGAAGACGGGAGCCGATACACAGCGCTTCAGCGTGTCTCTTCAGTCGAACGGTTATTACACGATAACGGCCTTGTCGGATAATCGCCGTCTGGCTCTGGATCCGTCGGCCAAGGCCGGCCGGGGGATCCGCCTGGTGAGCGGGACGACGGACGATTATCAGTACTGGCGCCTGGTGCGGTCCGAGGACGGTACTGTCATCATTTTTTCTAAGGCCGCACCGCACGTCTGCCTGCAGATCAGCGGTGCGCTGACAGAAGGCAGCCTCTTTGAAAGCGGCAATTTTGACAAAACAGCGGGACAGACGCTGCGTTTTGTTGATCCTGACAAGGGCACTTTTTCAGGCAGCTTCGTGGTGAGATCCGCCAAGTATCCCGACCGGGTTCTTGATATCGCTTCGGGCAGCCTGGATGACGGCGCCAACGTACAGTCCTATAACAATAACTGGACAGAGGCTCAGGTCTACGAATTCAGAAAAGCCCTGAAAACCGATGATACGGTCTATTACATCATAAGCCGGAAGTCCGGCAAGGCCCTTGCCTGTGACGGGACACCGGCCAACGATGTGAATGTGATCCAGACGACGCTGACAGGTGCCGATAATCAGAAATGGGTTATTACCGGCGAAGCCGACGGCACCGTCTCGATCAGCCCCTACAGTAATACAGCCCTGGCGCTGGATATCGCGGGCGGCTCTCTGGATTACCGTGTTAATGTCCGGGTTCACAAGGCGAATAAAACGGCGGCACAGAAGTGGTATCTGTCCTCAAACAAAATCACCGCCTGTGAACTGACCGGCACCACCACACTGACGGTCACAGCGGAGAATCAAGACACCGGCGTGACCGGTGATGACGGCAAGGTTTATCTGTTTGCCGTCGACCCGACGACCTATACTGTCGGCAGCCGGCAGCCCGTGGCCTCGGCGGCAGCCGGCAGCACCATGACCTTCACTTTCAAGGGGTTCAATAAGCAGGCCCATGTCAACGAGGAGTATTTCACGGCCATCCTGCTGAACGGCGTCTACCGTCTCAACAGCAACGGTATGTATATCACCAATCCGGAGGCCGCTTCAACGAAGACTATTGCCAGAACGCAGCCGCTCAATAAAAAAGGCCTGGCGATCTACTGGAGTCAGGACAAGGTGCAGGAGGCCATCAATACCCTTCATGTGAAAAATGTGGCCATGAACCTGCCTCTTGTGACGCTGCTCCAGGGCAGCGGTGCCTCTTACAACTATAACGGCAAAACCTATTATTTTAATTCCGGCGTCAGCACCTATTACAAGGACCGTATCCGTGAACTGACGGCCGCCGGCGTTCAGGTGACGGTGGTCGTTTATGCCGACAGCAGCATTTTGAATGCTTATTCGGAATATGTGACGCCCACGGGCCGGGGCGGCTCGTCGACGGCCACCTGTTATGGGATGAATGCTCAGGAGACGGAGCCGCGGGACAAGCTGGAGGCCGCCTTTGCCTTCCTGGCCGAGACCTTTTCCGATGCGGATGCCCATGTGGACAACTGGGTCATCGGCAATGAGCTGGACGATCCGGTCCACTGGAATTACTGCGGCACCGGTCTGGCGCTGGAGACCTACACGACGCTGTATGCGCAGGTCTACCGCCTGGCCTACAACACGATGATGAGCATCTGGGGCAATGTCAAGGTCTATGATTCGCTGGATCATGTCTGGACGACCACCAGCCGCGGGCCTCAGTATTACACGGCCAAAGGCTTTACTGACAGCCTGAATACGGTGCTGAGCGGCGAGGGCGCCATCAACTGGAATATGGCCTTCCATCCCTACTGTTCGCCGGAACTGGATCCGCGCTTCTGGAACGGAGCCGTCTACGGGCTGACCCACGACGGCAGCACCACGCCGACCATTTCGATGTACAACATCGACGCGCTGACGACCTATGTGGCAAACAAGTTCGGCTCTGACCATGCCATCATTCTGAGCGAGACGGGCATCAACGCCTATATTAACGGTGTTTCGGCCGAAAATGAGCAGGCGGCTGCCATTGCCTATGCCTATTACATCGCCGAATATACCGCGGGCGTTGACAATCTGATCATTCATTGTTATCAGGATACGGCAGGCGAGGCCGCGGGCGGCTGGCATCTGGGCCTGAAACGGGCGGACGGCAGCATCAGGCTCGCCTATAACGTCATGGCCTTCATGGACAGCACCAGACAGGGGCTGACCTGGACGCAGAACAGTCAGCAGGGCGGCGCGACCCTGGTATCGCGCATCAACCATGCGAAAGCGTGGACGGATCTGATTCCGGGTTTTGATATCAATACCTTTGGCGATTCGCGCTATTGACAGCAGACGGAGTAAGCAGCATGGAAGAGAAGGGGATTCGCATCAATCGTTTTGTGGCCGACACGGGAGCGGCCTCCCGCAGGCGCGCCGACGACCTGATCGACGGCGGTCATGTGGAGGTGCAGCGGAAGGGAAGAGGGCGCCGTGAACGCGCCGACAAGGGCTTTCGCGTCATGCCGGGCGACCGCGTCTTTCTCGATGGCAGAGACATCACCGGTGAGGCTGAGAGGAAGGTCTACATGATCCTCAACAAGCCCCGCGGCATCGTGTGCACTGCCGACCGCAGCGATCCGAAAAACGTGATTGATTTTGTGGGCGGGAAGGGCAGCCTGACTTACGCGGGCCGTCTTGACAAGGATTCGACGGGACTCCTCCTTCTGACTAACGACGGGGAACTGAACAACCTGATCATGAAGGCGGCCTCCTGTCACGAAAAAGAATATATCTGCCGTGTCGACAAGCCGTTTCGGGACGATTTTCTGAAGAAAATGGCCGCCGGCGTCACGATAGCGGTTCCCGACAGGAATCATGTGATGCGCCGACGCCGGACCCGCCCCTGTCATGTCCGGCGGATCGGTATCGACAAGTTTGCCATTACGCTGACCCAGGGCTATAACCGCCAAATCCGGCGTATGTGCGCCGAATTCGGTTTCGAGGTGGTTGAACTGAAGCGTGTGAGGCTCATGACACTGAAACTGGGCAGCCTGCCCGAAGGCCGCACCCGGGAACTTCTGCCCGAGGAGATCGACCGCCTGAAGGCCATGGCCGCAGTGAAGGAGGCGGGGGATAACGATGAACACTGATCTTAAGGAAATGAAAGACCTGGTGGCCCTTCTCAACGAAGCCGGCCGCGCTTATTATGCCGAAAGCCGCGAGATCATGAGCAACCGTGAGTACGATGCTCTCTATCTGAAGCTTGAGGCGATGGAAAAAGAATCCGGCATCGTTCTGTCCGATTCGCCGACCATTCATGTGGGCGCCGAGGTGCGCAGCGATCTCCCCAAGGTCACGCATACGACGCCGATGCTGTCCCTCGATAAAACGAAGGATACGGCTGCCCTGGCAGCCTTTGCCGGCAGTCATAAAACCCTGCTTTCCTGGAAAATGGACGGGCTGACGATCGTTTTAACGTATGACGGCGGTACGCTGGTGCAGGCGGTGACCCGCGGCAACGGCCGTATCGGCGAGGATGTGACGCCCAATGCCCGCCGGTTTCGCAATGTGCCGCTGCGCATTCCCTATCAGGGACACCTGGTACTGCGGGGCGAGGCGATCATTCATTACAGCGATTTTGAAGAGATCAACAGCAGCATCGAGGATGCCGATGCGCGTTATAAGAATCCGCGCAATCTCTGTTCAGGTGCCGTGCGCCAGCTGAATCCCGAGATCACAGCGGCGCGGCGCGTATACCTGTATGCTTTCTCCCTGGTGGAGGCGCCGGGCGTCGATTTTGCCAATTCCCGACGCTGTCAGCTGGAATGGCTCCGCAGCCAGGGTTTTACTGTCGTGGAATACCGGGAAGTGACGGAGGAGACTGTTCCTGAAGCCGTGGCGGCCTTCTCGGAGGCGGTCAGCCGCAATGACTTTCCCTCCGACGGTCTGGTGGCGCTCTACGACGATATTGCCTACGGCGAGTCCCTCGGGACTACGGCCAAATACCCTCGCAATGCTTATGCGTTCAAATGGCAGGACGAAACTCGGGAAACGATCCTTCGGGAGGTGGAATGGAGTCCTTCACGCACGGGACTTATCAACCCGGTGGCTGTCTTTGATCCTGTGGAACTGGAGGGGACGACGGTGCGCCGGGCCTCCCTTCACAATGTCAGTGTTTTGCGGGCTCTGAAGCTTGGCATCGGTGATACCATCACCGTCTATAAGGCCAATATGATCATTCCCCAGATCGCGGCCAACCTGACAGGCAGCGATACGCTGGTCCTTCCCGAACGCTGTCCGGTCTGCGGCGGAAAGACCACCGTTGTCACGGAGGGTGAGGGCGATGAGGCCGTTATGACGCTGCACTGTCAGAACCCGGACTGCCAGGCTAAGAAGATACGCTCTTTCGGCCTTTTTGTCAGCCGTGACGGTATGAATATCGACGGACTATCGGAAATGACGCTGGAGAAGCTTATTGACAGGGGCTTTATCCGTGATGTGGCCGATATCTTCTGCCTGAAGGAGCACGAAGAGGCCATCGCCGACATGGAGGGCTTCGGTCCCCAGTCAGCCGCCAATCTGATTGCTGCCGTTGACAAAGCCTCCGTCACCACCTTGACACGGCTGATCACCGCCCTGGGCATCCCGGGTATCGGCTCGGCCAATGCCCGCATCCTGTGCCGGCATTTTCAGGATGATATTGACGCCCTGCGTCACGCCGGTTATGAGGAGCTGGCCGGGATCCGTTCCGTCGGCCCCATAACGGCCGAGGCCATTGAAAGTTATTTCCGTGATGAGGCCCGCATGGCGGTCCTTGACCGTCTGCTGCCTCATCTGACCATCGAAAAGGAAGTCTATCCGACCGAGGATGCGAGTCCGATCGCCGGTAAGACCTTCGTGATCACCGGGACCCTGGCAACTTATGCCAATCGCAAGGCCCTGCAGAAGGTCATCGAAGACCTGGGAGGCAGGGTGACCGGCTCCGTGACCGGTCATACCGATTATCTGATCAACAATGACAGCCTCAGTACCTCGTCCAAGAATAAGACGGCCATGAAGCTGGGTATTCCGATCATCACGGAAAAGGAGTTCAAGGAGATGATAGATCATGCCGATTAAAGTCAAGAATAACCTGCCGGCCAAGGAGATCCTGGAGCGCGAGAACATTTTCGTGATGGACGAAAACCGCGCCATGCATCAGGATATCCGTCCGATCCGTATCGCGATCCTGAATCTGATGCCCATCAAGGAAGCCACCGAGCTTCAGCTTCTCAGGATGCTTTCCAATACGCCGCTGCAGATCGACTGTACCTTCGTGCGCGTCACCAGCCACGAATCCCGCCATACGTCCAAGAGCCATCTGGATTCCTTCTATGTGCCCTTCTCCGTGCTGAAACCGTACAAGTTCGACGGCATGATCATCACAGGGGCGCCGCTGGAAGAGATGGCTTTCGAGGAGGTGGATTACTGGCACGAACTCACGGAGATCTTTGACTGGTGCGAGGATCATGTTACCTCCACAATCTACCTGTGCTGGGGTGCTCAGGCGGCGGCCTATCATTATTACGGTCTTGACAAGGTGCTGAAGGATCACAAGGTCTTTGGTATTTATGAACACCGGGTCTACAACCGCAAGGTGCCCCTGGTCCGCGGCTTTGACGACGTCTTTCTGGCGCCCCATTCCCGCCACACGGAGGTACCGGTGAAGGCTGTGGAGGACTGTGAGGCCCTGACCATTCTGGCCCAGTCCGAGGAGGCCGGTGTTTATCTGGCTATGGCGGAAAACGGACGCAAGATCTTCGTAATGGGACATCCTGAGTACGGCCGCACCCAGCTCAAGAAGGAGTATGAGAGGGATCTGGCCAAGGGGCTGCCCATCACCATGCCGGTCAATTATTTCCCGGACAACGATCCGGCGAAGGAGCCGCTGCTGACCTGGCGCTCCCATGCCAACAACCTGTATACCAACTGGCTGAATTACTATGTCTACCAGTCAACACCCTATGACCTGGGCGGTACGCCCTGGGGTGAAGCGATACCGGATAATTACGAAGAAAGGCGTTAGTGTTTTATGGTTCAACAAAGAGATAACGGCCGGAGCCGCGAAGAAGAGAGACGCCGCCGTCAACGGCGGGAGGAGAGGCGCCGCCGGAGACGGCGTGCCAGACTGTGCCGCCTGGCGGTGCTGACGGTCTGCCTTCTGATTCTTCTGATCACGGTGCCTTATCTTATTAAAAATGCCGTGGCCGGCACCCTTTTTGTTCCCAGAACTTTGGTGAGCCTTGTCGAGACCGACAGTCGGGCAGAGGAACCGGCGGCCGCGGCCGATGACGATAAAGCTGAGGTCTGGACCTGTCAGGCTCTGTCCCCCTGGACCTATACCACAGAGGAGACGGCGCCCCAGGGCGATATCGTGGATTACCATACGGAAAACTACTCTTATGAGCAGATGTGCCGCGATCTCTATTTCCTGCAGGAACGGTACCGTGATATCCTGACGGTTCAGGTCTTCGGGCAGTCCCTGGATAACCGGGATCTGATCGACGCGGTCGTGGGATCTCCCGATGCCGACAAGGATATCATCGTCCAGTATTCCATGCATGCCCGGGAGCATCTGATCACGAATGTGGGCATGGCTCAGCTGGAGGATCTTCTGAAGAATTACCAAACCGGCAGTTTCGGCGGTGAAGCACTCAGCGCGATCCTGTCGAAGGTGCGCCTTCATATCATTCCGATGATGAATCCTGACGGGGTGAGCATCAGTCAGTCCGGGTTCGATGCGATCCGCGATGAAAGCCTGAAAGCGGGACTTCAGGAGGTCTACAGGACCGATACTGAGCTCGGGAAGGCGTCCCCGGATATCAATGAATACACCGCCACCTGGAAGGCCAATGCCCGATCCGTGGATCTTAACCGCAACTTTGCGACAAAGGGCTGGACAACCGAGATGGGAACCCAGCAGCCTTCCTGCAGCCGCTATCCCGGCACCAGCGCCAATTCGGAACCGGAGGTACAGGCCCTTATTAACCTGACGGAAGCCGTCAACTGCGTGGCACAGCTGGCTTATCACTGCCACGGCCGTCTTGTGTTCTGCGATTACGGCATGGCAGCGGAGGATCCGGCTCTTTATGAGACCGACATGGCCCTGGCGGAGCTCATTTCGCGGCAGACGGCCGTGAACGGCGCGGATGGCTATACGGTCACTTCGACCGTTCAGGATGAACAGAACCCAGGCGGCTGCTCGGATTATTATATGCAGATTCTGCATATTCCGGCGGTTACCGTGGAGGTCGGCGACCTCTACAAAGCCGACGGTTCCTATAATGATCCGCCCCTCAGTGTGGATCAGGTTGACAAGATGTTGGCAGAGAATCTGACGGTACTGCCGGCTGTGGCGCAGATGTTTGCCGCGCAGGAAGGATAACCGTTACGGTAAATACGTTATGATCTTTCACAATAAGGACAGCCGCGGCTGTCTTAAGGTCTTTGGACTCGGCTTCCTGGCGGCACTGATTGCCTTCGGCTGGAGCATCATTGCCGGCGGCGGCCGCTTTGCGCTGGCCGGTGATTTCAATTCGCAGCAGGTCGTCTTTGCCATGCACGCCAACGCGCTGATCAAATCCGGTCAGATCGGCTTTGACTATGCTCTGGATCTGGGCTCCGGCTTTATCGGCGGCATGGCCTTTTACATCCTGGGCAATCCCTCCTTCTGGATATCCCTGCTTTTTCCGGCAAAGGCCTTCATGTACATCGTGGGCTGGCTGTATATTCTGAAATACGCGGCCGCCGCGCTGACAGCCTATCTCTACATACGCCGTTATGTGAAGGACAGCGACAGCGCCGTGATCGGCGGCCTACTGTACGCCTTTTCGGGCTTTTCCGCCGAGGCCATATTGTTCTATCATTTTCACGATGTGGTCTATCTCTTCCCGCTGCTCCTTCTGACCTTCGACCGTCTGATGACGGAGAAGAAGAGAGGCCCCTTCCTGGCGGCCGTCTTTTTCAATGCCATCGTCTGTTATTATTTCTTCGTCGGCGAGGTCATTTTCCTGATCCTTTATTATCTGGTCGTCTATGTGGATGTCCGAAACCTCCGGCTGACCCTGTCACGATTTGTCAGTGCGCTGACGGAGGGCGTCCTCGGCGGATGCCTGGGACTGGCACTTTTGCTGCCGGCGGCGCTTTTTACCCTGCAGAATCCCCGGGTCGGCAATGACTATTACGGCTTCAATTCCCTTGTTTACGGCGAGGAGCGGTATCTCTTTATTCTGAAGGCCCTTCTTTTTCCGGGTGAGGTGATGTCGAACCAGTCCGCCGTGATCGAGCGGAATTTTGCCACCTGCAGCGCGTACCTGCCGCTTCTGGGGATCGTGCTGGTGCTGGCCTTTGTGAAGTGCCACCGGAAGCACTGGCTGACGCGCATGCTCGGCGTCTGCCTTGTGTTTGCCCTGGTGCCGATCCTCAACGCCTCCTTCGGGCTCTTTGCCGGACTTTACTGCCGCTGGTATTACATGGCGGTTCTGATGCTGGCTCTGGCCAGCGCCTCGGTGACAGAAGAGTGGAAACGGGAAACCGCGGTTTTTAACTCGCCGACACCGACCCAGAAGGCCATATCCCGCAGTGCTGTCATCGTGATGGTGACGGCAGCGGCTTTTATCCTTTTTCTCTTGTTTGTGCCCTGGAGCGAGAAGGAGCCGTCCAAGATCTATGAACCGGCGATCTTCGCGGCCTGGTCTTTGGTCTGCGTGCTGGGCATAGCGCTGACATGGCTCCTGTACTGCCGGCCGCGCCGGCAGCGGATGCGTGTCCTCACGGGCATGGTGGTCCTCTTTGCGGCAGGCACCACCGCAGCGGCCGTGGCGATGTATTCCTACGCCGGCAGCTATGACGGCACGACTCTGTATCAGACGATCACGGCGGCGGAGGCCCTCGACAGAGAAGAGCCGGCCTACCGCTACAGCAATCAGGCCAATGAAGAACTCCTGTCCCAGGGCATCAAGAACGGCGGCGTCTTCTGCAGCACGGTATCCGGATCGATCTTCCGGCTCTACGAAGCCCTCGACCTGGAGCGAAGCGTCAGGAGTCCGGAACTGCCGGAGGGCATGGATCTTCTGATCAGTGCCCGCTATACCTTTGAGAACGAGGCCCGGGAGGGGGAGACACCGATCCTGACCTATGACAGCGGCGCCAAGACCTATTATGTTTACGAAAATGACGCCGTTCCGCCTATCGGTTTTGTCTATCACAGCTACATCACACGGGAAGAATTTGATGCCCTGCCCTCCGATGATAAGGTATCGGCGATGCTGCGCACCCTGGTGGTGCCGGAGGCGGACGCGGAGACGGTGTCGGCAGTGCTGGTTCACGACAGTGTCGATCTGATCAACGATCTTGCCGGTCTGTCAACACGGGAAGAGGCGATGACGGCCGCGGCCCGGGCGCATCAGACAGAATGCTCCCGGGATTATGCCGAGGATGCCGGCGGGTTCCGTTCGGTGATCACAGCCGACGGTGACGGCTATGCCTTTTTCAGTATTCCCAATGACGACGGCTGGAGCGCCGCCGTGAACGGGGAAGCGGTGCCTATCGTCGATATCAACGGCTTCATGGCCGTCCGCGTCGCTGATGGTGACAATGAGATCGTCTTCACCTATGAGACACCGGGACTTAAGGCGGGGCTGGCCGGTTCGGCGGCCGCCGGTGTACTGACGATACTCTATCTGGGGCTTGCCGCTGTCAGGCGCCGCCGCGGCATATCAGCCGGAAAGTACTGAGATAAAAAAAGGATGAGAAAACGTGTGTTTCGTTTTCTCATCCTTTTTAAATGGCATACTTGCGGGACGGCACCGACGCGGCGGACTGACATCTCCGTCAGATCAGGTCCTCATCATCCGCCGGGTCCCCGGCCTCGGGAGATGCCGGCAGAGGCTGGTCCGCGGTCTGGCGGATCAGTTCCAGCGCTTCGGCTGTGCGGCGGCGGAGATTCTCGTTGGCGGTCAGTACCTGACGCCGGAGAGCATTTTTAAAATCTCTTCCGAAACCGCTGCCCGAAGACGTCAGACGGATATCGACAGAATCTTCATCGTCATCATCGGCAGAGGACAGTGAAGCAGAACGGCCTGAAGGGCGGTCATCATCGGCCTCATCGTCATCATCGAGAACCTCGTCTTCGTCATCAAGGCCTTCTTCGTCGAAATCATCTTCGAAGTCGTAATCATCATCCGGATCGTTTTTCAGAAAATCCAACATTCCCATGGGCAAAGTCCTCCTGCATTATTAGTAACAGTATACCGCCAACAACGGCCGGCCGTAAACCCTTGAAAGCGGTTTTTTTGACGCATATCGGCCGGTGGTACAAATTGGGCTTGCTTAAAAAGAGCCGTCAGGCTATGATACATAGCGGAACAACAGCGATGTTACAATGAAGGAGAAATCATGATCTCAGCCAATAATGTCACCTACAGAGTCGGGAAAAAAGCTCTGTTCGAAGATGTCAATATCAAGTTTACGGAGGGAAACTGCTACGGCCTGATCGGAGCGAACGGTGCCGGCAAGTCCACCTTCCTGAAGATCCTGTCCGGAAAGCTGGAGACCACCTCAGGCAGCATCAGCGTCACCCCGGGGGAGCGTATCTCCTTCCTGGAGCAGGATCATTTCAAATATGATGCCTATCCCGTCCTTGATACGGTTATCATGGGCAATCGCCGCCTGTATGACATTATGAAGGAAAAGGAAGCCATCTACGCCAAAGAGGATTTTACCGATGAGGACGGCGTCAGAGCCGCCGAGCTGGAAAGCGAGTTCGCCGAGATGAACGGCTGGGAAGCCGAATCCGATGCCGAGGCCCTGCTTAACGGTCTGGGTGTTGAGCCGGAGTGGCATTATGCCATGATGTCCACCCTTGACGGCAGCCTCAAGGTCAAGGTCCTGCTGGCTCAGGCCCTGTTCGGCTCTCCCGATATCCTGCTTCTGGACGAACCGACGAACCACCTGGATATGAATGCCATCGAATGGCTGGAGGAATTCCTGATCAACTTCCCGAATACGGTCATCGTCGTTTCCCACGACCGTTATTTCCTGAATAAGGTCTGCACCATGACAGCCGATATTGATTACGGCAAGATCCGTCTCTATGCCGGCAACTACGATTTCTGGTTCGAGTCCAGCCAGCTGCTGGTGCGGCAGATGAAGGAAGAGAACCGCAAGAAGGAAGAGAAGATCAAGGAACTGAAGGAATTCATTTCCCGCTTTGCCGCCAATGCTTCCAAGTCCAAGCAGGCGACATCCCGCAAGCGTGCTCTGGAGAAGATAGAGCTGGAACATATGGTGCCCTCCAGCCGCAAGTATCCCTATATTGACTTCCGTCCGGAGCGGGAGATCGGCAACGATGTCCTCGAGGTGGAACACATGAGCAAGACCATCGACGGCGAGGTTATTTTCAGGGATCTGAGCTTCCGCCTGAACCGCAATGACAAGGTGGCCTTTGTCGGCGGCAATGAAAAGGCGAAGACGACTCTTTTCCGCATCCTGTCCGGCGAGATCGAGCCGGATGAGGGCTACTATAAGTGGGGCATCACCACCTCCCAGTGCTATTTCCCGAAGGATCCGGGCAGCGAATTCGACTCCGACCTGACGATTGCCGAATGGCTGACCCAGTATTCCGAGATTAAGGATGCCACCTATGTCCGCGGCTTCCTGGGACGCATGCTTTTTGCCGGTGAGGACGGCGTCAAGCGCCTCAGAGTGCTTTCCGGCGGCGAGAAAGTACGCTGCCTGCTGTCGAAGCTGATGATCTCCAATGCCAACGTCCTGATGTTGGATGAGCCGACGAATCACCTGGATATGGAGGCTATCACGGCCCTCAACAACGGCCTGATCAAGTTCCCGGGCGTCCTTCTGTTCTCGACCCGCGATCACCAGATTGTCCAGACGACGGCCAACCGCATCATCGAGTTCCTGCCGGACGGCAGCATCATCGACAAGGTCGGCACCTACGACGAGTACCTGGCGGCCGATATGAACGCCGGCAAGCGTATGGTCTATGTGACAAACGAAGACGAGGAAAACGACGACTGACGGCCTTTGGTCCGATGATGTTGGTTTTTTCAAAGAACATGGCACCTTTGATAGACAAAAAACTATCAAAGGTGCTATAATTTTTCTTAGTCTGGAAAAGTCTGTTTGAGCTTTTTCAATTAAACAAGGAGGACAATAATGGATAACAGAAAATGGTTAACCATGGATGGTAACGAAGCTGCTGCACATGCTTCCTACGCATTTACAGAAGTCGCTACTATCTATCCGATCACACCGTCATCTGTCATGCCGGAGCATGTCGATGAATGGGCGACGGCCGGCCGCAAGAATATCTTCGGTCAGGAAGTACAGGTTACAGAGATGCAGTCAGAAGCCGGTGCTGCCGGCGCGTTCCACGGCTCACTGGCCGCGGGTGCTCTGACAACCACATTCACAGCGTCACAGGGTCTTCTTCTGATGATCCCGAACATCTACAAGGTGGCCGGCGAACAGCTGCCGGGCGTCTTCGATGTTTCTGCCCGTGCGCTGGCTTCCCACGCCCTGTCAATCTTCGGTGACCATTCCGATATCTATGCCTGCCGTCAGGCCGGCGCCTGCATGCTCTGCGAATCATCCGTTCAGGAAGTTATGGACCTGACTCCGGTTGCCCATATGGCATCTCTGGAAGGCAGCCTTCCGTTCATCAACTTCTTCGATGGTTTCAGAACATCCCACGAGATTCAGAAGATTCGTATCTGGGATTACGCCGATCTGGATGAGATGGTCAACCACGATGCCATCAAGAGATTCCGTGATCACGCTCTGAACTCCAATCATCCGTGCCAGAGAGGCTCCGCTCAGAACCCGGATATCTTCTTCCAGGCCCGCGAAGCTTCCAACCCGTCCTACGACGCCATGCCGGAAATTGTCCAGATGTACATGGACAAAGTCAATGCCAAACTCGGCACAGACTACAAGCTGTTCAACTACTACGGCGATCCGGAAGCCGAGAGCGTTATCATTGCCATGGGCTCCGTCTGCGAGACCATCGACGAGACGATCGATTACCTGCGTGAAAAAGAAGGCGCCAAGATCGGTGTCGTCAAGGTTCGCCTGTATCGTCCGTTCTCTGCCAAGGCCCTCATCGATGCCATTCCGAAGACAGCCAAGGTTATCAATGTCCTCGACCGCACCAAAGAACCGGGCGCCGAAGGCGAACCGCTGTTCCTGGATGTGGTTGCCGCTCTGCAGGATTCCGGCCTGAAGGCCAGGATCAACGGCGGCCGCTACGGTCTCGGCTCCAAGGATACCACACCGGGCCAGATCGCTGCTGTTTTTGCCAATGTTGACAAGAAGCATTTCACCATCGGCATCAACGATGATGTGACCAACCTGTCCCTGACACCGGTCAAGCTTCCGATTACCACACCGGAAGGCACTACCAACTGCAAGTTCTGGGGTCTGGGTGCTGACGGTACAGTCGGTGCCAACAAGAACTCCATCAAGATCATCGGCGACAACACCGATATGTATGCTCAGGCATACTTCGATTACGACTCCAAGAAGTCCGGCGGCGTCACCATGAGCCACCTGCGTTTCGGCAAGAAGCCGATCAAGTCCACCTACCTGATCAGCGAAGCCGACTTCGTGGCCTGCCACAATCCGGCTTATGTCCGCAAGTACAACATGGTTCAGGAACTGAAGGACGGCGGTACATTCCTGCTTAACTGCCCGTGGTCCGATGAAGAACTTGAACAGCATCTGCCGGGCCAGGTCAAGAAATACATTGCCGACCACAACATCAAGTTCTATGTCATCGACGGCGTTAAGATCGGTATTGCTGTCGGCATGGGCCCGACACGTATCAACACGATCCTGCAGTCCGCTTTCTTCGAACTGACCCAGATCATCCCGTCCGATAAGGCCAACGAACTCATGAAGGCTGCCGCCAAGGCTACCTACGGCCGCAAGGGTGATGACGTCGTCAAGAAGAACTGGGATGCCATCGATGCCGGTGCCAAGGAGATCCGCGAGGTCAAGGTTCCGGAATCCTGGAGCAGCTGTGCCGATGAAGGTCTTGATTTCAAGAAGGCCGAAGGCAAGAGACAGGACGTTGTCGATTTCGTCAACAACATCCAGACAGCCGTTTCCGCTCAGGAAGGCAAGAACCTGCCGGTTTCCGCCTTTAAGGACTATGTCGACGGTTCCACACCGTCCGGTGCTTCCGCCTTCGAAAAGCGCGGTATCGCCGTCAATGTTCCGCAGTGGGATCCGGAAAAATGTATCCAGTGCGAGAGATGTTCTTTCGTCTGTCCGCATGCGGTTATCCGTCCCTTCGCTCTGACAGAAGAAGAAGCTGCCGCCGCTCCGGAAGGCACACAGACTCTGCCGCTGATCGGCATGCCGAACTACAAGTTCACCATCGCTATTTCGGCTTATGACTGTACAGGCTGCGGCTCCTGCGCCAACGTCTGCCCGGGCAAGAAGGGTGAGAAGGCTCTGACCATGGTCAATGCCGCTGAAGCCAGCGCAGCCTCTCAGACAACCTTCAACTATATGGTCGAACTTCCGGTCAAGGAAGATGTCGTGGCCAAATATGGCGTTGCCACCGTTAAGGGCAGCCAGTTCAGACAGCCGCTGCTTGAGTTCTCAGGCGCCTGCGCCGGCTGTGGTGAGACACCGTACGCCAAGCTGATCACACAGCTGTTCGGTGACCACATGATGATCGCCAACGCCACAGGCTGCTCCTCCATCTGGGGCAACAGCTCACCGTCCACACCGTATACCGTCAACGCCGAAGGCAAGGGCCCGGCCTGGGATAACTCCCTGTTTGAGGATGCTGCCGAATTCGGTTACGGTATGCTTCTTGCCACAAGAGCTATCCGTGACGGTCTGAAGAAGAAAGTCGAAGCTGTCGCCGAGAAGGCCGACGGTGCCCTGAAGGAAGCTGCCGACAAGTATCTCGAGACATTTGACTGCGGTGCCGCCAACGGTGCTGCCACGGATGCCCTTGTTGCCGAACTTGAGAAGTGCGGCTGTGACGCCTCCAAGGAGCTGCTGGCCAGCAAGGATTACCTGAACAAGAAGTCTCAGTGGATCTTCGGTGGTGACGGCTGGGCTTACGATATCGGTTACGGCGGTGTCGACCACGTCCTGGCCTCCGGCAAAGACATCAATATCATGGTCTTTGATACTGAAGTTTATTCCAATACAGGCGGCCAGTCCTCCAAGGCGACACCGACAGGTGCTGTGGCTCAGTTCGCCGCCGCCGGTAAGGAAACCAAGAAGAAAGACCTGGCCGGTATGGCTATGACCTACGGCTATGTCTATGTGGCTCAGATCGCCATCGGCGCTGACTACAATCAGGCTGTCAAGGCTATTGCCGAAGCCGAAGCTTATCCGGGTCCGTCCCTGGTCATCGCTTATGCTCCGTGTATCAACCACGGTATCAAGAAGGGCATGGGCAAGTCCATCACAGAAGAAGAACTGGCTGTCAAGTCCGGCTACTGGTTCAACTTCCGCTACAACCCGGCTCTGGCTGCCGCCGGCAAGGATGCCTTCATCCTTGACTCCAAGGCTCCGACAGCCGATTACAAGGAATTCATCAACGGCGAAGTTCGTTACAACTCCCTGATGAGAGCCAACCCGGCCCGTGCCGAGAAGCTCTTCAACAAGGCTGTCGGCGAATCCGAAGCCAAGTGGGCTTACCTGAACAAGCTGATCGAGCTCTACAAAGCCGACAAGGCCGAGTAATATCGACAGACGTTTTTAAGACGCCTCATACCGACCTGCCGCACGTTTATCGTGCGGCAGGTTTTTTAATGTCAGGGAACCGTAAATGTGTTATGATAATTCCAAATGGTTATCAGTCAAAGGAGTCATTATGGAGATCAATACCCGGGAAGCCGTCAGCCGTCTTAGTGCCTACGCCGTGGAGTGCGCGAAGGAACTGCCCGATATTCATGCCGACGGTATCCTTCTTCGACACAAAAAAAGCGGGGCCCGCGTCCTTTTGCTGCCCTGTGACGATACGAACCGCGTCTTCAACATCGCTTTCAGAACACCGCCGGAGGATTCCACCGGTGTGGCTCACATCATCGAGCACACGGTTCTGTGCGGTTCCGAAAAATATCCGCTCAAGGATCCCTTCGTGGAATTGGCCAAGGGATCCCTCAACACCTTCCTCAATGCGATGACATTTCCGGATAAAACCATGTATCCGGTCGCGTCCACCAATCTGAGGGACTTCCACAACCTGGTCGATGTCTATCTTGATGCGGTGTTCCATCCGAACATTTACCGCGAAGAAAAGCTGTTCCGCCAGGAGGGCTGGCATTACCATCTGGAAAAGGAAGAGGACCCGCTGACCTATAACGGCGTCGTTTACAACGAGATGAAAGGTGTCTATTCCTCGCCTGATGATCTGCTTGAGCGTCAGAATATGAACGCCCTTTTCCCGGATACGGCCTACGGCGTCGAATCCGGCGGCGATCCGGCGGCGATACCGAAGCTGACCTATGAGGCTTTTCTGAATTTCCACCGCCGTTACTATCATCCCTCCAACAGCTATATCTATCTCTACGGCGATCTGGATATGGCGAAGATGCTGACCTGGATCGACGAAGCCTACTTAAGCCGCTATGAGGCGGCGGGGATCGATTCGGCGATCCGTCTGCAGAAGCCCTTCGACGGCCTGCGCCGGGTGGAATCCGTCTATCCGGTGTCGGACAGCGAATCACTGGAGAATAATACCTACCTGGCCCTGAGCAAGGTTGTCAGTGATCCCTTTGACGCGAAGGAAAGCCTGGCTATGGAGATACTGGATTATGCGCTTTTCTCCGCCAACGGCGCGCCGGTCAAGGAAGCCCTGCTGAAGGCGGGCATCGGTCAGGATATCGACGGCGCTTTCAACGACGGCATTCGTCAGCCCTATTACACGATCACGGCCAAGGGGGCCAATGCTGAAGACAGCGAGCGTTTCCTGTCGGTGATCGAAGAGGAACTTAAGCGGGTCGCAGACAACGGCATCGAGCGCAAGTCTCTGCTGGCCGGCATCAATTCTCTGGAATTCAGTTACCGGGAAGCCGATTTCTCTTCCTATCCGAAGGGGCTGATGTACGGCATCGATGCCTTTGATACCTGGCTTTACGACGACGGGCGTCCCTTCGATGCCTTCTGTCAGCTGGCGGTGTTCCGCGAACTGAGAGAAGAGGCCTCACGTCCCTTTACGAACGGCGAAAAGGGCTATTTCGAAAAGCTGGTGGAGGAGCGTTTCCTGAATAACGCCTACGGCGCGCTGGTGGTGATGAAACCGCAGAAAAAGCTGGCTCAGAAGCGGGAAAAGCAGCTCAACGACAAGCTCAGAAAGCGCAAGGAGGCCATGACGCCGGAAGAGATCCGTGCCCTGGTCGAGGAAACGCAGAGCCTGATCCGTTTCCAGCAGACCGAGGACAGTCCCGAGAATCTGAAGAAGCTGCCGATGCTCAAGCGGCGGGATCTGAGGGAAAAGGCACCCCACTACTCGAACCATAACCGCCGTATCGGCGATGTGCCGGTGATCTTTCACCGGACGGTGACCAACGGCATCGGCTATCTGACACTCCTCTTTGACGCCGGTGAGGTGACGGAGCCCTGGCTGCCCTGTCTGGGCCTTCTGCCGCTGGTTATGGGCCGCGTCAATACGGCTTCTTATACCTACAATGATCTGGACAATGAGATCGGTATCCACACCGGCGGCATTTCGGCCGGTCTGTCGCTCTATGACGATCCCGATAACGCCGAGGGCTACCGGGCTTATTTCCATATCCGTATGAAGGCTGTCTACGGGCAGCTGGCCAAGGGCCTGGAGCTGATCCGGGAGATTCTGATGAGCTCGGATTTCACGGATACGACGCGTCTTCGGGAGATCCTGATGGAGAATAAGCTGCAGCTTCAGGTGGCCCTGCAGCAGAGTGGACATACCGCCGCTTCGACCCGGGCCTGTGCCTGCTTTTCATCAGAAGCGGCTTTCCGCGATATGACGGGCGGTATCGGCTTCTATAAGGCCCTCGGCCGCCTGGAAAAAGAATTTGACGAAAGACCGGAGATGCTGTCGAGACGCCTGCGGATGCTTCAGGATATCCTGATCACCCGGTCCAACCTGCTGGTCTCCTATACGGCCGAGGGCGAAGGCTATGACCGTCTGACCGGGGATCTGCCGGCTCTGCTTAAGTCTCTGCCGGCGGGACTTCCCCTGGAAAAACGTCATATCCTGCCGCCGTACGGCAGCCGCCGCGAGGCCTTTGTGACATCCGGCCAGGTGCAGTTTGCCGCCCAGGCGGGCTGCTTCCGGGAGGCGGGCAGCTATAACGGCCATATGCTCGTGCTGCGTCATATGCTGAATTACGATTATCTGTGGCAGAACATCCGTGTGACCGGCGGTGCCTACGGCTGCGGGGCAGCTTTTACGCGCAAGGGCGCCATGACGCTGCGGACCTACCGCGATCCGAATCTGAAACGTTCCTACGACGTCTTTGCCGCGCTGCCGGCATTTCTGGAGACTTTTGACGCCGATGAGGAAACGCTGACAAAATATATCATCGGCACCGTCGGTGCCGTGGACACGCCGAAGACCGCTTCGATGTATGACGCGGCCTGCATGACGGCTTATATGAACGGTCTGACGATGGAAAAGCGTCAGCAGAACAGGACGGAGATGCTGAACACCACCGCGGCGGATATCCGGGCGCTGGCAGCACCGGTCCGGGAGGCCCTGGCGATGAACTGCCTGTGCGTCATCGGTTCCGCCGGCCGCATCGAGGAAGATAAATCCCTGTTTGAGCATGTGGAAGATCTGATCTGACGCAGTCTTCGGGGCTGACAGGCAGGAAGAAAACAGAAGGAGCATTATGGACAATCACAACAGCGGAACAGACAGACACAACAAAGCCGGTTTTGCGGCTATCATCGGCCGCCCGAATGTCGGCAAATCCACGCTGATGAATACGATCATCGGCCAGAAGATCGCCATCACCAGTTCCCGCCCGCAGACGACGCGGGACCAGATCCGGACGGTCTACACCGATGAGAACGGCCAGATCGTTTTTCTGGATACGCCGGGCATGATCCGTGAGACGCGGAACAAGCTGGGACGGTACATGCGCCGTGTGTCGACGGGTACCCTGGGGGATGCGGATGTCATCGTCTATCTTGTGGAGCCTTCGGCCTATATCGGTGCCGGCGATGAAGAACTGATCGAGATGATCCGCCAGTCGGGAAGGCCGGTGATCCTGGTGATCAACAAGGTTGATACGGTGAAGAAGGATGCCCTTCTCCCGGTTATCGATGCCTACCGCCGCCGGATGGATTTTCAGGAGATCGTGCCGGTGTCGGCGCTGGAGAAAACGGGAATTGAAGACCTGACGGCCTGCGTTTTCCGTTATCTCCCCGAGGGACCGAATTTCTATGATGAGGACACGGTGACTGATCAGACGATGCGCGCCATCGCCGCCGAGATCATCCGGGAGAAGGCACTGATGCTGCTCAGTGAGGAGGTTCCCCACGGCATCGCCGTCGTGATCGACGTGATGAAGGAGCGCACCGACAAGCCCATCACCGATATCGAGGCGTCGATCATCTGCGAAAAGGACAGTCACAAGGGCATCATTATCGGCCGGGGCGGCAGTATGCTTAAGAAGATCGGCGCCGCCGCCCGCTATGAGATCGAGGAAATGATAGAGGGCCGCGTTTTCCTGAAGCTTTTCGTGAAGGTACGGCCCAACTGGCGGGATTCCGATACGCAGCTGAAAAACTTCGGTTATCATGACAAGCACTGACGGCAGCGGGACCTTATGAAAGAAGCTCTGGAAGTGACCGGTGTCGTGGTGAAGGCATCGCCCTACCGTGAATTTGACAAAAGACTCGAGATCCTGACCCGGGAACGAGGCCGGATAACGGCCTTCGTGCGCGGCGCCAGGCGGCCGTCCAGTCCCCATCTGGCGGCGGCCAATCCCTTTGTGTTCGGCCGCTTTTCGGTCTTTGAGGGGAAAAATGCCTACACGCTTGTCAGCGAACAGGTGGTGGATTATTTCGACGGCATTGCCGCCTGTCAGCCCGGTGTCTATTATGGCTTTTATTTTCTGGAGCTGGCGGCTTTTTTTACCCAGGAGGAAGAACCGGCGGAGGAGATCGTCGATCTCCTCTATGTGGCTCTGAAGGCGGTGATGAAGGGGCAGCTGCCCCTGACACTGATCCGGCGCATCGTCGAATTGCGTCTGATGGTCCTGAACGGGACCTACGCGGTGCCGGAGGTGCGGGGCTCCATGAACGACAGCGCCTATTATGCCCTGCAGTATGTGGCGGCGGCGCCGGTGACACGGCTGTTTACCTTCCGCCTGTCCGATGAGGCGATGGCCGATTTTGAGCGGGAGACGGAGACCCATCTGGACCGTCATGTTACGACGGTGATGAAAAGCCGGGCGCTGATTGACGAAGTATTTTGAGTCTTGTATACTAGATGCAATTATGAGAAGATATATAAAGAAAACACCATTGGCGGCGGTTTTAATGGCTGTTCTTTTGATTGTTGCCGGCTGCCGCGCCGATGAGATCGGTACTGTGACGGCCCTCCGTCTTGATGCGGACGGCATTGTGAAGGCCGCTGTGGTGTCCGATTTCGACAAGGATTATTACGATAGTCGTGAGATGCGGGACGCGATCGAAGAGGCTGTCAGGGCTTATAATGCGGCCAAAGACGAATTCAGCATCCAGCTCCTTTCTGTCAGAGAAGACAGCGGGAGAGCGGAGGTTGAGATGTACTACCGGACAGCGGACGATTACGCGGCTTTTAACAATGTCACGTTTTTTGGCGGCAGCATCAGTGAGATCACCGGGGATCCGGCCTGGCCCGCCGGCGTCGTGCTGACATCGACGGCAGACGGATCGACGATCACCACCGATGACCTGTCGTCTCTGAAGAAAAAGGCCTGTGCACTCGTCTTCGGCGAGCCGGCAGCCGTGACGGTGCCGGGAAAGGTGCTGTACGTCAGCGGCGGCGCCGAGGTCAGCGAAGACGGCGTGGTGACAGCCGCTGATGACGGCGGCTCGGACGCCGTTCTGGATGAACCGGTCATTATTATTTATGAATAAGTATTGATATATGAGGAAGGATGCTATCATGGAAAAATCAATGGACAAGATCGTCGCTCTGGCGAAATCAAGAGGTTTTGTGTATCCGGGCTCCGAGATCTACGGCGGCCTGGCCAATACATGGGATTACGGCAATCTGGGCGTCGAGCTGAAGAATAATGTCAAGAAGGCCTGGTGGAAGAAATTTATCCAGGAAAGCCCCTACAACGTCGGTCTGGACTGCGCGATCCTGATGAATCCGCAGACCTGGGTGGCTTCCGGTCATCTGGGTTCTTTCTCCGATCCGCTGATGGACTGCCGTGCCTGCCATGAGCGTTTCCGTGCCGATAAGCTGATCGAAGACTGGTGCCACGAGAACAAGGTGCCTCTCAATGAGGCTGAGAAGGAAGCCTACGGCAGCGACCGCGAGCCTCTGGGCTCCGTTGACGGCTGGACACAGGAAGAGATGAAGGCCTTCATCGACGACAATCAGATCCCGTGCCCGACCTGCGGCAAGCATGATTTTACCGATATCCGTCAGTTCAACCTGATGTTCAAGACCTTCCAGGGCGTTACCGAGGATGCGAAGAATACCGTTTATCTGAGACCGGAGACGGCGCAGGGTATCTTCGTCAACTTCAAGAATGTCCAGAGAACCTCCCGTAAGAAGGTGCCCTTCGGCATCGGCCAGATCGGTAAGTCCTTCAGAAATGAGATCACACCGGGCAACTTTATCTTCAGAACCCGTGAGTTCGAGCAGATGGAGCTGGAATTCTTCTGTAAACCGGGCACCGATCTGGAATGGTTTGCCTACTGGAAGGAATTCTGCCGCAGCTGGCTGTTCTCCCTGGGTATGAAGGAAGAGGAGCTGCGTTTCCGTGATCACGATCAGGCCGAGCTGTCCTTCTACTCCAGAGCCACCACCGACGTCGAGTTCAAGTTCCCCTTCGGCTGGGGCGAACTGTGGGGTATTGCCGACCGTACCGATTACGACCTGACACGTCATCAGGAGACCTCCGGCGTCGATATGAACTATTTCGATGACGAGACGAATGAAAAATATGTCCCCTATGTCATCGAGCCGTCCCTGGGCGTCGACCGTATGCTGCTGGCCTTCCTGTGCGCTGCCTACGACGAAGAAGTTCTCGACGCCGAGAAGAATGACGTCAGAACCGTGCTGCATTTCCATCCGGCCCTGGCTCCGGTCAAGGTGGCTGTCCTTCCGCTGTCCAAAAAGCTGGCGGAACCGGCCGGCAGGATTTACGCCGAGCTGGCCTCCCGGTGGAACTGTGATTACGATGACCGCGGCAACATCGGCAAGAGATACCGCCGTGAGGACGAGATCGGTACACCGTACTGCGTTACCTACGATTTTGAATCCGAAAACGATCAGGCCGTCACCGTCCGTGACAGAGACACCATGGAACAGGTGAGAGTACCGATCGCTGAACTGTCAGCTTATCTGGAGAAAAAGCTGGCTTTCTGATCATGTGTCATATCAGCCCCGCCATGTTTCGTCATGTCCGGGGCTGATTCTGTTGTTGCCGCTGCGATGTAAAGGAGGGGAAAGATGGCAAAGTATTGCTGCAAAAACTGCGGCGCCGAGCTGTATTTTGACCCGAATCTGGGGAAACTGCACTGCGAGTACTGTGATAGCAGTTACGATCCGTCGGAGTTTGAATATGTGCCGGAGAACGATGCCGGCAAGGCCGCGGAAAAGGACAAGACGATCCGTCAGGATCTGTCGGAGGAGGAGATCGACAAGGCCATGGCGGCCGGCATGACAGAGGAACAGGCTCAGGCCGCTGCCGGTGATGCCCAGGCCACGGATGATTCCACAGGCGATCTGGTGGTCTATCGCTGTCCGCACTGCGGTGCGGAGGTCATCACCTCGAAGGATACGGCGGCGACGACCTGTGTCTACTGCAACCGGGCGATCACGCTGGAGGGGAATCTGGCCGGCAGCTTCAAGCCGGATTTCATCATTCCCTTCAAAAAAACGCAGAAGGAGGTCGAGGCGGCCTATTGGAAGCTCTGCCGGAAATCCCCGCTGACGCCGCGGACCTTCCTCAACAAGAACAACATCAAGAAGATTAAGGGTATGTATGTACCCTTCTGGCTCTTCTCCTTCCAGGGGGATGCCCGCGTCAGCATCAATGCGGAAAATGTCCGGACCTGGCGTTCCGGCGACACCGAATACACTGAGGTCACACGCTTTCTTGTTAAGGAAGACGTCAGCAGCGGCTTCAACCGGATCCCTGTGGATGCCGTGGCGGCGCTGGACAACGCTCTGATGGATGCGGTGGAGCCTTTTGACATCGGCGAACTGAAGCCCTTCAATCCCGCCTATCTGGCCGGTTTCTATACCCAGCGGTGGGATGACAGCGCCGATAAGAACGAATCCCGCGCCAAGAATGCTGCCCACGATGCCCTGATGGGGTTTGCCCTGAAAAAGGCCGGCACCTACAGCAGCAAGTCGGTGGCCGGCGAAAGCATCGACTGGACCGGTCAGAAGACGGAAAGCGCCATGATGCCGATCTGGATGATGCACACGGAATACAAGGGAAAGAATTATATCTTCGGCATGAACGGTCAGACCGGCAAGCTGATGGGCGAGATCCCGACAAGTATGAGCCGTATCTTCGGCGTTCTGGCGTCGACCTTTGTGATATCGCAGCTGGTCCTGATGATCATCAGAGTATTGGGGGTGCTGTTATGAAAAAATTTCTGAGTATTCTGACAGTGCTGTGTCTGGTCCTTCTGATGCCGACGGCTGTTCTGGCGGACGGCGATCGGGATCCCGGTGTCTATACGACGGCGCCGAACGGTTATGCGTACACTGCCCCTCAGGTGGAAGACAATACGCAGTATCTGTATGATTTCGCGGGCATTATCCCGGATGATGAAGAGCCGGTGCTGAGAGAGAAACTGGCCTCCACCGCTGCCAGGCGCGATTGTGCCCTCCTGGTGGTGACCACCGACAAGACCGATACCGATCCGGATTACGGCACCGCCGTGACCCGGGCTTATGCCGAGGACTTCTATGAAGCCAACGCCGAGGGTCTGAGCGAAGACGCCTGGATCCTGTGTATCGATATGAACAACCGCGTCATCATGACAGTCGGCTACGGCCGGTTTGCAAAGGAAAAGTACGTGGATTTCACGGAAGAGGTGTATGACGACGTGGTCGGTTTTGCGTCCGAAGGGGCCTACAGCCGTGTCGTCGAAACCTTTGCGTCGGATGTCTATAAGCTGGATAACTGGAGCTATGCCATGATTCCGACCGTCGGCTCTCTTATGATTTCCCTGGCCGCCATGGTGGTGGTGCTGGTGGTCGTGCTGCTTCGCCACAAGTCCGCTTCACCCAAGGTCAACAGCCGCATCCCGGTGGATCTGGTCAATCCGAAGGAGCGGGATCAGCATGTGATGCCCATGGGCCGTCATGTGACCTCGCACCGTATCGAAAAAAGCTCGGGCTCGTCCTCGGGCGGCGGTTTTTCCGGCGGTATGGGTACCAGCGGCGGGGGTCATTCCACCTCCGGCGGAGGCGGCCATTTCTAATGGTGTCAAAGCGCAGGCTTTTACATATAGGTGAACACAACCAGTATCTTTGAATAAGGAGGCAATACTATGGGGCTTATTAAAGCGGCATCAGAAGTGATCGGCGCCGTGTCCGGCGCTCTCGGCACAACAGCCAACGCGATCTGGACTGACTATTTCGAAAGCGGCGACATGACCGGCGTTATCATGAAACGCGGCGAAAAAATCGTCGGCGCCAAGTCAAAGAACCGTTCCGGCGATGACAACATCATTACCGCCGGCTCCGGCATCGATGTCCAGGAAAACCAGTGCATGATCCTCGTCGAAAACGGCGCCATCGTTGATTTCTGCGCGGAACCGGGCCGTTATACCTTCGATAATTCAGCTGCGCCCTCCCTGCTTTCCGGCAGCAACAAGGGGCTGAAGGCTCTGGCGTCCTCTCTGGGTCAGCAGGTCCTCGCCGGCGGTCAGAGAACCAACACTCAGCGAGTCTATTACATCAATCTGGGTGAGATCCAGGGCTTCAAGTGGGGCTCCGGCAACATCACCTTTGATCATTGGGAAAGCGATATCATGACAGGCAAACCGGTCTGGCATGTCGCCGCCAATCTTCAGGGCAACGGCGTCTATTCCATCCAGGTGACGGATCCGGCAAAGTTCTATGCCGTTATCGGCGCCAGCAAGGCCGGCAGTGACGGCAGCGGTCTGGTGAGCAAGGAAGATATCGAACAGCAGATCAAGACGGAAGCCATCGCCGCCATCCGTCAGGGTGTGGGCAAACTGTCCAAGATGCACATCCCGTTCACCGAGATCGCGGCCAATGAAGGGGCTCTGACGGAAGAAGTCGATGCGATCCTCGACAAGTCCTGGAACGAAGCCCGCGGCATCTCGATCTTCAAGATCGCCATCGCCATGATGGATGTCGATGACGCTTCCCGTGAAAAAATTACGAAGTATCAGGAGACCCGCGGGTATGCCGATCCGTCCATGCTGGGCACCTATATAGGCATGGGGCAGACGCAGGCAATGCAGGATGCGGCCAAAAACAGTGCCGGCGCCGTGACCGGTTTTGCCGGTATGGGCATGGTCGGCGGCATGGGAGGCGGTGTCAATGTGGCCAATCTGATGCAGCAGGGCATGGCCGCCCAGCAGGCTCAGGCTGCTGCGGCAGCGGCCGCCGCACCGACACCCGCAGCGGCCCCGGCCGCCGCTCAGGGCAGCTGGACCTGTCCTGTCTGCGGCAGTGGTAACAGCGGTAAGTTCTGCTCCAACTGCGGACAGGCCAGACCGGAAGCCCCGAAGGCCAGCTTCTGCACGGAATGCGGAACTAAGTTCGACCCTGAAAATCCGCCGAAATTCTGCCCGAACTGCGGAACAAAACTGGGTTAACAACAAAGTTTTTTCGCTGACACAAAAGGTTTTTACAACCTCTGGGCAAATTGAACAGTAAATGAGAGAACAGGCTGTATTTCTTTGGAAATATGGCCTGTTTTTTTCTGCTTTCCGGTTTTTTTTCTTGTATTACGGGGATAATATGTTAAAATTGTGTCGGTTTAGAATAAGTGCATATAATAAATAAGAAATGAAAGATGAATGATGAATCAGGAGGAATGAAGCATGGCAACAAAATGGGTGTACATGTTCAGTGAAGGCAACGCGACGATGCGCAACCTTCTCGGCGGCAAGGGTGCTAATCTGGCTGAGATGACCAGCCTGGGTCTGCCGGTGCCGCAGGGCTTTACGATTACAACGGAAGCCTGCACACAGTATTACAATGACGGCAAGAAGATCAACAAAGAGATCACAGCTCAGATCGAAGAGCACATGGGAAAACTGGAAGCGCTGACAGGCAAGAAGTTCGGCGACAGGGAAAACCCGCTTCTGGTCTCTGTCCGTTCCGGCGCCAGAGCCTCGATGCCGGGTATGATGGACACCATCCTGAACCTGGGCCTTAACGAAGATGTAGTCAGAGCCATGGCTGCCGCTTCCGGCAATGAGAGATGGGCCTGGGACTGCTACAGACGTTTTATTCAGATGTTTTCCGACGTCGTTATGGAAGTCGGCAAGAAGTATTTCGAACAGCTCATTGACAAGATGAAGGAAGAGAAGGGCGTGACTCAGGACGTCGACCTGACCGCCGAAGACCTGAAAGTGCTGGCTTCTCAGTTCAAGGCTGAATACAAGAATAAACTGGGCACGGATTTCCCGGATGACCCGAAGGTTCAGCTGATCGAAGCCGTCAAGGCTGTTTTCCGTTCCTGGGACAACCCGCGTGCCAATGTTTACCGCCGCGATAACGATATTCCGTACTCATGGGGCACAGCCGTCAATGTTCAGATGATGGCTTTCGGCAACATGGGTGATGACTCCGGTTCCGGCGTCGCCTTCACACGTAACCCGGCCACAGGTGAGAACAAGTTCTACGCCGAAGTTCTGATGAACGCCCAGGGCGAAGACGTTGTTGCCGGTGTCCGTACACCGATGGAGATCGACGAGATCAAAGAGACCCTGCCGGAGATCTATGATCAGCTGCTGGGCATCGCTTCCAAGCTGGAAAACCATTACCATGATATGCAGGATATGGAGTTTACCATCGAGCACGGTAAGCTCTTCATGCTGCAGACACGTAACGGCAAGAGAACAGCCCGCGCGGCTCTGAAGATCGCCAACGATATGGTCAAGGAAGGCAAGATCGACAAGAAGACAGCCGTTCTGGCCATTGATCCGAGAAACCTGGATTCCCTGCTTCACGGTTCCTTCGACAAGGAAGCTGTCAAGAAGGCCGAAGTGATCGGCAAAGGTCTGCCGGCGGCCCCGGGTGCTGCCAGCGGCAAGATCGTCTTCACCGCTGAGGAGGCCAAGATTCAGGGCGCCAAGGGCGAGAAGGTCGTTCTGGTTCGTCTCGAGACATCTCCGGAAGATATCGAAGGCATGAAAGCCGCTCAGGGTATTCTGACAGCCCGCGGCGGTATGACTTCCCACGCAGCCGTTGTTGCCCGCGGTATGGGCTCCTGCTGCGTCTCAGGCTGCCAGGAACTGGTGGTGAAGGAAGAAGAGAAGACCATCGAACTGGGCGGTCACGTCTATCACGAAGGTGACTGGATCTCCTTCGACGGCTCCAACGGTACCATCTATGACGGTGAGCTTCCGGTCATCGCCGGCGCCATCGATGATGACGATTTCAAGACCATCATGACCTGGGCCGATGAATTCCGCACCATGAAAGTCCGTACGAATGCCGATACACCGGAAGACGCCAGAAGAGCGGTTGAGCTGGGCGCCGAAGGTATCGGTCTGTGCCGTACCGAGCATATGTTCTTCGAAGGCGACCGTATCGACGCCTTCCGTCAGATGATCTGCGCCGATAATGTCGACGAGAGAGAAGCGGCTCTGGCCAAGATCCTGCCGCTGCAGCAGGGCGACTTCGAACAGCTGTATGAAGTGCTGGAAGGCAAGCCGGTCACCATTCGTTTCCTGGATCCGCCGCTTCATGAATTCGTTCCGAGCGCCGAGGAGGATATCCGCAAGCTGGCCGAGGCCACCGATAAGTCTGTTGCCCAGATCAAGGAGATCATCGAATCCCTGCGCGAAGTCAACCCGATGATGGGTCTGCGCGGCTGCCGTCTGGATGTCATGTATCCGGAAATTGCCAGAATGCAGACACGCGCCGTTATCCGCGCCGCCATCAGCGTTCTGAAGAAGCATCCGACCTGGAAGCTGGTTCCGGAGATCATGATCCCGCTGACCTGCTCCAAGCGTGAGCTGCGTTATGTCAGAAAGATCGTCAAAGCGACAGCCGATGAAGAGATCGATGAAGCCGGCATCAAGCTTCAGTACACCATTGGTACCATGATCGAGATCCCGAGAGCGGCTCTGATCGCCGATGAGATCGCCACCGAAGCCGACTTCTTCTGCTTCGGCACCAATGACCTGACACAGATGACCTACGGTTTCTCCCGCGATGACTCCGGCATGTTCCTGGATGCCTATATGAACGCCAAGATCCTGGAATCCGATCCGTTTGCCAAGCTGGATCAGACAGGTGTCGGCAAGCTGATGAAGATCGCCATCGCCGGCGGCCGTCAGACCAACCCGTATCTGCACTGCGGTATCTGCGGCGAGCATGGCGGCGACCCGGCCTCCATCGAATTCGTCAACGGTATCGGTCTGGACTATGTGTCCTGCTCACCGTTCCGTGTCCCGATCGCCAGACTGGCTGCCGCCCAGGCTGCCATCAAAGCTGCCGATAAGCAGTAATCAAGCTCAGTCATACCGTCTGACGTTGTGAAACGTCAGACGGTTTTTTTTGAGGAGACAGGAGAGACATTATGGACTACAGAAGATTTGACAACACCATCGTTGCCCGCATCGATAAAGGAGAAGAGATCCTGGCTGCGATCGAGGCCATAGCCGTCAGGGAAAATATCCGTCTGGCCGGCGTTCAGGCCCTGGGCGCCGTCGATCGGTTTACGGTAGGCGTCTTCAAGACCGCCGAAAAAACGTATTATGCCAATGAATTTGAAGGCAGCTTTGAGATCGTCTCGCTGACCGGAACTATCAACACCATGAACGGTGCCTTTTATACGCATATCCATATGAGCGCCGGAAACGATAAGGGCGAGGTCTTCGGCGGTCATCTGAACAAAGCCTTCGTCAGTGCTACCTGCGAAATGGTGATAACGATCCTGGACGGCACGGTTGATCGTCAATTCAGCGAAGAAATCGGCTTAAATCTCCTGAAATTCGATTGAATTGCGCGACAAAAAAACAAAAAAATATGAATTGAATAATAAATAAAGCCGTGCTAAACTGTAACGAAAAGAATGATGATCCACTATTCGCAGCACCGGTCATCAGGAAAGGCGGACAGGAAATCGTATGGATGAGTTAAAACTGGCTGAAAGCATCATCAAGGAACGCGAGATCATCGACGCGGCTGCCGGCAAAATCCCGGCGGATATCGTTTTCAGGAATGCGGCTTTTGTCAATGTCTTTACTCAGGAGATGGAGACGGCGGATATCGCCGTCAAGAACGGCATTTTCTGCGGTATCGGCAGCTATGAGGGCGAGAAGGAGATCGATGCCTCCGGCAAGATCCTGCTGCCCGGCTTTGTGGATGCCCATCTGCATCTGGAGAGTACCCTTCTGACGCCGCAGGAATTTGTCAGAGCCGTTCTTCCTCACGGAACTACAACCGTGGTAGCCGATCCCCATGAGATCGCCAATGTTATGGGTACCGACGGCATCCGTTATATGCTGCAGGCCACGGAGGGCCTGCCGGTGGATGTCCGTTTCATGATCTCCTCCTGTGTGCCGGCGACGATGGAGGATGAGGCCGGCGCCCATCTGACCTGGTGGGAGACGACGCCTTTCTATAAGAATCGCCGCGTTCTGGGCCTGGCCGAGATGATGGACTATTACGGTGTTGTGGACGGGGATGACGATATTCTCCGCAAGATCCGCATGGCCATGGAAAACGGCCGTAATGTGGACGGCCACGCACCGGGGCTTACCGGCAAACCGCTCAACGCCTATATTGCGGCCGGCGTCAGCACCGATCATGAGTGCTACGCTCTTGAGGAGGCTATCGAAAAGCTCCGCCGCGGCATGTTCATCCTGATCCGTGAGGGGACGGCGGCCCATAACCTGGAAGCGCTGATGCCGCTGCTGAAGACGCGCTACGCCGACCGGTGTATGTTCTGTACCGACGATAAGCATCCCAACGATATTCTTGAGAGAGGCCACATTGACAATATCATCAAGGCGGCTATCGCCGAAGGCGCGCGTCCGGGTGTCGTCATCAAGGCTGCCTCGCTCAATCCGGCCCGCCATTATCACATCGCCCACCAGGGCGCCATCGCTCCGGGCTATGAGGCCGATATCGTGGTGATCGATTCCTTTGAAAGCTTCCATATCGAGCAGGTTTATAAAAAAGGAAACCTTGTCTTTGACGGCGAGGTAGCTTCGGTGCCGGAGCCGGTCATTGAGCCGACCCTGATCGCCCGCTCGCATGATACCTTCCATCTGAGGACTGTGACCGCCGATGACTTCCGTCACAGCGGCAGTCTGCCGGTCATCGGCCTGGTGAGCCGGGAGATCATATCCAGCAACGAGGGCATGGCAGAAACCATTGATACGGACAGGGATATCCTTAAGATCGCCATGGCCGAGCGCCATAAGAATACGGGTCACATCGGTCTTGGCTTTATCAAGGGCTACGGCCTGAAATTCGGTGCGGTGGCCACCTCCATCGCCCACGATGCGCACAATATCATTGTCGTTGGGACGAATGAAGAGGATATGGCCGCGGCCGTTAACCGGGTGGCCGAAATCAAGGGAGGCATCACGGTGATTGACAAGGGTGAGGTGGTGGCCGAGCTGCCGCTGGAGATCGCCGGCCTGATGACGGAGAAGCCGATCGGCGTCGTCAATGAGACGCTGGAGGCGGCCAAGGAGGCGGCTCACCGTCTGGGTGTCTCTTATGATATCGATCCCTTCATGACGCTGAGCTTTATGTCGCTGACCGTTATTCCGACGCTCCGTATCACGACTCACGGCGTCTATGATACGGAAAGTCAGAGTTATCTGACAACGTAAGCCGTGCGCCGTACCCCGGAATATGCTATACTGGGTCTATGAATACCTTTTTGCATCAAAACGAAAAAAAGATCCGTGACCGCTGGCAGGGCTCCTGTAAACAAGACCGGGATGTCCCTGCCTTTGGTATGGAAATCGAACAGTTCCTGGTCTACAAAACGACCGGAAAGACGCTGCCCTATGCGGGCCGCGACGGCGTGGAGGCTATTCTGAGAGAACTGGCGCCGCATTTTCAGAATAAGATCCTGTCGGAGGGACAGCTGATCGGTCTTGTCCGTGAGGATCTGACGATCACGCTGGAGCCGGCAGCTCAGCTGGAGTTTTCGATCCGGCCCTGCCGGAAGGTGCGGGAGATCATGACGATCTGGCGCAACATGCTGGTGGAGATCAAGCCGATTCTGGAACGCCACGGTGTGGAGTTCGCGATGCGCGGCTACCAGATTCATTCGACGGCGGAAAGGCTGTCTCTGATCCCCAAGAAGCGTTATGAGCTGATGGACCGGCATTTCCGGAGCCTGGGCGGTCTGGGTGTGCAGATGATGCGGGGCACCGCTTCCATCCATGTCTCGGTGGATTACCGCTCCGAGGCCCATATGGGCCTTCTCTACCGCGTGTTCTACCGGCTGCTGCCGTTCCTGGCTTATATGACGGACAATGTGCCGGTCTATGAGGGACGGGAAAATACGATGCCCCTGCGCCGCATGAAGATCTGGGAGGAGACCGATCCGATCCGGGTCGATGCCGAGCCTTTCCTGGAGCCGGACCGCACGATGACCTTTGACGGCTATCTGCGCTTTCTGGAGCAGGCTCCGGTGATCGTAGGCGAAAAGAACGGCCGCGAAAGCTATGACCTGTCACCCATCGGCAGTGTGATGGCGGAGAAAGCGCTGGACCGTGAAAAACTGGAGCATCTGACGTCGATGCTTTTCCCGATGCTGAGACTGAAGGACTTTCTGGAGATCCGGGTGGCCGATGCGATGCCGCCCAGAGAAACGGCGGCTTATCTGTGCCTGATCAAGGGCATTTACCTGAACGCCGAAGCCTTTGACGCGTATCTGGGGACGCTCTTTGCCGGTGATGATCGTTCCTTCTTCGCACAGTGCGAGGCCATCCGTCGGGACGGTATGACCGCGGTATTCGGAGGCAGGACGCTGGGGGACGTCATCGGCGATATTATCCTGATGGCGCAGGAGAAGCTGACTGATGAAGAGGCCGATTATCTTCTGGCCTTCCGGGATCCCCTGATGCGTGACGGGCATCTGATGGCGGCTTTTGTGGGCAATTACCGGCCCACAGCCGTATCCAATTCCAATGATCTGAATTCCTTCACGGCCTGGTGGATCGGTGAGAATCCGGAAGCCTGCCTGGAGGATTTGGCTGTTATCGAAGAGACGCTGAAAAGCAGCGGCCTGAAGGCCGGCGGCCGCCTCATCGAAGGTATCTATCCGCCCAAGTTTTACACCGAGCCGGCCATGGAGGTCTTTGAAGAACTCGGGACGATGGCGGCCCGCATCGCTGTCAAGACCATGACCCTTTACAAGAAGGACGAAAAGTTCCGCCGCCTCTTCGGCTTTGACAGGGAGACGGAGGCGCTGATTATGATCGACAGCGGCCTTGAGGGCCATCTGCCGATACTGCGGGCGGATTTCTTCTTCGACGAGACGACGGAGCAGTACCGTTTCTGTGAGTTCAACACCGACGGCTCCAGCGGTATGATCGAGAACCGCGAGCTTGACCGGGCCTTCCGACGGACGCATCTGGCGGAAGCCTTCGGGCGGTACGGCCGTCTTGAGAGCTTTGATATGTTCGAGCCTTTGACGGAGGCTTATACGGCCCTGTATCGTCAAAGCCCCTGTGCGGTGGAGAAGCCCTGTTTTGCCATCGTTGATTATCTTGAGAAGGCCAGCTCCCTTGATGAATTCGAGGTCTATCGCCAAAGCTTTGAAAAACGCGGCATCAGGGCGGTCATCGCCGATATCCGGACGCTCCGTTTCGACGGGGAGCATCTGACGACGGAGGACGGACAGGTCATCCATGCCGTCTACCGCCGGGCCGTCACCAGTGATATTCTGGAGAGACGCAAGGAGGCTGAGGCCCTTCTCGAGGCCTACCGCTGCCATAAGGTGGTGCTCCTGGGCGGCTTTGACACACAGATCATCCATGACAAGGTCTTCATGATGGCTCTTCAGGATGATTACGCACTGTCACTCTTTACAGAAGAGGAGCAGACCTTCATCCGGGATCATTTTCCGTTAACGATACCTTTTAACGGTGAGAATGAAAACCGGCTGGATCTGATCCGAAACCGACGCGACTATGTGCTGAAGCCCCGCAGTGCCTACGGGTCCAAGGGCGTGATCATCGGCCGCGATATCCCGATGCTGACATGGGTCGAGACTATGTGCACGCTGGACAGACCGGATTATCTGATCCAGTCCTACATCGAACCCTGGCGCAGCCGTCATATCTCCGATGAGATGCCCGTGACGGTGGTGAAGGGCGTGAAGACGCCGCAGCTGAAGCGCTATTATAATATGCTGGGCGTCTATGTCATCGATGGCCGGCCGTCGGGTCTCTATACCCGCGTGTCGGAACACCGGGTGATCGCCACCTCCCGGGGCGGCCACACCGCGGCCAGCTATGTGTTCCATCCGATACGGCAAAGACCGTGACGGACGGGCGACTTTTCTCTTGCGCGGCAAGGAATTTGTGATAAGATACCTACGGAGGAAAAAAGCTTATGAATCAAGACGTTTTAACTCGTTATCTGGCCTTGCAGAACGGCAGTGATATCCGCGGTATCGCCATCGATTCCGAGAACGGCAGGGCCAATCTTCACCCTGAGGAGGCCCGTTCCATTACCGCGGCCTACACAGCCTTTCTGGCGGAAAAGACAGGCCGCCGCGCTTCCGAACTTCGTATCGGTGTCGGCCATGACAGCCGCCTGTCCGCCGACAGCCTGACACAGGCAGCTCTGGAGGGCTTTGCACTGGCCGGCGCCCGGGCTTATGACTGCGGCATGGTCTCCACACCGGCCATGTTCCTGTCCACCGTCCTGGAGGGGAGCCGATTTGACGGCGCGCTGATGATCACTGCCAGTCATATGCCGTCCGACCGCAACGGCCTGAAGTTCTTCACCACAGAAGGCGGCCTGGAGCATGAGGATATTGAACAGATCCTGACCCGGGCGGCTTCCGACATCAAGACCGAGGCCGGCGAAGTCACCGCCGAAAGCTTTGATCTGGTATCGCTCTACTGCGAGCATCTCAAAGCTATCATCAAGAAGGAAGTCGCCGCCGACGATTACGATCATCCGCTGAACGGCCTTCACATTCTGGTCGATGCGGGCAATGGCGCTGCCGGTTTCTTTGCCACCGGGATCCTTGAGGCCCTGGGTGCCGATATAAGCGGCTCTCAGTTCCTTGAGCCGGACGGCAGCTTCCCGAACCATATTCCGAATCCGGAGGACAGGGAAGCCATGGCTTCGGTCAAAGAGGCAACTCTCAGAGCCAGTGCCGATCTGGGCGTTATTTTTGACTGCGACGGTGACCGCGGGGCCGTGGTTCTCGACAACGGCGAGGAAGCCAACCGGAATACGCTGATAGCCCTGCTTTCCGCCATCCTGGTCAGGGAGCACCCGGGCGCATCCATCGTCACTGACTCGGTGACTTCCGATGAGCTGGCGGATTTCCTTGAGGGTCTGGGACTTCAGCATGTCCGCTTCAAACGCGGCTACAAGAATGTCATTGACAAGGGTATTGCCCTCAACAAGGAAGGCATCGACTGTCCGCTGGCCATCGAGACCTCGGGTCACGGTGCCCTGAAGGAGAATTATTTCTCCGATGACGGTGCCTATCTGGCCGTTAAGATCATCTGCGAGATGGCCCGTATGCGCCGGGAAGGCCGCCGTATCCAGTCCCTGATCGCCGATTTGAAGCAGCCCCGGGATGCCCGTGAGATCCGTTTCAAGATCACCACGGAGGATTTCAAGGCCTACGGCCTCGGCGTTCTGGAGGATTTCCGTGCCTTTGCCGAAGAGACAGAGGGCTTCAGCCTGGTGGAGCCGAATTTTGAGGGCATCCGCGTCTCGGTCAGAGGCAGCGTCAACGGCTGGGTCCTGCTCAGAATGTCGCTCCATGAACCCAAAATGCCGATGAATATCGAGACGAAGGAAGAGGGCGGTGTTGAGAAGATCCTGGAGGTCATCAGACCCTTCTTTGCCCGTTACGATAAGCTTTCGGGAAAGCTGTAAATCGTGTATAATACTTGGTTGGAATGATTTTTGTCAATATTAAGGAGGAATAACAATGGCTTTAGTTACAACTGCTGAGATGTTCAGGAAAGCCTACGAAGGCGGCTATGCCGTCGGCGCTTTCAACGTGAACAATATGGAGATTGTCCAGGGCATCACTGAGGCAGCCCAGGAACTGAGATCCCCGGTCATCCTTCAGGTTTCCAAGGGTGCCAGAAATTATGCCAATCCGACCTATCTGAGAAAGATGGTTGAAGCGGCTGTCATCGAATGCCCGGATATCCCGATCGCCCTGCATCTGGATCACGGCCCGGATTTCGAGACCTGCAAGTCCTGCATCGACAACGGCTTTACCTCCGTTATGATCGATGCCTCCAGCAAGCCCTTTGAGGAGAATATCGAGATCACCAGAAAGGTCGTCGAATACGCCCACAAGTATGGCGTCGTTGTTGAAGCCGAGCTGGGCGCTCTGGCCGGTGTCGAGGATGACGTCAAAGTCGATGCCGAGCATTCCGCCTACACCAGACCGGAAGAGGTCGAGGAATTCGTCAAGGGTACCGGCTGCGATTCTCTGGCCATTGCCATTGGCACAAGCCACGGTGCTTTCAAGTTCAAACCGGGCACAAAGCCGCAGCTGCGCTTCGATATCCTGGAAGAAGTCACCCGGATCCTGCCGGGCTTCCCGATCGTTCTTCACGGCGCTTCCTCGGTTCCGCAGGACTTCGTCAAGGTGATTAACGAAAAGGGCGGCAATCTGGCCGATGCCATCGGTATTCCGGAAGACATGCTGCGCCAGGCTGCCAAGTCAGCTGTCTGCAAGATCAACATCGACTCCGACCTGCGTCTGGCCTTCACCGCCGGTGTCCGCACGGTCCTGGCCGATGATCCGGCCGTATTCGATCCGCGTGCTTACCTGAAACCGGGCCGCGCCAACATCAAAGCTCTTGTTTCCCACAAGATTATCGATGTTCTCGGCTCCGACGGCAAGGCATGAGGGCCGTCTCCGTCCGCACGATAACCTCAACGATCCGGAAGCTCTGTATAGAAGCCTGTACAGAGCTTCCTTTTGACATCAGGGAAGCTCTTGATAAAGCCCGGGAGGCCGAGACCTCGCCGACGGCTGTGAGCGTCCTTGACACGATCGTCGAGAATTACCGGACAGCGGAAGAGGAACAGATGCCGATCTGCCAAGATACGGGCATGGCCTGCCTCTTTCTGGAGATCGGTCAGGAGGTCTGCTTTACGGACGGCTTTCTGGAGGATGCCGTGCATGAAGGCGTCCGGCAGGGATACACCGAGGGGTATCTCCGCAAATCCGTGGTGGCGGATCCGATCCGCCGCGGCAACACCGGCGACAACACGCCGGCCATGATCTATGAACATATCGTACCGGGAGACAGGGTGACGATCACACTGGCGCCCAAGGGCTTCGGGTCGGAAAATATGTCGGCGATCCGCATGCTGAAGCCCGCCGCCGGCCTTAACGGTGTCCGTGATTTTATCATCGAGACCGTCAGGAAGGCCGGTCCCAATCCGTGTCCGCCCATCGTGGTCGGTGTCGGCATCGGCGGTACTTTCGATAAATGTGCCTATCTGGCCAAGAAGGCACTTCTGCGGCCCGTATCCTCGTCACATCCCGACCCCTACTATGCCCGTCTGGAAGAGGAACTCCTGGAAGCCGTCAACGCCCTTGACATCGGCCCCCAGGGCTTCGGCGGCCGCACCACGGCCCTCGGCGTCAATATCGAGACGCTGCCGACGCATATTGCAGGCCTGCCCTGTGCCGTGAATATCAACTGCCATGTCACGCGCCATAAGACGGAGGTGATCTGATGGGAGAGAAGGTAAGACACCTGTCGCTGCCGCTGACAGAGGCCGAAGCCGTAAGCCTCAGGGCCGGTGAGAGCGTACTGCTGAGCGGGACGCTCTATGCCGCCCGGGATGAGGCTCATGAAAAAATGATCGCCCTCCTCGAGGAGGGACGGGACCTGCCCTTTACGATAAAAGATGCCTGCATCTATTATGTCGGACCGGCTCCGGCCGCTCCCGGCCGTGTCATCGGTTCCGCCGGTCCCACGACCTCAGGACGTATGGACGCCTTTACACCGGCACTTATCCGCTGCGGTCTCAGGGGCATGATCGGCAAAGGCGAGAGGAGCCCCGAGGTGATCGAGGCCATGAAAGCCGGCAAGGCCGTTTATTTCGGCGCCGTGGGCGGCGCCGGAGCCCTTCTGGCAAAATGCATCACATCCCAGCAGGTGATAGCCTGGCCGGAACTCGGGCCGGAAGCCCTGCGGCGGATGACGGTGGAGAATATGCCGGTCATCGTCGTGATCGATACCGAGGGCCGGGATCTCTATCAGGACCACACCGGCAGCCGGTAATTGTGAAAAAAGAAGCCAATTTAAGAAAAAAGAAAGAAAAGCGGCAGGGGACGTGGTATCATCAAGGTGTCACAGTGCCGCACAGCCGGTTAATGTCAGCCGGCTTCAGTATAGATTGAGATAAGGAGTGATTATCATGTCCGAACAGTCAAGAGAGCATGATCCCGATTATGAGAGGCGCCGCCGCGAAGCGAAGAAGCGCCGCCGAGCCAGAAAACGCCGCATCGCCATCATCAAGCGTCTGGCGGTGCTGGGAATCCTGCTCCTGGCGCTGGTCCTGTGTATCGTGATCGGGTTGAAGCTGCTGAATAAGGACAGAGGTGTCCAGGATACGCCGTCGACGGCCGAAAGCGCGGACAGCGTTGTTTCGGAAAGCACGGACAGCGGCGCTTCTTCGGAGAGCGGTACAACCGAAGCGGTGACGCCGTCGGTACCGGTACCCGGTTCGAAGGAAGAGGCTCTGGCCAAGGCGTCAAAGCTGGCGCTCCAGTACGATTATGATTCGGCCATTGCGACACTTCAGGCCTGGTCTGACCAGAATGACGGGGATATCAAGGCGGCGATCGCCGATTACACAGCTCAGCGGGATGCCTGTGTGGCGGTGGATGTCTCGACGGTACCGCACATTTTCTTCCACTCACTGATCAACGACAGCCGCGGCTTCATCGTCAGCGACCAGGTCTCGGAGGGGCGCGTCATCGCCAACAACGCGGCCATGGCCACGGTCGATGAGTTCAATCATGTCATCAATCAGATGTACGAGGCCGGCTTTGTCATGATTTCCCTGGATGACATGGTCATCAAAAATGCCGACGGTACCTTCTCGAAGAACACCGACCTGAAGCTGCCGGCGGGAAAGAAGGCCTTCATCATGTCCGAGGATGACCTGAGTTATTATCATTCCTACGGTGAAAACGGCGCCCAGGGCTATGCCAACCGTCTTGTCCTTGACGAGAACGGCAAGGTCAAATGCGAATACGTCAATCCCCAGGGCGAGACGCTGATCGGCGATTACGATATGGTACCGCTGATCGACAGCTTCATCGAAGCCCATCCGGATTTTGCCTATCACGATGCCAGGCCGACGGTGGCGCTGACCGGTTATAACGGTGTGTTCGGCTACGTCACGAATGATTATTACAAGGACGGCGGCAACATGGAAAAGCTGGGCCAGTCCCAGAAGAACTGGCTGGCGGCCCATCCGGAATACGACTATGAGACAGACTGTGCCGAGGCCCGCAAGATTGCCGAAGCCATGAAGGCGGAGGGCTGGACCTTTGCCAGCCATACCTACGGTCATCTGGATGCCAACACCAATTCCGTGGAGACACTTCAGGCTGACCATGAACGGTGGAAGATCGCCGTGGAGAGCATCGTCGGACCGACAGATAAGATCATCTTCGCCTTCGGCGCCGATATCGGCGGAGCGGGCGAATACACCCGCGACAATCCGAAGTACGCCTATTTCTATGATCAGGGGTTCCGCTTCTTCTGCAATTGCGACGGCACCTATGGCTGGACACAGTTCAACCAGAACTATGTGAGAACCGGACGTTTCGCTATCGACGGCTTCACCCTGTATCAGGCGATGACGCCGGAAGGCCATTCACATCAGCGCTGCTCCTACAACTATGAGATGCTGGGTGTCCATGATATTGCGTCCTTCTTCGATCCGAACCGGACAACACCGATCGAGTCCGAATAAGGCAGGCCGGCGCGGCAGCGCTGTGCCGACCAGGAAAAGAAAGACCGCGGACGGCTGCCGGAGCCCGGCAGGGGCTTTGGCAGCCGGCGCCGCATTGGTGTGTTCTCACCCGTTTTCTGAAAAAAATATGAGAAAAGGCTTGCCTTTTCTTAAATAATAGTGTATTCTAACAAAGCTGGCCGGTTGGTCAAGGGGTTAAGACGCCGCCCTCTCACGGCGGAAACATGGGTTCGAATCCCATACCGGCTATGAAAAATATCCCGTAAGATCCGAATGGATCTTACGGGACTTTTGTTATGCTTTCGTTTTGCCGGCAACCAGTCTGTCGGTGGCCGCCAGGATCCCGGGAAGGATCAGCAGGATCATCAGGATGGCGCAGAAGGCGCCGACAGAGATCGTGCGGGTGATCTGACTGATGGTGGGACCGGTGGTGTAACCGAGGATGCCCGTAACCAGGACGATGATCAGGCCGGAGGTCATGATCGTGTGAATGGAACCGCGGTAGGCCGCCGCCAGGGCCGCCTTGACGGGCAGTGTCCGGCGGCTGTCACGGTAATAATTCGTGAAAAGGATGCCGTAATCGATGGTGGCTCCCATCAGGATACATTCGACGATCAGAAGGGCCAGATAATAAATGGCGTAGCCCTGGAGGCCGACCACCGTGACGGTGATATAGACGCTGCACTGAACCAGAAGCACCAGGATCAGAGGAATGATCAGAGAGCGGAAACTGATCAGGACGATGAGGAAGATAGCCGCTGATGTCAGCCAGGTGATCAGCCGCAGCTCATCGTTGAAGTTATCGGCCATTTCCACATTCATAGGCGAATTGCCGATCAGATACCAGGGGCCACCGAAATCCTCGCAGGCGCTTTGAAGGTCCCGGATAAAACCGGTGGTCTCCGCCGATTCCGCCGGCAGCGTCGTACTGATGATGAGGCGGGAGACACTGCCGTTCTTAAGACGGCGGATACCGTCTTTTAAAGACATCGCCAGTGTTTTCAGGCTGTCGGTATCATCGGGTGAGAGGAAGGTCCGGAAGAGGGGATCCTCCGAAGCCTCGCCGGCCAGATAAGAGACGAGCGTATCGAGTGACATCCGCCGGACGGTCGTGTCCTCAAGGGCGGCCCGGAAGAGGTAGAGGAGATCGATCGTGTCCTTTTTAAGACTATCCGAGAAGCGGCTCAGGATCCGGAAAGCCGCTTCCTCGTCGCAGAGATTTTCACTGACAACGGCTTCGATCAGCAGGTCGGCATCACGAAGCAGTTCCCTGTCCTTATCGGCGATAAGATCACGAAGAGCCGGATCCGAAAGGACGGTGTCTGTGAGGAAATCCACCAGGGTCTTGACGGAGAGCCGGGGAGAAGCACCACTGTCAGCCAGGGAGAGTTTATAGAGGAAAATGGCTTTTGTCTGATCCCCGTCAAGGCCAAAGAGATGCGCCGCGGCATCCGCCGTGTAAGACTGGCCGCCCAGTGCGGCCTGCATGATAGCTTTGAGGCGGTTAAGGGATGATGCCTGCTCCGGGCTCACAAAGCCGGCAGAGGCGGTCTGGCCGCTTGTCAGTGCCTCCACGACGGAAAGGGGTGACAGACGAACCCCGGCAAGGGCACCGGTCCGACTCTGATACAGCGTATAAATCAGCTTTACGGTGCCTTCATCCATACCGGTCAGGGCCGCCATCGCTCTGCAGGGGAAGGCCGTGCCGGCAAGAGAGGCCTTCATCAGCGTCTGCAGCTGCCGGAGGGCATCGGCGGCCTCCGGCGCGATAAAGGTGCCCAGGAAGGGATCGGCGGTCGCTTCGTTGACAAGATAATCCACAAAAGCCTCCCGCGACATCACCGGCTCGGAGGTACTGCCGAAATAAAGCCTGTATATCAGCAGTGCCCGGGACTCATCCAGGGCAAAGAGGGCGGCCGCGTTCCCGGCGGTGAGGGGCGTGCCGGCGGCACCGGCCTGCACCAGGGCATCGAGCTGACGGAGCCTCTCAGCAGACGCTTCGTCAAAATAACCGGACAAGGCCGGATCGGGCAGAACCTTTTCGGTGAGGAAAGCGGTGAACACGGGCAGCGGCAGTGTCTGACCGGCGG
>JAQXFO010000086.1 GCA_029005135.1 Lachnospiraceae bacterium
GGGCGTGCGGCGAAGCGCCGCGTCCTCGAGGCCTTTTTTTTCTGTCTTATCCCGAAGGGCCAGTGAAAGAAGGGCGCGGGAGGCCAGAAAACGGCATCGGTCTTCTTCCCGGCGATAACTGTCGGCAACGGAACGGCGGACCGCAGGGGCGGTGTGATAGAGGCGATCGACGAGGGACTCTCCGTCCGGGGCTGTGAGGGACAGGGCATAGATCGTGACAGGCATGCGGGTTCTCCTTGCTATGATATCTGAGTTTAAAGTGAGGCGGAGCATTTGGCAAGGGATGATCAGGGCCAAAGGAAAGATGAAAAGAAAGACGGAAATACAAAAACACCACGCAGCTGCGTGGCGTTTTTGCCTTTTAGGGAGGGATAACAGCTTGCTTTTTGCTGGACGGGGAGGATCCGTAGATCCTCGAAAAGCAAGTTGATAATAGCGTTGGCGATGCGGCGTGTCAACCGGCACTGCGGCGATTCTCATCAAGGAGCTGACGCATACTTTCAAGCACATTGTCCGTGACGTGATCGGCGTATTTTTCCATGCCGGGAGCGCAGGTGCTGACAACAAAGGATGTGCCTGCCAGTTTGAGCATTTCCACATCATTGTACTGGTCACCAAAGGCGGCTGTTTCTTCACGGGACACACCCATACGATTCATCAGAACTCTGAGAGCATCACCTTTGTTGACACCGCCGTACATAAAGTCGATCCAGTGATCGCCGGAGGTGATGATCTTGAGAACAGAACGGCATTCCTTATGGAAGAGTTCTCTCAGGGCCGCGGCGTGGCCGGCATTGTCTTCCGGACACCACAGGGCAACCTTGAAAGGCGCCTCTTCATATTTTGTCATGTCATCAAGTACGACCAGAGGTGTATTCAGAACCTCATCTATGATATCCGTCAGATGCTGACCGCGGTCTTCCACGTAGGTGAAACCGTTGCAGCCGGCGGCCAGTCCACAGTCGGGAAACCGGCGCGTGGCGAGAATGATGCGTTCGGCCAGCTCGCGATCAAAGTGCTTTTCAACAAAGGGGATGCCGTTCTGCAGGCAGAAGGCACCGTTTTCGGCTATAAAAGACACAATATCACGCACAGGTCCCATCAGCTTGAGCTGAGCTGTGTATTGACGGCCGCTGGCGACGGCAAAATGGATACCGGCTTCATGCATTTCTCGGATCAGTGTGTAATAGCCGGGATCCAGTTCTTGAGTTCCGTCCGGCAACATAGTGCCGTCAAGGTCGCTGGCAATGAGTTTGATCATGAAAAATATCCTTTGATATGATTCGGTTTTGTATGACGTTAAAAGCTAACTGCCGACACAAAAACTCTATCACGACTATCGATGTACGTCAACCGTAATAACAATAAAAATTATCACTTAATAATAAATAACAATCGTTGTGATGGAGAATATGCTCAATATAACAAGAAAAATATAGCAAAAAGAGATAAAATTGCAAAATACATTGACTTTACATTGACAAACACCAACAAAAAACACTATTATTGTTTTGTTAATTAACAATGAATTCTAATAGTTAGCATACCAATTTCTAATGGAGGTGTTGTGATGAAAAATACCTTTGACGCCATCGTAATCGGTGGCGGCACAACCGGTACAGGCGTCATCCGCGACCTGGCTTTACGAGGATTCACCAATTCCCTTCTGCTGGAAAGAGATGACCTGGGCGCCGGTACTTCTGGCGGCTGTCATTCCGCTCTGCACGGTGGATCGCGTTACGTTTATTCAGATATTCAGACGGCAAGGGAATGTCTGCAGGAAAATCAGACGTATCGTAAGATCGTGCCGCAGGTCGTTGACCCGACCAGCGCTATCTGGGTAGCCAAAACAGAAGAACAGATCGAGTTTTCCAAGATCTGGATGAAGAGAGCCGATGAGATCGGCCTTCCTTATGAAATTATTTCTGTAGAAGAGGCTCGTGAATGCGAACCGGTTCTGTCGGAAGACATCAAGTTTGCGCTCCGCACGATCGATACCGGTTTCGACCCGTTCCGTCTCTGCATCGCGCAGGCTTACGACGCCAAGATTCACGGCGCCGAGATCCGCACTCATCATGAAGTGATCGGCGCGCTGATGGATGGCAACCGCGTTGTCGGCCTCCGTGTCCTTGATAAAGAAGAAAACAATATTTATGAGGTCTATGCCGATCTGGTCATTAACGCTTCCGGTCCGTGGTGTTCACAGATTACCGAGATGGCCGGTTTCGCGATTCCGATGAAGCCGAACAAGGGCTCGACCGGTATCTACAGCATGCGTCCGACAACCACGCTGATCGGTATCCTTCGTGTTCCTGCCGACGGTGACGGTCTTGTTTCCCAGGGCTTCCAGAACACAGCCCTTCTTGGGACATCCTCTGTTGATGTTGACGATCCGGATCAGGCCGAACCGGGTATGGATGAGATTAAGATCATGGAGGACAGCGTTGCTGAGATCATTCCGGAACTCCGTGAGGCCCGTATGATCAGAATGTGTACCGGTGTTCGTCCGCTGTACACAACCGGCAAGGAGACCGGCCGTGACATCAGCCGCGGCATGTACCTGTTGGATCATGCCGAGATGGAGGGCATCGAAGGCATCATCACCATCACCGGAGGCAAGTATGCCACAGCCCGTCTGATGGCCGAAGAAACCGTCAATCTGGCTTCCAAAAAGCTGTGCGGCGAGGTTCGTCCCTGCACAACAGGCGAACAGTTCATCTATGGTGCCACCACCAAGGAAGAGGCCGAGAAGGAAGCTCAGGAAATCCACGAGAAATATCACATTTCCCGCTATGCGGCGCATAAGTTCACAGCCCGCTACGGCGAATTTGCCAAGAAGATCCTGGAGAGATATCCGGATGAGGCTTATATCATCGACGATGCTGTTCAGATGATTGGTTCCGAAGTCTGCTACTCCTTCGAAGAAGAAAATGTCAAGAATTTCTGCGATCTTCGCCGCCGTACCCGTATTGGTATGGGTCAGGAACAGGGTACCTTCTCGATCTACAAGGCTGGCGCCATTGCCCAGGAATCCCTTGGCAAGACGGTGGACGAAGCTGAAGCCTGCATCCTCGGCTATGCCAAAGAGAGATGGAAAGGCGTTTACTTCTCCAACCAGTACGGTGATCAGCTTCCGCTGACAGAAGTAATGCAGCAGGTTTATGTCGGCCTTGCCGGCTATGATGTTTTCGCGGATTAAGGAGGACCGACCATGATTGAAAATAAGAGCGATGTTATCGTTATCGGCGGCGGTCTGGCCGGCTGTGTGGCAGCCGATACGGCAGCGAAAGCCGGTAAAAAAGTAACGATGCTGTTCCAGACCGGCGGCAGTACCGAGGTTTCCGGCGGTGCGCTTGATGTCTGCGGCGTCATCCCGGGTGAGAAACCCGCGGTTGTTGAAAACTATGCCGACGGTATTGCTGAACTGGTAAAGGCCTATCCGGCTCATGTTTACGGCAAATGCGCCGATGCGGTGGCACCGGCTGTAGCTGCGGCTATGAAACTGGCGGAAGATGGCGGCTTCAAGATGACAGCCTATGACGGCAAGAATGTCTGGGTCCCGAATATGATGGGTACCTTCTCGGTCAATGCCGCTGTTTCCGAGATGATGGCCGACGGCGCTGTTGTTCCGGGCGAAGCCGAAAAAGTGCTGGTTATCGGCATTAAGGGCAATGTCAGCTTTAACGCTCAGGCGGCTGCCATGTCCTATAAGCAGTATCAGAAGAAACTCGGCGGCAAAGCCGATTACTATTCAACAGTTATCAAGCTGAACGGTTGGGGCGACAGAAGAAAGATCAGCGACGGCGAACTGGCGGATTACCTGGACACCGAAGACGGCATCCGTGAACTGACAGAGGCCATCCTGACATTCTGCCGCAATAACCGCTACAACTTCGATAAGATGCTCCTTCCGCCGGCACTCGGCTTTATCAATTACAGTAAGAACCTGAAGACTCTGAAAGAGGCCTGCGGCTGCAAGATCGCTGAGATTGAGTGTCTGGGCAACGCCGTTGTCGGTTATCGTATGACACGTGCCATGTATAAGGCTCTTCGCGCCGAAGGCGTGAAGCTGATTCGCGGTTCTGTGGCGAAGGCTCTGAAGGCTGACGACAACGGTGTCAGCGTTGAAGCCGTGGTCGGTCTGACAGACCAGCTGCATCCGGGCAAGACCATGACGTTCACTGCCGATAAGGCCATTCTGGCGACAGGCGGCTTCCTTGGCGGCGGTATCGTTGCCCGTCATACCAAGGTTTGGATCAATTTGCTTGAAGAAGAACTGGGACTGGTCACACCGGAAATGCTCGACCGTAATCCGGTCGCCGGCGCCGGTCAGGATGTCCTTCGTCTCGGTGCTTCTGTCAACAGCGATATGACCGTTGTCAATGGCGGTTTCGCCGGCAGAGTCTATGCCTGCGGCGAACTGCTGGCCGGTCAGAATACCGCCAGTGAAAGAAGCGGCAGCGGTGTCGCCGCTGCGACAGCTTATACCGCTGCTGTCAATGCGGCTAAGAACTGAAGAAAGGAGGGACAGGTACCATGAAACAGAATTTTACTAAAACGTATTACAGAACCGCCAACTGCCTGACAAGTGATATCATGGCAGATTTTGCTCCGGTCAGCCGCGTACTTGGCGTTGATACCTCATCCGGTATGGGCGTTCTGTTCACAGCCATGGGCACTCGTTTCGACCTTGAATATGTCGGCAAGGAAGTCTTTATGGCCACTGAAAACTATGAAGCCGACACCAGAAGCATCGATGATGCCCCGGTTGCTGAAGTTATGCGCTATGTCAGAGGAGAACTGGTCAAGACCGATAAGGTTCCGGAGAACCTGAAGCCGTTCGTCGAAACCATCCTCAAGGGAGAATCTGTCTACAAGACATACAAAGAATACACAGAAGGCGCTGCCGATGCCGATATCCTCTATTTGATCAGCCCGGCCGCCGACGCAGCCAAAAATGCCGGCCTGATGGCCAGGGCTGCTGAGAAGCTCGGCAAGAGCGTCCTTTCCACCAATAAGTTTGGTGACTGCGGTTATCTGAAGCTTCAGATCGCTGCCTTTGACAAAGAATTCGAGCCCTGCTGCTGCATCAAGGAAGAGATGAGCAAGCACGCGCTGGTCGTCACCGATGACAGCTATGTTCTGGATGCTCTCCTTATCCAGTATCCGGAATGCGCGGACAAGATTCAGTTTGTCGATGCTTTTATCGCGGACAACAGGGAAGCCTTTGGCGTGAAACCCGCCAAAGCCGCTGTTCATGAAAGCGGTGTTATTAACCGCCTGTATCCGGAGCGTCAGGTCTGCTATGGCAGCCTGCTGGGTGAGGATGTCCGGTATCCGGAAAGAAGCGGCTATGACGTTACGGATTCCGGTCTGTGCGGCGGCCTCGGTCTTGCTTATCCGGAAAACCTGACAGCGATCGCAGCCAGACGCATGATGGATCTTAACTCACTTGGCGCCGACGTGATTATCACCCCGTGTGCCTGCGAAGCAGCCGGTCTGAACTGCGCTGAGAAAGGCACTGTTAAAACATTGCTTGAATATGTTTTTGAATAATAGAAAGGAGTAACTGAAAATGAAATACGATCAGAACATTTTCAAAATGCCGGAATCGATCAATGACGAAGATTATATCATTTGTACTTATCTGATTCAGGGCTATACAAAAGATCTTCTTACCCTTGTCGGCTCAATGGCTATTGAGCAGACAACAGGTACATGGGCTCCGGTTCCGCTGGAAACTCCGGAAGTCAGAAGACGCCACGGCGGCAAGGTCATCGCCGTTCATGAGATTCCGGCTTATGAGTTCGATATGCCGGAAGCCGAAGGCAAGGAAAGAATGTGCGTGGCACAGATTGCCTTCCCGTTTGAGAACATGGGTGCCAATCTGCCGCAGGTTCTGACCTCCGTCATCGGCAACATCTCCATGTCCGGCAAGGTTAAACTTCTGGATATCGACTTCCCGAAGAAGTTTACAGACGGCTTCAAGGGCCCTCGCTTCGGTATCGAAGGCCTGCGTGAACTGTGCGGCGTTCCGAAACGTCCGTTCATCGTTTCCATGATCAAGCCGTGCACCGGTGCCACACCGGAAAATGCCGGCAAGCTCATCCGCGAACTGGCCATGGCCGGTATCGACTGGATCAAGGACGACGAGCTGTTCTCCGATACGGAATACTGCACCGTCAAGGCTCGTGTTCAGGTGGCTGCCGAGATCCTGAAGGATGTCTATGAGAAGACAGGGAAGAGAGTTATCTATTCTCCGAACATCTCCGACAGACCGGACCGCATGCTGGACAAAGCCAAACTCTGCAAGGAATACGGCATCAACGGCCTGATGATCAATGCCCTGACGACCGGCTGGCCGGCTATGCAGATGATCGCCGAGAACGACGATATCGATCTGCCGATCCTGGCTCATCCGGCCTACGCCGGCGCTATGTATGAATCTCACTATTCAGGTGTCTCCAGTCACCTGATTCTCGGTAAGTTCATGCGTATGTGCGGCGCCGATATCGTTATCTATCCGTGCGCTTACGGCAAGGTTGCGATCCAGAGAGAACGTTACATCCGTATCGCTCAGGCTCTGACAACCGAGATGCGCGGCATGAAGAGAACCTTCCCGGGTCCGGCGGCCGGTGTTTACCAGGGTCTTATCCCGGATGTTGCCAATGATCTGGGCATGGATTTCTCTATCTCTGCCGGCGCCGCCATGCATGCTCACCCGATGGGTGCTGCTGCCGGTGTCGAGTCTCTTGTTGTGGCTGCCGACGCCACAGCCAATGGCATTCCGCTTCCGGAAGCCGCCAAGACTTGCGAACCGCTTAAGGTTGCTCTGGATCTGTGGGGCCTCGGTGTCCATCAGGATCTGTTCGATCTTAAGAAATAATTATCAGATCATCGCAGGCTCAGCTTGACAAAACGTAGGGAGCAGGACAGTGGAACGGAAGTACAAAGCACTGGCAATTGACCTGGACGGGACCCTGCTGAATCCCGATCACGCCATATCTGAAGAAGATGAAGCCGCGCTTGGGGAACTTCGCCGAAAGGGTATCCCGGTCATTGTGGTGACCGGGCGTACCCTCGAGGAGGTTCAGGGCTTCCGCCACTGTCTGAATCTGAACGGGGATATTTCCATTCTGCAGGGCGGAGCGGTGATTGCTCATTTCAGAGACGGCGGTGTTAATCTCGATTATGCTGAGATCAGCCGTGAAGATCGCCGGAAAATGATCGCCATAGCCGAGCGAAACGGCTTTTACCCTCTTGTCTATCTGGGAGAGAGTCCGTTTACGCAGCCACATGACAATCCTTATCACGACTGGTATGAAGAGATGATGAATCACAGGATTTTCCGTGTGGACGACATCATGAGCGTCCAGGAGAATCTGACCGTCGGCAAACTGGCCATGGTGGCACCTTCGGAGGTGCTGGACAGGGCAGAGAAGGAGATGGCGGCGGCGGATCTTTCTGTCAGTTGGGGCAGAAGTTTCGCCTTTGGGACCGATATCTGTCTAAGGAGCAAACGACAGGCTCTGACAGAAGTTCTTGTCGAACTCGGCATCTTGCCGGAAGAGACGGTGGCGATCGGAGACAGCAATAATGATATGGAAATGGTGCAGTTTGCCGGTCTCGGTATTGCCATGGGTAATGCCACCGAGGCATTGAAGGCAGCTGCGGACGCAGTAACTGAAGATAACAGACACAGCGGCGTCGCCTGCGCGATCCGCCGGTATTTCTGAGAAATGAGGTAATAACCGTGGCTCAACAGATGAAAACCAACGAAAAGATGATCCTGCTTCACCAGAAATTTGCAGACAGCGAAGAACTGCTCACAAAGCTGGCCGGTCTGGCTAAGGATCAGGGACTGGTGGATGACACTTACCTGCCGGCTCTTGTTGCCAGGGAGAAGGATTTCCCCACAGGCCTTGAGTTCCCGATCAACATCTCGATCTCTCATATCGAGACGGGTGTCAAGCGTTCCTTTGTCTGCATAACCACACTTGATGAACCGGTCATGTTCAAATCCATGGACCTTTCCGGTGATGAACTTCAGGTTCAGGTGGCTTTTGTATTCGGTATCGTCGATCCCAAGAGCCAGGTTGAAGTTCTGAGTGCCTTCGCCAGAGCATTTGCTAACGAAGGTGCGATCCGTTCCCTGCTGGAGGCGGAGACGGAAAAAGAGTTGCTTGATAAGCTAAATGCCATGCTGGATGGCATGCTGGCTATTGAGGATTAATGATAAACACTTATTCAGAGGAGGAATAACATTATGGCTAACAGACCCGTCAAGATTTGCGTGTGCTGCGGTGGCGGTATCTTCACCACCACTGTTGTTACGGAGGAGATTCAGAAGCTTCTGAAATCCAAAGGCATTGCTCACAGCATCACGCCGCAGAAAATCACAGAGATCCCGTCCCTGACCGGCTGCGATATTATTGTGGCCACCGGCAAGACAAGCCAGAAGAACAAAGAAGGCATCCCGGTCATGATCGGTCTGCCGATGTTCACAGGTGTCGGTAAAGAAGAATTTTCACAGCAGCTTCTCGACAAGATCGAAGAAGTTACAAAATAAACCGGTACAGCTGATTCGCCGGATATTTTGACACTGTTTTACAGGCACGATACTAATTGATTTAGCAAGAAGCAACATGAAAACCCAAATTATGAAAAGGGGGTAAATGCATGATTACCGTATTAGGTACTGCGTTTAAAGCATTTCTTGATACTTTCGGGGCAACAGTCCTCGTCCCGATCATCGTTTTCATTCTTGCCTTAGTTATCAGAGTTGAGGCTAAGAAGGCTCTCCGTGCTGCTATTTACATGGCCATCGGTCTGACAGCCTTCAACCTTATCTTAGGCATCCTCTGGGGTGAGCTGAATACCGTTATGACGCTCATCTCTCAGAATACCGGTAAAGTCTTCGACGTTGTCGATATCGGTTGGCCGGCCGGCGCTGCTATTGTTTACAATAACGCCCTCGGTATGATGTATTTCATCATCGGTCTTGTCTGGAACATCATCCTGTTCTCCCTCAAGATCACCGATACCTTCGAACCGACAGATATCTGGAACTACTATTATTTCGTCGTTTTCGCTCTGTTCGTCCAGTTCACCACAGGCAGCTTCGCCCTGGGTCTTATCTCCGCTCTGGTCATGAACCTCTTCCTTCTTCTGCTGGCCGATATACTCGGTCCGGCTCTGCAGGAATACTATGGATATGACGGTCTGACCTGTACCTGCTTCTGTACGATCAACATTGCGATCGGCGCTGCGATCCTGAGATGGATCTTTATCAAGCTGAAAGTCAAGACTTTGAAGCTGAATCCGGAAAACATCCAGTCCAAGCTTGGTTTCTTCGGCGAATCTGCTATGATCGGTCTGATCATGGGTATTCTTCTTGGTATCGTCGCTTACATCAACGTTCTTGGTTCTGCTCAGACATGGGCCGGCATCCTGACCTTCGCCCTGACTCTGGCTGCTATGCTGGTTATCTATCCGACGGTTTCCGGTATGTTCGTTAAAGGTCTGATCCCGATCAGCCAGTCCATGAACGCTCGTATGAGATCCGGTCAGATCAAGAGAAAATACTTCCTGATCGGTATCGATCCGGCCGTTTACTTTGGTGAAACAGCTACTGTGACAACCGGTCTTCTTCTTATCCCGATCCTGGTTCTGACCGCTGTTCTGCTTCCGGGCAACAGAACGATCCCTCTGGCCGACATCCCGGCTATGCCGTTCATGGCTATCGGTGCCATCGCCGTATTCCAGGGCGACATCCTCAGCGCCACGATCACCGGTACCATCTGGTACTCAATTTGCCACTATCTGGCCAGCGACTGCGCTCAGCTGTTCACAACAGCCGCTCTGAATGCCGGTCAGTCTCTGGCCGACGGCGCCACCTATGTTATCAGCTGGTGCATCTCAGCCAATCCGATCCTCTGGGTCATCTATAAAGGCTTTGCAGCCGATGGCGTCCTGAAGTTCGTCTTCATCGCTGTTATCGTTGCTGTGTACGTGCTGATTCTTCTGCACTTCAAGAAACATCGTAAAGCCTGGTACATGTTCTTCGGCGCTTCTGAAGAATTCGTTGACAACTACATGGGTCAGGTGGTGGCTGAATAATACAGCCGACCCTCCCTCAGGGATTCGATGTGGTTAAATGACAGTAAGAAGCAGCTAAATCAATTAGATCAGCAAAGGGGGCCGGGTAGTGATGCCCGGCCCTTTCAAAAAAGGAAACCGCCATGGAATTAAAATATATTTATGAATTGATCAGTCTTGTTCTTCTTATCGGTGTTCTGGTCTTTGCGTTCATTCTGCCGGACAGAAAGGAAAAGAAAGCCAGAAAGGCCATGCTGAACGATCTGAGAAAAAGCGATATCGTCCAGACGAAGAACGGTATCCGCGGCAAGATCATTTCCGTCGGTGAAGAAACGGTCATCGTTAATGTGGATCCGGGAAAGGTGAATCTTGAGATCGCCAAGTGGGCCATCACGTCAGTGGAGAATAAGAAGGGGTAATCTTCCATGGATATTGTTTTAACTCTGCTATTGCTGCTGGTTTTCACGCTGTTCTTCTACCTGACGATAGTCAGACCTATGAACAAACGGCAGCGCAAGTCAGCGACGATGCTCAACAGCCTGAAGCCAGGCGATGTGGTCTACACAGTAGACGGCATCAAAGGTATCGTGGATGCCATTAAGTTTGACCGCGTCTCGGTTCGCTGCTTACCGGACGATAACTTTATGACTTTCTATATGGAGTCGATAAAGCAGATCGAAAACTATGACGAAAAAGCAGCCAAAGCCAAAATGAAAGAGAAAATCGATAACAGCCGCCGTAAGAAAGGGTAGAGAATGTCTCTTATGAAGACGATGACGGTTGAAGAAAGGCAGAATGCTATCTGTGAGTATGTCAATGATCTGAAGCGTGTCCACACTAATGATCTCATCAATCACTTTGAGGCGTCGGCTTCGACTATCCGCAATGACTTGGTGGCGTTGGAACGCAGCGGTCTCATCAGAAGAACTCACGGCATGGTCATGTCTGTCGATGTCGGCAAGGTTGGCGATGAATCCGCTGTTGTCAAGCGCATGGATATCAATATGCCTGAGAAAATGGCCATCGCTGCGCTGGCCAATCAGGAGATTGAAGACGGTGACGTCATCATGCTGATGACCGGATCGACACTGATGTGTCTGGCCCATACTCTCGTCAACAAGAAAAATCTGACGATTGTTGTTAATGATGTCAACATTGCTCAGTGGCTGCTCGGCAATACCGATCACAAGGTATTTATCCTGGGCGGATTTGTCCGACGCAATTATTACTATGTGAACTATGACTTTTCCATCACGGAAAAGATTAACGTCGATAAAGCTTTCTTCTCCAGCACCGGTTTTTCGCTGGACAAGGGTGCTACGATAAGCGATTATGATCTGGCGGCATCGGAGAGCCGGCTGCTGAACTGTGCGAATCAGACTTATCTGCTCATTGACAGCGCCAAATTCGGCGAAGTCTATTTTGCCAAGGTCTGCTCAGCTGAGAATATTAATATGATCATCACGGACGGCAACGTGTCTCATGAGAATATCGAGAGACTTCGGGCGGAAGAGAACATACGGTTTGCCATTGCCAACGAACAGGTTTATGCTCATGAAATTCCGCAATACATCGTCGGTCATGATTATTATGTGAAGAATAAGGAGGCAACAATAACATGAAAGAATTTACCTACACCATCACAGACCCCATCGGTTTCCATGCCAGACCGGCCGGACTTCTGGTCAAGAAGGTGAAGGAATATGCCTGTGAGATTACCATCTCCTGTGAAGGCAAGAGTTCCAGCGCCAAAAAGCTTTTCGGTATTATGGGTATGGGTATTAAGAATGGCCAGACGGTGACGGTTACCGTGGAAGGCGAAGATGAGGAAAACGTAGCCGCTGAACTGGAGACATTCTTCAAGGAAAATGCCTGATCACCCGGCAGACATCACCGTGTAGCAGGAGGAAACGCATTTTGATCACGATAGAAGGTAAAAGCGTCTTCAGCGGCGTAGAAATCGGAAAGCTGTACTATTTTTCTAAGAAAAAGGCAGAGATCCTTCAGCAGATCATCGAAGATGTCGATGCTGAGATGGCTCGTTACTATCAGGCCAGAGAGACGGCGGTCGAGCAGCTGGAGGGCCTTTTCACCAAGGCTTTGAATGAGGTTGGCGAATCTAATTCTTTGATTTTCCAGATCCATCAGATGATGCTCATGGATGATGATTATAACGAAGCCATCGAAAATCTCGTCCGCAATGAAAAGAATAATGTCGAGTACGCTGTTCAGAAGACGGCTGAGGATTTCTCGGCTATGTTCGCGGCTATGGACGACGAATATATGCAGGCAAGGGCGGCGGATGTCAAGGATATCTCCAACCGAATCTTGACTATTCTTAGCGGCGGCGATGACGGCGGTTTTGTCATGGATGAGCCGGGGATCGTCGCGGCCTCCGACCTGGCTCCGAGTGAAACGATCCAGCTTGACAAGAGCAAGGTTCTCGGGTTTGCCACACAATTCGGATCCTCCAATTCACATACGGCAATTCTTGCCAGAACCATGGCGATTCCGGCGGTGATTTCTCTGGGAGAGAGCCTGACAGAGGAAATGAACGGCCATATGGCCATTATCGACGGTTATACCGGCGTTCTGTATGTGGATCCCGACGAGGAGACGCTGAAGACGATGACCGCCAAGCGGGAGGAGAGCCTCCGCGAAAAGGCGGAACTGGAGGCGCTGATCGGCCAGGATAACGTGACGAAGAGCGGCCGGAAGATCAACGTCTATGCCAATATCGGCAGTATCGACGATGCCAACAGTGCCATGGCCTGTGATGCCGGCGGTGTCGGTCTGTTCCGCAGTGAGTTCCTGTATCTGGACAGCCGTGATTTTCCGACAGAGGAAGCTCAGTTTGCTGCTTATAAGGCAGCCGCTCAGATCATGGACGGTCGTAAAGTTATCATCCGTACTCTCGACCTGGGGGCTGATAAACAGGTGGACTATTTCAACCTGGGTAAGGAAGACAATCCGGCTCTCGGTTACCGCGCCATTCGTATCTGTCTGACTCAGCCGGAGATCTTCAAGACGCAGCTGAGGGCGCTGTATCGGGCGGCCGCCTACGGTAATATCGCCATCATGTTCCCGATGATCATTTCCGTGAAAGAGATCCACCGGATCAAGGAGATCATCACCGAGGTTAAGGAGGAACTCCGTAGGGAAGGCAAGAAATTCCGCGAAGATGTAGAACTGGGCGTGATGATTGAAACACCGGCTTCCGTTATGATCAGCCGGGATCTGGCCAAAGAGGTCGATTTCTTCAGCGTCGGTACCAATGACCTGACACAGTATACGCTGGCGATCGATCGTCAGAACGAAAAGCTCGACAGCTTCTATGATTCTCACCATCCTGCCGTGCTGGCCATGATAAAAATGGCGGCGGATAACGCCCATGCCGAAGGTAAATGGATCGGTATCTGCGGTGAGCTCGGTGCCGATACGACACTGACGCAGACTTTTGTGGATATGGGCATCGACGAATTGTCTGTCTCACCGGGTATGGTGCTGAGGGTCAGACGGCAGGTTAGAGAATGCGAGTGACCGCAACCGGCGGCAGACAGGTGACCAACGTGGTTTTAAAAGATACCTACAAAATGATTTTTGCGGATATCGACGGCACCATCATTTCCGATGACTGCGTGATAACACCGCGTACGCGGGATGCCATCCGCTATGTACGGGAGAAGAACATTCCGGTGATCCTGGTTTCGGCCAGGCCGCCGGCTTCCATTCATCCGGTTCAGGCTATGATGGGCTACGAAGCTCCCATGATCTGCTTCTCGGGCGCCCTTGTCAGGGACGGAGCCGGGCACACTCTCTTCGAGAGTGTGATCGATGCCGGCATTTGTGACGCTCTGTATCGTCTGGTCAGAGAATCCGGATTGAAGATCGTTTGTAATACCTTTGCCGGGGACGACTGGCAGTCCGAGAATCCCGACTATCACTGGATCCGGTTTGAGGAGAAGCACATTCAGCTGAAGGCCGGTGGAAATTTTCGCCGTGATGGCCTGCCGGCGGCGCACAAGTTCCAGTGCGTTGGCGAAGGCGATCAGGTGGCGGCTGTAGAAAAGCTGATCCATGAGCATTTCCCGGAACTTCAGGCGGGAACCAGTATTCCGCAGTTCCTCGAGATCCAGGCTGCTGATGCGTCTAAAGTCAAGGCTATCCGTTTCCTGGAAGCCTATTACGACATCGATCCGGCGGAGACTCTGGCGTTCGGTGACGGCCCTGTGGATCTGGAAATGCTGAAGCACGCCGGTCTCGGAGTGGCTATGGGCAATGCGGCGGAAGCTGTCAAGGCGGCAGCCGACATGGTGACTGCCGATAATAATCATGACGGAATAGCAGATATTCTCTGCATGTTATAAACAAGACGGCCTCCGAGGGAGGAACGGTTCAGGACTGCCTTGCAAACCACGGCTTCACAAAAACCGTGTTTCAGCCTACAATAAGATAAGTGTCTCAAAGAGCGGCATCGCCTTGGGCGGTGCCGCTTTTCATGGATACACCCGGTGTTTCGCCGGTATGGTGATTTAGACATGAGGGAGATAAAACGATAACAGGAGAGGAAATACGACGATGCGCTTGTATGTGATACGGCACGGCGAGACAGACTATAACCGACTGGCGAGGGTCCAGGGATGGATTGATATTCCCTTGAATGAGAATGGCCGCCGGCTTGCGATTCAGACCGGTGAGGCCTGGAAGAAGGAAGGTCTTATCTTTGATCTCTGTTTCTCAAGTCCGCTTAGCCGGGCAAGGGAGACGGCGGAACTTGTTCTGGCGGAAAGCGGCAACGGTGATGTTCCCATTCGTTTTGACGATCGCCTGAAAGAGCTGACCTTCGGTGACTGGGAAGGCCTGGGCTGCGGAAAAGAGAATTTCGAGATCCCGGGGGAGAACTGGAGCCTTTTTTATAACGATCCTCTGTCGCTGCCGCCCTTCCCCAACGGCGAAAGTCCACGTCAGGTATGCGCCAGGACGGCGGACTTTTATCAGGAACTGATACACGACCCGGCTCTTCAGGATAAAACGATTCTTCTGTCGGTACACGGCTGTTCACTCAGAGCTCTTCTGAATCCGCTCTACGAGGATCCGTCGGATTTCTGGCAGGGTCATGTGCCCTTTAACTGTGCTTATACGATCGTGGATGTCAGGAATGGGGTCAGTACCCTGACGGCTCGGGATGTCATCGCCTATGACAGCAGCCTTTGCCTTAACCGTTACAAAGCTCTGCCGAAGAAAGGAGTCCCCCATGACGAAAAATGATGTCCTGCGTCTGATACGCGGCAGGCAGGCGATTTTCCTTCTTTTTTCCGGCAGCCGTCAGCTGCCTTATGTGCGCTGCCATGCGGAAAGCTGTCTGGATTATGCCGAGGTCTATGCCGATGAAAAGCAGGCTCTGTCTAAGGCCCAGGCGATTGCGAAGGCGGATCCCCGCCGGAAGCTT
>JAQXFO010000087.1 GCA_029005135.1 Lachnospiraceae bacterium
GCCATGGCCTCCTGTGCGTCGGGATCCGCCATCAGGGACAGGGCGTCGTCGAGGCCCTCGTCGGTGATATCGGCTCTGACGGCGAGGCCGTTGTCGGCGAAGAAGGCGCGGTTTCGCGTCTCGCAGCCGGGAATCGGCGGCAGGAGAGCCAGAGGGACACGGGCGACGGCGGCTTCGGTGGTGGAGAGGCCGCCGGGCTTGGTCATATAGAGATCGCAGGCCTGAAGATAGTCGGCCATGTTGTCGGTGCGGCCCAGCAGAGTCATGGGGGCGTCCACCGTGTCCAGCTCGTCGCGCAGGGCCTCGTTGGAGCCGCAGATGACGGTCATATGGCAGTCGGCGGGGGTGATCCTCTCATTCAGGCGGCGCACCAGCGTCACCAGATGGCCGGCCCCCATGCTGCCGCCGGCAATCAGGATCTCGCGTCGGCTGTCAAGACCGAGGCGGAGGCGGGCCTCCCGGCGGGCGGCCTGCCGGGCTTCTCCGGTGAGGGTTCCGGCGGCGGTAAAGGCGCCGCTGACGGGGATGCCGAAGGGCGCCAGGATCTCCCCGGGGATGCCGCGGCCCATGAATTCATCCCGGAGGCTTTCGGCCGGGATAACGCAGGCGTCCGGGCGGCATTCTTCGGTGAAGGGGATACAGGTATAATCCGTCGCGATGAAGAGCATTTTCGGGACGGGCCTGTCGTGATCTTTCAGATAGGTGAAGATCTGGGCCGGGAAAAGGTGCGTCATGATGACGGCATCGGCCGGGTGATCCGCCAGATAGCGTGCCATGATGTCGGCAACGCGGCGGTTGGCAAAATAAAGCGGCGAGCGGAAAGGCAGCCGCCGGTAGGTGTTGCCGAGGGCGTAGGCGGCGCCGAAGAGGCCGGGGGCCTTCTGCACCAGCTCAATGTAGGCTTTGTCGATGCTTTCCTCCGTCCCGTCGGGACACAGGGAATAGGGATTCATCAGGGTGACGGCGTGGCCGCGCCTGAGGGCGGCCTCCTCCACGGCCCGGGCCGCGGCGTTGTGACCGCCTCCGGTGCCGCAGGTCAGTATCAGAATGTTCATGGAAGGTCTCCTTGGCAGCAGCCGTTATGAGGCCCGGCGGAAGAGCCGGACAGCCATGGTTTCCCGGATCTCGGGGCTCTTGTGAAAACGGATCGAGGTGAGGACCGTGATCAGAAGGAAGCCTCCGGCGATGCCCGCCGGCTGTCCTCCGCACAAAAGCAGGCCCAGAGTCAGGGCATAGGCAGCCAGGGTCCGCTGAAAATGCGGCGTGATGACGATAACCGTGGAAAAGAGAATGAAGGAACCGGCAAACAGCAGGAAGGGCATCAGATTGGGCATAAGCCCCAGAAGGCACCCGAAGGTGACGGCGATGCCTTTGCCGCCCCGGAAATGCCGGAACACCGGGAAGGTGTGGCCGGCGACAGGGGCCGCGATCACCGGGGCGCAGAGAAGGGGCGCCGTTTCCGGACCGAAACGATGCATGAAGAGGAAGACCGGAAGAAACCCCTTGAGGATGTCGCCGGTCAGGGTCAGGGCACCGCACAGCGGTCCGCCGAGACGGAAGGCGTTGGCGGCGCCGGGATTGCCGTCGGGACTTTGCTCCGGGCTGCTTCCGGGCCGGAAGAGCGGGATAAGGAACCGGGCAAAGAGAAGACTGCCGGAGAGATAGCCCAGCAGTGTGTAAGCAAGGACAGGATGCATGGCGAACCTCCTTTACGCAGAAGCACAGGGCCGGCTTTTTTGCCGGTGCTGCCGGTTATGCCCGTACCTCTGACGTCGGTCGGGAAGATAGAAGCACAGATACCAGCCTATAAGGCTGAGAGGCAGGGCGGCCAGGACATCGAGGACGGAATGCTGTTTCAGGAAGACCGTTGACAGGCAGATCAGCAGGCCGGTGATGACGAGGGCGGCCTTCCGTGGCGCTGTTTGCAAGCCCTGGCACTGAAGGCCGGCAAAAATGACGCCCAGAGAACTGAGGACATGGATCGACGGACAGACATTGGTGTTCGTGTCAAAACGGTAAAAGGCGGCCATGAAGCGTGTCAGCAGGTTATCCCGGGCAAAGCTGTCCGGCCGGAGTTCCTGACAGGTGGGCCACAGGAAATAGATCACCATGGTCACGCTGCAGGTCAGGATGATGAAGCGCATCAGGGCCCGGAAGGCCGGGATATCCGTAAAAAGCGTATAGATGACCATGCCTCCCAGATAGAGGAACCAGAACAGATACGGGATAAGGAACCATTCCAGGAAGGGTATCCGGTCATCCAGGGCACAGTGCATCACGTGCCAGCCGGCGGGCTGATAAAACCTCTCCAGATACAGAAAGGTCAGGCCGTAAAACGGCCAGTACAGAAGAAGCAGAAGGTGACGGTAGTTTTCCGAAGTCAGGTTCGACGGGCGGAGCTGACGGTAATCTACCGCCGGTGCGGGCATTTTCATGAGGCCTGGCTCTCCTTAAGGGTTTTCATGTCATGGTAGATGAGGGCGGCGGCGTTGTCCTTCGGCAGAACGGACAGCTGACGGCGCATGGCCGCGAGGGTCTCCGGCGACCGGGCAAGGCGGAGGGTCAGCTGCGTCAGCGAGGGCAGATGACTGTCGGTACTGGCACCGCCGCAGGAGACGAAGTAACGCAGGTTGTAGGTTTCGCAGCCGGACACGGTATCAATAAGGACCATTGGCAGATTTTTCATGGCGGCTTCGGTGGTGGAAATGCCGCCGGGCTTGGTGAGATAGAGGTCGGCGCTGTTCATCAGGCCCGCCACGTTGTGAACATAGCCGTGGATATGGATCCTGTCGGAGCCTTCAAAACGGCGGCGCAGGTGTTTTTCCAGCCGGCGGTTGGTGCCGCAGACGATGGAAAGCTCGACATTGTCCGGCAGCAGATGAGTCAGAACGGAGGCCAGATTTTTGATCGGGCCGCAGCCCATGCTGCCGCACATGACGACAAGATGGGTGTGCCCCTCGCCTATCCCGAAGTCCTGCCGGTCCCGGGCGGCATCTCTGTTTTTATAAAAGTCTTCCCGCAGGGGGATGCCGACGCCGCGGAGCTTGTCTTTGGTGATGCTGCCGCAGAGATAGTCATCAGCCAGTGTCTCCGAGGCAATATAATAACGATCGAGGCAGCTTTCCCGGACCCCCGGGGAGCAGGTATAATCTGTGGCGACGAAGGCCGTGGCCAGAGGCATCGGGTATTTCTTCAGCAGAGCCGTCATCATGATGCCGGTGAAGACGTGGGTACAGATGACAGCCTCAAAGCCCTCGGAGGCGATATAGTCATGCAGCCGGTCCGTGCCGGAGGTCAGGACCCGGTAGACGGGCGCGCCTTCCAGGAACATGCGGGGATGCTTTTCGGAATAGCGGTAGCCGCAGGAAAAGAACCATGGGAAATAGCGGTACATCGCCACATGACCCCGGGAAAGAAAGTTTGAAAACCTTTCGGATATAAAAGTAAGGCCGTCGGCTGTGATGCAGACTTCGCCCTGCGCTTCGTAATATTGGCGGATGGCTTCGGCACAGGAATCATGGCCCTGGCCGGTGCGGCAGCTTAAGATCAGAGTCTTCATACGGTTGTTCCTTATTCGGCCGTGACACCGGTGCGGCGGGCCAGCCGGAGGAGACGGGGCCGGTTCCACCTCTGAACCAGGATAAACGGCACATTGGTGAGACAGTAGAGCAGTGTCAGCAGACAGCCGCCGGGCGCGGGCCAGAGGATAAGACAATAAAGTCCCGTCAGGCCCAGGATGTCATGGCAGAGCTCGGCGATGCAGGTCTCCTTGATCATCGTTCGCAGGGAGTCCTCTGAGACGGTGCCGAGGGACTTGGCGGGCATGACCCAGGGCAGGATGCGGCTCATATCGGGCAGAAGGCCCTGCCAGCGGCGGATGCCCAGTTTGTCATAGAGGCGGCCGTCCTGTTCCCAGGGCTCTGAGCGGAAGGGCGGCTTCTCTTCGCAGATCCGGTCATAGGGAATGAGCCGCCCGAAGATGAAGACGGCGATGCCGGTGACGGCCAGATAGACGATGCATTTGAGAAGGCCCATGGTGACACCTCGTTTTGATTACGGTCCCGCCGGGCTCCTCCGATGCCGGAACCGCCGGCGTCGGCGCTGCGGTTTCTGTCGAAAAAATATCTTGAAAAAATCAGTGTTGCCAATTATAATAGTCAAACAGTAAATAAGTCAACACACTGTTCGATAAATAACGTATAGTATGTAACATAACGGCCGCTAACCGGCTGTTATTTGACAAATGGGAAGCAAAGTGTTCGATAAAGGAGCCGAGGATGATCAGGAAGACAGATGACCGGCGTGTTTTATATACGAAAATGTTCCTTCGGGAGAGCCTTCTGGCACTGATGGAGACAAAACCGGTGGAGAAGATCACGCCGACGGAGTTGTGCCGTCACGCCGGTATCAACAGAAATACGTTCTATGCCCATTACCGCAGTCCCGAAGAACTGCTGGAGAGCATCGAGGATGAGATTCTCATTAAGATACGGGAGGCGCTGGAGGATGAGCATTCTGTCATCGGGACGCTCCGCATTCTGAAGAATAATGCGGATTTCTGCAGGGTGCTCGTCTCGCCCTACTGCCCTCATGATTTCTGGAAAAGAATCTTTGAGGATTCCATCGGCCATTACCTGGAGGTGTGGAAGCTGACGGATCCCGCCTTTTCCGAGGCGACGCAGCGTCGGGTGGTGAAATATGCCATCAACGGGGCGGTGGCCGTGATCCAGGACTGGATGGTGAGCGGCATGTCGACGCCGGAGGAGGAGATCGCGGGCCTTATCCGGGTGCTGACGGACAGGGGTATCCCGGGCATCACCGAATACCGTGACAGAGGCCGCGACAGGGCGGTGAACAGCTGAGGAACGGCTATGGCAAAGTTTACGCGTGCGGCGATCATGCAGACCTTTCTGGAGCTGTTGAAGAAGAAGTCGCTGGATAAGATCACAGTCAAGGACGTGATCGAGGCGACCGGCGTCAACCGCAATACTTTCTACTATTATTTTGACAATATCTACGACCTTCTGGATGCCGCCTTTACTGAAGAGTTTGAGCGCTTCATCAGGGAGACTCCGGAAGACTGCACCTTTTACGAGGAATACCGGAGGTTCGCCCGCTTCATGATGGAAAACCGCGAGGTGGTATTCCATCTCTATCATTCCGACAATCAGGATATTCTCTTTCGGTATCTGGAAAATGCCGCGAAGAGCCTCATCGACCGTTTTGTCCGTCAGGCAGCCGAGGGCATCGGTCTGTCGGATGCCGGCCTGTCTTATATTACCTGCTTCTACAGCTGGGCGATCATCGGCAATACCCGTCACTGGATCGAGCAAGGCATCACGACCTTCGATGATGATGTGATCCGGACCTTTTCACGGTCCTATGAGGCAACGATCGACATCATGATTGCGGATTACATCGAGAGTCATCCGGAGGCATGTCCCCGGCACCCGCAGCCGTGAAAAGGCTCCGGCAGACAATGTCATATCAGACAAAAAAGGCAAAGTGTTCGATTTTTGAATACTTTGCCTTTTTTATCTGTGGCGGAGGTCCGAAAACCGGTCTAAAATGACGACAATACCCGGACGGAGGTGATAGATACGGAACGACTGGCACATATCAAGAGCGTTTACAGCGGGGCCTCGATCGTCCTTATGGTGCTGGGGCTCATGCTTTTGATAAAACCCGGGATATCGGCGGCCTGGTTTTTCAGGCTGGGCGGCATCGTGATGATCGGCTTCGGCATCGTCCGGCTGTGCGGCTATTTTTCCAAGGATCTCCTGCAGCTGGCCTTTCAGTTCGATTTTGCCGTCGGCCTTATCGCGTGTCTGATCGGCATCATCATGGTGCTGTGGGGACAGGAGCTGTCCAGCCTTGTCTGCGTCTGCATCGGCCTGTTTCTGGTGGCGGATGCTCTGCTGCGGATCCAGACAGCCCTTGATGCGCGGCAGATCGGCCTGGAACGCTGGCCGGTCATTCTGGTGATCGCGCTTCTGGCGGCGGCGATCGGGATACTGCTTGTCTTCAGACCTTATCAGGGCGTCAGGGCCATCACGCGCCTTATCGGGCTGAATCTTATCATTGAAGGTATTCTGAACCTCTATGTGGTCAGGAATACCGTGAATACGATCAGGAGGAAAATGGAATGGGAACCTTAACTCATGCGGCAGCGCGTCTGGCGGCCGGGACCGCCATAGACAGAGCCCTGAAAAAGATTGACAATAAGGATCGTCAGACAGAGCTTCTGAAGCTGGTGGATCTGATGCAGACCTATATGGACGGAGAAAAGCTGGATGTGGATTTTGATAAGATCCGCGGTCTTCTGGCCGACAGCGACAGCGCCCTGAATCACTATATCGGCCGCATTCTCGATGAGGTGGATCCGGCTGTTCTGAAAACGGCAATCCTGAATTTCGGCTTTGAGGCTTTCCTGAACGGCACGAAGACCATCCGCCGTATGCGGGAGATCCACAAGTGCAATATCCCGTGGCTGATCCTGATGGACCCGACCAGTGCCTGCAACCTGCACTGTACCGGCTGCTGGGCGGCGGAGTATGGCAATCGCCTCAATCTGACCTACGAGGAGCTGGCCGGCGTCGTCCGCCAGGGCCGGGAACTGGGCGTGTATTTCTATATGTTCACCGGCGGCGAACCGCTGGTCCGCAGGGCAGACCTGATCCGCCTCTGTGATGAGTTCCGCGATTGTGAATTTCTGGCCTTTACCAACGGGACGCTGGTGGACGAGGCCTTCTGCGCCGAAATGAAACGGGTCGGCAATCTGATGCTGGCTATCAGCCTGGAGGGCTCGCCGGAAGTCAATGACCTGCGCCGGGGCAACGGTGTCTACGCTAAGGTGATGAAGGCGATGGATCTTCTGAAAGCCAACGGCCTCATTTTCGGCACATCCATCTGCTACACGGCCAAGAATTACCGCGCCGTTACCAGTCCGGAGTTTGTCCGGCTGATGGTCGACAAAGGCTGCCGTTATGCCATGTATTTCCATTACATGCCGGTGGGTACCGGGGCTTCCCCCGCGCTGCTGCCGTCCCCGGAGGAGCGCCTTTACATCAGGGATCGCATCCGTCAGATCAGGAAGCTGACCACGGGCGAGGGCCTTTTCACGATGGACTTCCAGAATGACGGGGAATTTGTCGGCGGCTGTATCGCCGGCGGCCGGAATTATTTCCACATCAACGCCAACGGCGATGCTGAGCCCTGCGTCTTTATTCACTATGCCAATGCCAATATCCGGACGCATTCCCTTCTGGAGATCCTGAAGTCACCGCTCTTCATGGCCTATTATAACAACCAGCCCTTCAACGGGAATCACCTGAGACCTTGTCCGATGCTGGAGAATCCGGATATTCTGCCTAAGCTGGTGGCAGAGAGCGGCGCCCGGTCCACGGACCTTCAGTCTCCGGAGACGCCGGCGCAGCTGCGTGAAAAATGCGTCAGCTACGCCCAGCAGTGGCAATCCTGTGCGGATAAACTGTGGGCGGAGGAGACGCATTACAAAGCTTCTTATAATCATTACAAAGATCAGAATGACGCCGGGTCGGGAAGGCCTTCCTGACTCAGGATCTTGAGGCGGGCGGCGACCGCATCAAGGGCGGCATACATGGTATCCCGCTCCGTATCGGTCAAATCGCCGCCGGCGATATCCAGAACCAGGGCGATCCTCTGATCCAGATAACCCTTCAGCTTAAGACCTTGTTCGGTCAGGGCCAGCGCGGCACGATAGCCGCCGCCGGTTCGCCGGATGAGGTCTTTTTCTTCAAGGAGGGCCAGCGCCCGGGAGACGTCGGCCTTGTCCTTGCCGCAGAAGTCGCTGAGGCGGCTGGCGGTCATCGTGCCGTCGTGGCTGCCGATGAGGCACAGGTACATGGCGCAGGAACCCTTGAGGCCGACCTTTTTCATCTCATCGCCGGCAATCTTATTCCAGCAGCGGCAGATATTGAAGATGATGGCTGAAAAATGTTCAAAGCGCTGTGTCATGGGAACCTCCTCTTTTCATGCGGGCGTTATCCGTGGCGGCGGAAGAAGGAGACGACGATGGCACCGGGACCGGCGTGGGTGCCGATGACACTGCTGACGCGGACGGTGTCGAGGGTATCGGTCTGACCCTCCCACAGGGCGCGGCTGTCGTCGATATATTTTCGAAGCAGGGCATCTGACAGACCGGAGTAGCCGAGAAGCAGGGGCTTCGTGAAATCAAGGCCGTATTCGTCGACCTTCTGGTTCAGGAAGTTGTTGCCCTTGCGGGAACCCCGGGCTTTGCCGATCAGAGAGACCTCGCCGTTGTTGATGGTGATGACCGGCTTGATGTTCAGAAGATCGCCGGCAAAGGCGGCGGTCCTGGAAATACGGCCTCCCCTCTTCAGGTACTCCAGAGTATCCAGGAGGGCGACGAGGCAGATGTCCTTTTTCTTTTTGTCAAGGTGTTCGGCCAGCTCACCAAGAGTCATGCCGGCCCTGGCGCAGTCTGCCGCGTATTCCACGAGGATGCCGGAGCCGGTGGCTGCGTTGAGGCTGTCAATGACGCGGATGTTCGGGTAATCCGCGGCGGCGATGCAGGCGCTCTGGTAGGTGCCGGACAGTTTGGATGACAGGGTGATGACGAGGGCGCTGTCTCCCTGGGCCGTCACTTCGCGGTAGAGCTTCTCGAAATCGGCCGGGGAGGCCTGACTGGTACGCGGCAGCTCGTCGGTCTCAACAAGCCTATTATAAAAGGTTTCCTTATCGATTGTCACGCCGTCGATATAAGGCGTTTCGCCGAAATACAGGGTCAGCGGGACACGGAGAACGTCATCTTTGTAACGGTCGGCAATATCGGCCGTTGAATCGGCAATAATTCTGAGAGCCATAGTGATTTCCTTTCAAAATGCGGCAGCCCCGGGGCTGACGTGAATTAAATGTTGAATAATCAACATTTAGCTAAATCTATCATGAAAAATGCGGAAAAGCAAGGATTTTTCCCGGGAAAATGACAAACCGTGTCGTTCCGGGTTGCGGAAAACGGACTTTTCGGTACAATGGAGAGGATGCTGCCCGGGCGGCATTTATGATAAACAGATAAAAGGAGATTGTTATGAGTAAGAAAATCGTTGCTGTCAGCGCCAGTATGAGAGCGGGGAGCAATTCCGGGAAGCTCCTGGATGCCTTTATCGCCGGTGCCGAAGCGGCCGGACATGAGGTTGAGAAGATTTCGCTGCGGGGGATGGATCTGCGGTATTGCCAGGGGTGCCTGGCCTGCAGCCGCACGGGCCGCTGCGTGATCCGGGACGACGCCCAGGCTGTCGTGGACAAGATCAGTCAGGCTGATGTGGTGGTCTTCGCCACGCCGATTTACTATTACGATATGTGCGGTCAGCTGAAGACATTGCTTGATCGTTCCAATCCGATGTACTACGCGGGCCATTACCGCTTCCGTGATGTCTATCTGCTGACAGCGGCGGCCTGGCGGGACGAAGAGGTGACGAAGAGAGCCGCCATGACTCTCGGCGGCTGGCTGGCCTGCCTGCCGAAGGCACGCCTGGCGGGGACCGTTTTTGCCGGTGGTGTCGAGGAACCCGGGGCCGTGGAGGGCCATCCGGCGCTGGCGGAGGCCCGCCGCATGGGTGAAAGCGTCTGAGACACGCCTTTATCTGACATAAGAAAAGCGCACAACATGAAAAGGCAGCCCCTAAAGGGGCTGTCTTTTCATGTTGTATTATTATGGAGTGAGGGGGGATGTGATATGTGGTTGTCTTTCTTGATGATGCTATTATCCCTTTTCTTTGTGAACAAAAGGTGTTCAGTCTCTTTTGAAAGTCTAAACAATGCTAAAGCGCTTCTAAAGAAAAACTGACATTCCCGTGAAGTCGATCCGGCCTGCGGCATTTCCGGGAATTCCCGGAAGAAAGGCGCATCACAGGATCAGTTCCGTTATGGCAATCTGAATGCCGCCCAGACAGAAGGCAAACAGGCCCATGAGGACCAGGAGCCCGATCGCGCCCTTGTCGTAGATGAAGGTGTCGCTCCGGAAATGACTCAGCAGAAGCTCCAGGCCGAGCCCGATGAGAATGACCGGCCACAGAGACAGGATCGTCAGATAGTCCAGCGGGATCAGCTCAAATGACTTGAGAAAAAAGAGGATGCCGCCGGCGATAAGGCAGATGCCGGCGGTCAGGGTGCCGACGCGGTG
>JAQXFO010000088.1 GCA_029005135.1 Lachnospiraceae bacterium
CTTTGGAAGCAAAGAAGCGGGAATTGGCTTCGATGGTGGATTCCACCAGGGCCACCCTGTGCGTCTTCATGCGGAAGACCGACTCCGGCTCGTTGAAGCCGATATGGCCGTTATTGCCGATACCGAGGATCAGAACATCGATCGACCGGTTGTCAAAAAAGGCTTCGTAGCGGTCCGCCTGTGCGTCGGGATCACCGTTTCCGTCGATCAGCATGATGTTCTCTTCGGGAATGTTGACCCTGGAAAAGAAATGCTTGTCCATGAAATAGCCGAAACTCTGTTCATGCTGACGGGACAGGCCCACATATTCGTCCAGGTTGATCGTACTGACCCGGGAAAAATCAAGAAGCCCCGTCCGGTAATCATCGGTCAGCGCCTCATACAAACCGATCGGGGTGCTGCCGGTGGCCAGTCCCAGAACCGCATCCGGTTTTTCCCGGATCACACCGGCAAAAATATCGGCGGTGATGCGGCTGGCTTCTTCTATGGTATGTCCGTTAATAAGACGCATAGCTTACTCCTCTGCTGCCAGCATGGCACCGACGCCGCCCGCCGGATGGACTGTCTTGAAATACTCTCTGCCGATGCCGTTCAGCATCATGCAGTTGATGGAGATCGCGTCAAACAGGGCAAAAACGGCGGTGACACTGGTCGTGGAGAGGCACTGCTCCGGTTCTGCCTCCGGGCCGGTGCTCAGGATCAGAGCCACATCCGCATCTCTGACGATCGGGGCCTCGGGATTCTCGGTGCAGACGATGATGGAGGCGCCGCGTGTCCGTGCCACCGGGATCAGTCTCTCCATCTCCACGGTCTTGCCGCCCTTGGAGATGATAATGATAATGTCACCTTCGCGGATCATGCCGTAATCGCCGTGGGGCGCATCGGCGGGATTGAGGAACTGAGACGCGCGGTCCACGCAGTTGAAGACCTGAGAGATCTTCTTGGCCGCCGCACCGGAAGTCCCGCAGCCGGAAGTGATGATATGACCCCGGCAGGAAGCAATCATTCTGACCGCTTTGACATAGGCTTCCATGTCAACGGTATTCGCCAGCTCCGCCACAGCATGAGCTTCATTGGCAAAAGTCGCCAGAGCACTTTGAATAATTTTCTCGTTTGAAACCATGAGTTATCTCCTTTTTATATTTATTTGTTCATACGATGAACAACTGCTTAACCTTGCCGCGCAGGCGCTCGAGGGTCTCGTCCGGCATTTCCCTGTCGGTAATGACACAATCGAAGCGATCCATATCACAGACTTTTACCAGAGCCTTTCCGGCGAATTTGGTATGATCAACGAGCAGAACCGTTCTCTGACCGCAGCTGATGGCCGCCTGTTTTGTCTCCAGTTCTTCCATGTTGCTGTTGAAGACACCCTGATCGGCATCAACGGCATCCGCCCCGATAAAAGCGATATCCGCATGCAGACTTCTGATCTGCTCCGCCGCCATGGCCCCGGTTATGGAGCTGTAAGCCTTGCGCCGAATTCCGCCGATCACGATAAGGCTTGAGGTGACATCCAGATCGATCTTTTCGGCAATCTCCAGATTGTTGGTAATAACTGTCAGATACTTGCGGTTCTTCAGAAGCTTGCCCAGCTGATACGTCGTCGTTCCTGTGTCGAGAAGTACGCTGGCGCCGTCGTGAATCATTTCCCCGGCTTTGTTGGCTATGCGCTTTTTCGCATCGAGATTCTGTTTCTTTTTCTCGTTGTGGAGCGTCTCCTCACGGAAATCCGTTTTCAGCACCGCGCCGCCGTGCTGCCGCTGAACCTGTGTCGCCTCATTCAGATCGTCCAGATCCCGCCTGGCCGTCGCCTCCGATACGCCGTTGATCTCGGCAGCCTCCCGGATCGTGATCATCTGATGGGCTTCCAGATAAGTCAGAATATTCTTATATCGTTTCGCACGAAGAGAAGAATCTGTCATAGGCGGGCTTCCTGTGATAACATGCAACTATATGATTTATTTTGCAACTTTAGTGTTTTCAAAATAGCATATTTCGCTTTTAATTGCAATATAAATTGCATATACCGTGCTTTTTCACGATTTATTTGATATATTTTGCAACATATATAACAAGAAAGGAGAAGAGTCAGCTGCTCTTCTCCTATGCGGCGGCCGTGTGTATGCGATTTTTTGCAAATAAAAAAGGAAACCCCCATTCAGGGATTTCCTCCATTGAGCGGAGAGGATGGGATTCGAACCCATGCGCCGTTGCCGACAAACGGTTTTCAAGACCGCCCCGTTATGACCGCTTCGGTACCTCTCCACGACTGTTTATACAGCACTTGAGATTATAACAAAGTGATGTGGGATGTGCAAGACCTATTTTCCGGCGGCATCCCGGGCCGCCACAAAGGGAACACCCGTGCCGCCGGCATCCGGCACGACGATATCACCGGTCCTGACCGGTGCCTCGACCACCACGCCATTCAGAGACGCCATACAGGCAAAAATCGCCTCCTTCGGCACCTCCCGGGCCGTTCGGACCGGCAGCATGGCCAGATCCGAGCC